>CAYMWC010000023.1:0-38093 GCA_964393695.1 uncultured Pleurocapsa sp.
TGGGGCTGTTCTAGATAAGTGGCGTGGGACAGGAAGCTCTCAATCGCGAGATTGGGAAGCCCTCAATAAATTGAGGGAGGAAGTCACTCAAAAAGAATTTGGCTTTTAGTATCAGAGATTATCTCGATCCCGCTTGACGGGACTCCGCCGTTTGACAACGAAGCTTGTAAATCGCGTTGGTGAACTTGCAACAACAGATTACAGATTTCTCGCACTGCACCTTGCCCTCCTGGTAACTCAGTTACATATACTGCCTGAGCTAGATTTTCTGGGATGGCATCAGCTACCGTTAAGGGGCAACCAACAGACTTTAAAATTGGTAAATCGTTAAGATCGTCGCCAACATAAGCAACTTGAGCCAGAGACAAATTTAGTTCTTTACAAATTTGCTTAAGGATAGCTAACTTGTTGTCAATGTGAACAAAGACACGTTTGATACCTAGCTTTTTTGCTCGATGCAGGGTTGCAGCGGAATTATCAGCACTAATAATGGCTACTTCAATTCCCGCCTGCATGAGTAGCTTGATTCCCTGTCCATCTTTAACATTAAATTTTTTCAACTCCTCTCCACTATTACTGTAGTAAAGACCACCATCGGTCAAGACACCGTCTACATCCAGTGCCAATACCTTAACTTGAGACAGACGAACCTGTAGTTCGGTGTTTAGATTTCTATTCATGACACACCTACGGGTATAGTTGGTTCTAAATTCTGATGAATGCTTACTATTTGTTTAAGAATCTTCTCCAAGTTCTCCAAAGGAATCATGTTAGGCCCATCGCTAGGAGCAAAGTCTGGATTCTCATGAATTTCCATAAACAGGGCATCAATACCCACTGCTGCTGCTGCCCTGGCTAAGTAGGGGACAAACTCCCGCTGTCCTCCTGTCTTATCTCCTTTTCCTCCTGGCATCTGAACGCTATGGGTAGCATCAAAAACCACTGGATACCCTAGTTCTCGCAGCTGCGGTAGGGAACGAAAATCTACCACCAGATTATTGTAACCAAAAGAAGTACCACGCTCAGTCAGAAGAATATTTTTAGCACCACCGTGTTCTAGTTTGCTGACAACATTCTTCATGTCCCAAGGAGCGAGAAACTGACCTTTTTTGACATTAATTGCTTTTCTCGTAGCAGCAGCAGCCAGGAGTAAGTCGGTTTGACGACACAGAAAGGCAGGAATTTGTAGAACATCAGCTACTTGGGCTACAGTAGCAGCCTGATAGCTTTCATGAATATCGGTCAGAACTGGCAAGCCTAAGCGATCTTTTACCTTCTGTAAGATTTCTAACCCTCTATCCAAAGAATGTCCTCGAAAGGAATTAATTGAAGTTCGATTAGCTTTGTCAAAAGAAGACTTAAAGATAAAGGAAATGTCCAGGCGATCGCATATTTTCTGAATTTCCTCTGCCATTTTTAGAGTGAAATCTTCTGATTCTATGACGCAGGGACCGCCAATTAAAGTTAAAGGTTGGCGATCGCCAATAGATAATGTATCCGTAATTTGAGCGTGAGTCATAATCTTTTCAAAATAATAAGTTGGCTTAAAACAAAAATGTTCATTTTATTCCTTCAGCATAAATTGACTCATAATGTCTTTTTTCTTTATCCAAGCTAGGCTCAAATTCTCTCAGTCTGAGAGCTGAATGAGTTGTTTGAACGTGGATAGAAATCAATGTAAATAATCATGCTTTGATAATCTGTTTAACTTTTAGGTTGATTTTTTGGAAAAGTTTTTTCGGCAAAGATGGTGATAAATTTAAGGTTAGATTAACTTTTTTTGCTTGAGCTATTTTCTGATCCCCAGATATTTTTTGATAACTTAAACAGGCTCCTTTTCCAGATTCTTTGAGTTTAATTGGCACTAATTTTGATAACTTTAAAACCTGATTAAGCTCGTTGTCACCAGAATCTATCCCCAGGATTATTAGTAATCCATTAATAGGTATAAGCCAATCCAATTGCCCTAGTAAATCTTTGATCGAAGAGCGATTGGGTGGAGAATCAAGCATAACTACGTCAAATATTTGGGAAGAATTGCTACCCTCTTCTAGAGAGTTAGGGATAGCGAGCTTCAATCTCGGTAAATCTCTTAAATCTGATACTAAAGCCTGGTTTTTACCCTGATAATAAAGTAAGTTAACTTCTGAGTTAACTCGATGTATTTCTTGGAATAGTTCATAAATTTTAATTCTATCCCGCAAAGTTTCTGTATAATCATTTGTGTTAGAAGCAGTAGCTAATCGATGATCATTTTTTACTAAGAAAAGTTCAGGAATAGGCTGTTGTTTTACTACAAAGCTATAAAACTTTTCCTGTAAAATTTTTGGATGATATTTACTCATAAATTCTTCACGACCTTGGCAAGCAATTTTTGCTCTTTGGTCTGGATAAGCAAGATAGTATTTGACTTTATCTAATAGCTCTTGTTCCGAACTATAACATGCCAAATGTACCCCTTCCTTAAACAGTAAAGACAGACCCGATTCAGGAGCCAAGCGATCAGTAAGTAGAAATCCTCCTGCCATCAATACTTCAAAAACTCGACGGTTAAAGTCGCCATTAAGACTACAATTAAAAACTATTTTTGACTTAGCATAAGCTTGCAAAGATTCTGTATAAGAGCGACGAGTAATAGTTATATTAATTCCAGACTCTTGTAAGAAATTTAGTAGCCGACCTCTGTAAGGATAACTATTATCTATAGAACCACAAAAAATAACATCATCAAGCGTCTCAGTCGCTGGTTTAGTTTCATAGAAGGGAATTGAGATAGCACCAGGCATCCAAAACACATTAGCCAGAGCAGCTTCTTGATAAAAATGCAAATGCTGGGGATTATATGTTGTCCAATGGTAATCACAACCCACTGCCTTTGAGTATTCAATCAGTCTTTGAATCGGACGGTGCATGTGATGACTATCCGTTAACTTCATTACTGATGGACAGTTCAAGTTTTGAACTCTGGTAGGTATGGGTGGATTGTGGCTTTGGACAAGGGATGAACTAATGGAAATTAGGTCTGGTTGCCAATTCGACGGTAATTGATCTAGAAGCAGTTTAATATCAAATTTTCCCCGAGGCAGTGAAATCGCTTTGCCTGCTTTGACTGCATCCTTTGGTGGCTCAATACAACCATAGATAGTGTCTTCAGTTGTAGAGACAAAACTATTCTCTTTAGGATAAATTAGTGATAAGGAAAGAATTTTTCTTCTCTGAAACCGATCCATTGCTCCAACTCTTAATCTGTTTGCTTGAATTAAATCTTCAGGAGTATTAATCTCCAAAGTCACTTTCTCCGATTTCGGGGAGTCTAACATGAGACGCGGGAAAAATAAAGAGCATGACTATGATGAGCGCACACCAGGCGAATCTCTTCTGCCATTTTCAGGGTGAAATCTTCTGATTCTATAACGCAGGAACCGCCAATTAGAGTTAAAGATTGGCGATCGCCATGAGAGTGTATTTGTAATTTGAGTCTGATGCATAAATTTTTTATTTTATTACTCTGCGATTTTTATTGGTTCTGGCATTTCATAACCAAGCTGCTGCATAGTAGAACCATGTAGGTTCTTCAAAAGTTGTATCTGCTTGCAAGTGTAATGCTCTTCCCAGCCATTAGCTTGACCAGCACGAAAATGTTTGGGATCTTTTTGATTCAACTCTTCAAATGAGGCCATTTTATTAGCTGGGTTATATCCAAGTCCAATAGTGGCTGATATTTGGTCGCAGGCTTTAAGGGGATGTGAGAGTAAATCTTCAAAGCGAATACGTATTAATCTGCCGTTCAGAAGCGGGATCGCTTGACTCCAAATCTGATGATAATTACTCCATGAACCAGATCCAACACTGCCTCTAATAACTTTTTCTAAAGAAATTTTACTGTCGTCATGATTATTGGCTTTCATCAAATTGAAGTAAGACCAAAGAACGGCACCAGGATGACGAATAGGTTGTATCACATATTCACCTTCAAAATATTCCTTGAAGGGAAGTTCATGAGTTTTGAGAAAGATATGAGAATTGCGATCGCCAGCTAGTAACTGACGGTTTTTTGGTGTTAGTACTTTTTTACATCCAGGCAATAAGTAGCGACAATTTTTATTGTATGGTGGCACATCTAAGTCATACAGTGCAATCCATTTATTTAAGTCGTATATTTTGAAGATTCGGTTATTTAATTTATCCCATAATATTTGCCAGATTTGTTTGTTACCAAAGGTAGGTTGAACATTATAGTGCCAATTTTTGACAAAATAAGCCCCGCCGTTGGCAAAAAATTCAGCCTTTCTACTTTTAGCATTTAAAGCAGTAATCGGTCGTTCAAAATAGGTAATAATTGTTCGCTGGGTTAATGAGTTTCCTGAACGTGGATAGGAAGCAATGTAAATAATCATGTCAATAAATTAAATCTATGTACATAATCAGAAATATCAGTTATTTAACCAATTACCAAGATCTTGCTGAATTAAATCTTGAAGTTTTATAATATCTTCGCGATATTCAAGAATCAATTTATTTTTTACCAAAGGGTCTATTTCAGGCTTAACTTTACTCTGGTTTAGCTTTTTCAATACTTGCCCTATTTTTTTTTCCCATTTAGCAGGCAGTAGAGTTTTTGATAACGATCTAAGTGGGTTTGGTCGTGCGACAAGATTATGAAAGGCTAGCGATTTCGGCACTTTAGCTACGTGATATCTTTCCGCAATATTTGGTACAAAATTACTATTTACATTTAAAAAAGTAAAGATATCTTTTAATAGCATCATGGGATCGGATTGATAATCTTCATAGAGATAAACTTTGATTTGTTTGCTATCAAAAATATCGAAGTAATGCTTGAGTTTTGCATAATAAAATCCTTGGTTTTCATAATGCCAAAAGTACTCCCAATTAGCTTTTATCCTTTCCTCTTCTGCTTTAAGTGCTTGTTCAAAACTATTTAGGGGTTCACGACCAGTAGAAAACAAATGTAAAAAATTTGAATGTGCTCTTTCAACTGGATTGCGCAGAATAGCAATAACTTTTACATCAGGTAATACATTTTTAATTCGTTCGGGTGCTCCTTGACAATATAGATATGATGGAGAACATTCGCCGATTGCAACCTCATCAGTAACCCCTTCAAAAAGTTTACAGTATGACTCTAAATCAGTAGTAACGTGACGATTGGCAGCCATATCTCCAGGTCCATTCAAATTTAGCTTTTCTCCTTCACTAAATGCAAAATATTTTGGTTCTTTTACTGGACTCATATAAATTTGCGGATGTTGCCTTAGGTAATTGAATAAGGAAAATGTTCCTGACTTAGCAGCACCAATCACTAGAAAATTAGGTAATATCATATTTAAGACTACCAAACTACGAAACTGTGAGAATCGTGTTGTCACTGATTTTCCCCATAACCTTGTATCCAAGCTGAAGAATGTTTGTGGATAGCCAATCCTCATTGGGAAGAGTTTCCAAAATGAGGATTGGTTTACACCGCTTAATAGTTGCAATCGCTCCCGCTAGTGCGGGCTGTTCAAAACCTTCTACATCAAGCTGTATGATAGATATTTTTCTATCAGTAGGAATAACATCATCTATTTTCAAGATTTTAACCATAACAATTGGCTTTTTAACTTTGATATCGGCTTCAATTATTGTGCTTGCACCTCCAAGCGCTTTGCCAGTTTCGTCAGCAATCAACATTGACTTGGAGCCTTCTTGAGAGCCTAAACCAGCATTTGTGATTTCCACATTGTTAAGGTTATTGAGAGCAATCGTAATAAGTGCACATCGATAACTCTCTGGGTTTGGCTCAAATGCCCAGACTTTAGAATTAAGGGCACATGCTCTTGATAACACTGGGATAAAATCACCAAAATATGTGCCTGCATGAATCAGATCCCCTGTTCCACAATGTTTTGCCATAAATTCGATGGTGTCTGGCTCCCATACTTTTCCAGACAGGATATTCTGAGTAGCTGGTCGATGGATTGACGATAAAGGCACACAGTAACCGCCATGCTCATTATAAGAAATAGAACATTGCAATACCGATTCAGCATTACCGCTATATCTGGTAACTACAGGGGTATGACGCTGACTAACTTGACGAAGCATGTTTCTGCTTGCCCGAAAAACTGGAGTGGGAAGTACTCTTTTGATTAACTCTTTCATGTAAATTGACTTAAAATGGTTTGTTCACACAACTATTGATTAAACTGCAAAAGTGTGGCTTGATAGATTGCCATCGGTGATAATAGCATAAAAATCATAAGCTTATAATACGTTATTACTTCTTTAGCACTACCATTTTATTTTCTCCTAGCAGTTTTTACCTTGAGTGGTTCAAGTTTTAATTTGATTCACTCAAAGCTTGTTGAAAACCATAGTAGGCTGGCTTGGGTATCATATTAGAACCTTCAAACATGAGAGCAAATTCATCTTCTGTTCGCTCACCCATTTGCCCATCGTTTAATCCCCAAAGGTTGATAATATCAACACCACCTTCTCGGGCAGCTTTGACCACATCATAATAATATTGCCTTTGTTTTTCTCTACCTTTCTTGGTGCCATCATTGGCAACATCCAATTCAGTGATGTATACTTCTAATCCCAGGTCTTTATACCGTTTAATATTGTTTTTTAATCCCTCCCAATCATAGGTTTGGTCTACACCCAGATGTGCCTGAAAACCAACGGCATCTAATGGCACTCCTTCATTAAGTAAATGTTTAACAAGTTGATAAAAAACCTGATATTCATGATTGTTAGGAAATTCAATTCCATTGTCCCGTAACTCTAGCTTATTGTCAGTATATTTTCTAGCAATTTCCAGTGCTTTGCGAATATATACAGGGTGAGTATCTCGCTTTTTGTCGGCTCCTGTCAATCCAGAGCGATCTTCCTCCCAACCCAGTTGATTCCAAATATTCCAGGTGTAGTATTTTTCACCAGCCGCCTCAACCCAAATTGCTTCATTAACCACATTCCAAATATCAATTTTGCTATGATTATCATTGCTTTGCATGATTGCTCTAATATAATCTTCCATCAGATATTCCAATTGCTGCTTTGTATAAGAGTTGTCGGTGAACCATTCTGGGTAATAGTGATTAGACCCGACAAGTAAATGAGCCATTTGTATCAAACCCTCATTTTCAAACCAGTTAACTGTGATATTGAACCGCGAAAAATCATATTGTTTCAAGCCCGTCCAAATTCCTCTGGGATAGCATAAAACAGTTGCAGCACTTAGCTCTCGCTTATATAAATTTCTATACTTTTGCTGACTTTTGCCTTTTTTTGGAAAAAAAGTCTGATAAATACCCACGCTCCCAATTAAAGTATTAGGTGCTGCTAAATCTTTCAATGTACTTTGATTTGATAATATTGTACTTTGACTTAATAATGTTGTAGATGATATTACTACTAGTATTGTAGATGATAGGGCTACTATGACAAGCATCGAAAACCTAGTTGTTATCATATTTTGTTCAAGCTATTAAATTTTTACTCGTAATTAAGTATATTTAAAACTTCCCGAAAATCTCTATCTAGAATTTCAATGGTTTCGGACTTTAGAGCCTTTTGGTGGTCTGTTGGTCTAATCTTTTTCTGTTTAGCTATATCAACCAATTCTTTTAGCTTCTCTGGCTCTATGTCAAGCTGAAGAAATTCAACGATATTAGATGACCAGCTATCAAAATCATTAATCATATCTTCAAACCTAATCAACAGTACGTTGGGTTTTCCAATTAGATTTTGACAATAAAAAGTATACATTTTAACCCAATCATCTTTGACCGATAAAACAAATTCATCCAAAGTCTGACTGGCAATTTTATTTCTCCAGGCTAAAAACCTGTCTCTTTTTTCTTTGACAATTGGCAGCGTATGGGTATATCCAAAAGAAAAATAAGCTGAAGTTAGAACATCTCTAGGATCTCGTAACATCAATAATATTTGATAGTCATGTAGGTTATCTACAAATTGTAAAGTTTTTGGATATCTAAGGGCAGTATATAGATAACCCGTCGGCTTGAATGAATTCTTAATTTTTGTTTGCAACATTGTGTCGCCTTGGTCAAGAATTGTCTTCAGCGATGGATATTTACTCATCGACAAATAATTGTCTAGATCGATAAATGTAATACTAGTATCTTGAGATAATTCTTTAAGAATTTCTCCCACATATACAGATGCACATTTGTGCAAAGTGAAAAACAAAATACTTTGATGAGAATTGTTTGTCTCATGTCCATTAAACAACATTATTTCCTGAGAAAATTTTTTGTTTAGATAGATTTCTCTCAATAATGAACTATTGTGTACTACTTCTTTACCTATTGATTTGATTCGTTGCGATAATTTCATAGTATTTTTATATTCTCTTACTTAGATAGATCAAAAATCAAAAATATTAATGCAATGAAACGATCTGTGCCACTAGCTTATCAAAATTCATATTGAGATCAACCAGATATTAGATAAATTTTTTCTTGAAAGTAGATATTAGGACTTACGCATTGACAGGAGACCTCAAATATGGGGTATCGATTTGAGGTGTTTAATCTTGAGAAGACAGCGATCGCTGTCTTCTCAAAAGGCATCTGAGCAAGGATGAAATGTAGTCCACTGAGCTTTTTTTTTTACCTGTTCCCGAACTTTTTCATGTAAGGCATTCATCAATTTCTTGCTCGCTCCTGCATCTGGCCACTGCTTGTAGTGCCAGTATACTGTTGAATAAGGGGGTAGGTCTTTAGGTAAGTCTTCCCAATTACAGCCATTCTTCAGTTGGTAGAGGATACCATCGATAATTTCTCGTTTTGTCCAGTTGGGCGGTCGTGTTAGCTTTTTCGAGGGCAATATCTGTAGCAACAGAGGTTTAAGGATTTCCCATTCTTGATCGCTAAGGCTACTCGAATATGTCATAATGATTTGCTTCAACTCTTCTTACTACCTTATTTCATTATCTACAAAGATCTCAAATGGGTTCTATATAAAGTTCTATACTTTTGCTGGCTTTGACCGTCTGCGGGGAAAAAAGTATTATATGTCCCTACACTACCAATTTTGGTATCAGGTGCTGCCAAATTTTTCAATTTAGTCTCACTTAGCACTTTCTGAGATGATAATTGTATGGTTAAAAAAATTAACAACCCAGCTATTATGAAAATACTAATTATTGGCTGCTTGTATTTTTTGAAATATCTGTATTTCACTGATTGATTTCTTTAATAAAAACTTATGTCGTCACTACTTCCACCTGTTTAGTAACTTCTTTAGTAATTTCTCTAATAAAGCATATTCAGCTATTAATTGTCAATTAACTAGATAATTTGTGATACATAGAAAGTCGCTTGTAATGACAACTTCAGCAATTTCAACCAAAAGTGATCGCTCTTATGTATATGTAATAGTCTGTTAACAATTATCGCCAAGCAGTTTGAACAAAGACAAAGCTAAATTTTTCTCTTGATTGTTTTATCCTGCTTGTTATGGCATTGATTAATGCTGTAAAATATTATTTCCATTTTGATAGATATTTGGACGTGATCTTGAAAAAATATTGAATTTAAGTATACTATTAAGCTTAAATAGATTACTTGCTCATAGCAAGTCATTTTATGGCAAGTTTATCTATCAGAAGCTTTATTGGAAACTGATATATAGCAGGACTAACACTTAGAGGTGCAACTGGGAAAATTATAGATTCATTCTAGTTATCACTTAGTAAATAGGTTGAAATAAAAGACGAGAAAGCATTTTCTTCATGCCCTTTGCTTTAATTTTTGAGTTTTCTTAACGGTCTTATTTCTAGCTTGACCAACCAGAATCGCTATATCCGCAAATTTAGTCAAGACTCAAAAGCACTATAAATTAAAATTAAATTACGATGGATCAAACATACCCAAAAATTTCAATCGTTACCCCCTCTTTTAATCAGGGCAGATTTATCGAGTCAGCTATTCAAAGCGTACTCAAACAAAATTATCCTAATTTTGAGCATATCATTTTGGATAATTGTTCTACAGACCGAACAGTCGAAATTCTGCAACAGTATCCTCATCTAATTTGGAAGTCTAGACCAGATCTAGGTCAAAGCGATGCACTTAACCAAGGCTTTCGTATGGCAACAGGCGACATAATTGGTTGGCTCAATGCCGACGATTTATATTTACCTAAATGCTTTGAAAAGACTGTAGAATCTTTTGCTAATTCTCATCAAAGTGATATTGCCTATGGAGACTATCGTTGGATAGATGAGCAAGGCAACATTATTCAATTGAGAAAAGAACTTGATTTTGATTGGTTTATACTTAAATATCTCCATGTTCTTTATATACCAAGCACATCTACATTTTTTAAACGCAAGATATTTGAAGAGGAAAACTTTTTAGATACTTCGCTAAAATATTCGATGGACTATGAATTTTTCTTACGTTTGGCTCGGCAAGAATATAAGTTTGTTCATGTCAATTCTTATTTGGCAGATTTTAGGTGGCATAAAGAGAACAAGTCTGTACTCGCTGCTAAAAAGCAACAAGAAGAGAAACAAGAAGCTTTGCTGCGCCATGATAGTTTTTTACCCAAAATTCCCCCTCATATTCAATCAGTCGTCAGAAATATCCTCGAATTATTAGCTAGAGGCAAACGCTATTGGCTAAAAGGTTGGAAGGGCTATTACTTTGAGCAATGGCAAACAAAATCTGGTTAAAGACTAGGAATATTGGCAATCAAATTTGTACCATAATTTATCTTTTTTGACAAAGAAAGTAGTATGAAACTTTTAATTACAGGTGGCAGAGGATACGTAGGTCGCACTTTGACTAGACTTCTCATGAAAGAGCATTCAATCTGTGTAGTTGACAATGATAGGTATGGGTTATCTCGATTTAGTGCGCAAGAATTAGAGTATTTTCAGCTAAAAAATATCGATATTCGCGATCGCCAAAAGCTTGCTCAAGTTATCAAAGATTTTCAGCCAGAAGTTATTATTCATTTAGCAGCAATTCATTATATTCCTGAGTGTGAAACACAGCTTAATTTAACACTGTCAACCAACATCGAAGGAACAGTCAATTTGTTATCTCTGTGTCCGCCAGATTGTCGATTTGTTTTTGCCAGTAGTGGAGCAATCTATAGTCCGCAAGCTACGCCTCACAACGAAGCAAATTCGCCAACCGAACCAATGGATATTTATGGCTTTACTAAGCTTCAAGGCGAACACTATGTTAAGTATTTTTCTAAAAGGAGAGGCTTTACCGCGATCATTGTTCGTTTGTTCAATGTGGTTGGTCCTGGAGAGACTAACCCGCATTTATTACCAGAAATTTTTGCTCAACTAAAGTCATCCCAGCGCACTATCAAATTAGGTAATTTGTCTCCTAAACGCGATTATATTGACGTTCGCGATGCTGCTAGAGGTTTTTGGGCTGTAGCATCTCAGGGAAAAGTACCCAAAAAATCGGTTGTTACCGTTAATTTAGGCACTATGAAGCAATATTCTGTCGTTGAATTGCTGGATAAAATAAGAGCTATTAGTGGACTAGAATTTGAGATCGAACAAGATGCAAAACGTTTACGAAAAGTAGACAGACCTTATCTTTTTGCTGATATTTCCCAAATTAAAAATCTATTTGGCTGGAAACCAAAGTTTGATATTAACGACACAATTCAAGAAATGATTTATGAGCCAGACCTTCCTGCTCATTTGGTCAAAAAATATTCCTTATCGACTGATACCTCTGTCCAATCTAGGTTGTATGCCAGTTAATAACTACAGATTGCTCTATATTGTTTTATTGGTCTAATCAAAAGTACTTAAAAGTCAAGTCTTAGTTTACTATCAGTACCTATGAAAATTTTAGCTGCAGTTATTATTCCTCCTCATTTAAACGCAAGTGGTGCTGCTAATGCAGCCAAACATCTAAGTGCTTCTTTAGCCAACTATTGCGATATAGACATTGCCATCCTTTCATTAGAGGAGGTAAACAGCAGTTTTGGCAAGGCAAGGTTGTTAGCCCGAAAATCGTCCAATATTTTGTCTTTTACCAAAGGATTATTACCAAACAAGTTTCGTACTTTATTTTACAGAGCAGATATTCCCTCTTTAGTTAAAAAAGGAAACTACGATCTCGTTCATTTACATAACGTTATTCCTGCCTTAGAAGCAAAACGGGTAGCTGAAGCCTGCGTTAAACAAAAAATACCGTATGTCATCTCAACTCATGGTTTCTTTGAAATAACCTCTGGCGGAAAAGCATACTCTCTAAAGTATGCCCATGAAAAATTGGCCTGGAAATTCTTTATTGAGAAACCAATTGATTACATAATTCGCTATGCACACAAAATATTTGCTTTATCTCCCTTGGAATATCCTTTGTTAAACCAGCTTGGTATCGAGAACGAAAGAATAGACATTGTTACCAATGGTGCAAATCAAGAATTTTACGCTCCCAGTAATCCAGAACAAATTAAATCAATTACGGAGCGATTAAACATCCCAAACTTATCAGAAAAAAAGATACCTGTGGGCATTTTTTTAGGCAATCATACTAAAAATAAAGGGGTGGAAATTCTTTTAGAAGCATTTAGTCAAATAGAAAAACCTTTTATCTTAATTGTCTGCGGTCAAAAAAGAGACAATATTGAATATAACAAATTTTCTCAAAACCTGAGTCAAGAGCAAAAAATAATTTTAACAGATTGGTTATCAGATCAAGATGTTATCTCTCTCTTTCACTATGCTGATTTGTTTGTCTATCCGACACTCTCAGATACCTTACCTCTCGTAATTTTAGAGGCAATGGCTTGTGGTCTGCCAATTCTCTCTACTAAAGTTGGAGGAATTCCTTATCAGGTAGACAAAAGCTCTGGGGTTCTAGTAGAGCCAGGAAATCCCCAAGCCATCAAGGAGGCATTTGAGCAGATGACCCAGGACAAACTTCAATTAGTTCAAATGGGTCGGGTTGGCAATCAAATTGTTAAGACGAAATTCAATTGGGAAACCTCTGCTCAAAAAGCTTTTGCTCTTTATCAGGAAATATTAGAGACAGATAAACCCCAAAAATATAACACAACGTCTATTGCTTTCTCCCAACCCCAATGATACTATCTTTGCTAGAAACAGAGACACAAACAGTTCATAATCGAGCAAGTCAGTAATTAAGCAATAAACGACTTCTATAAATTTAGAATTTCATATTTTTTTCGGAACTAAAATTGGTTCGATTGTCAATTTAGATATAGCGATCGCTTTTTGACAGCGTTTGAGAATGGAATCTCCAGCTACGATTATCCTTCCTAGCTTATGAGCCGAATCAATCATCTTCTCATCTGCTAGCCAGGGAAAAAGCACTATATCTCCTGGATTAGAAAACAATGAAATTAATGTGGATATTGATTCTTTTTTCAGAAACGATTCCTTAAGTATGAGTAAATTTTCAACTTTGTCAATTAACCAATCGTGATCCCAATCACTAGAAGTAATTGCTATTGCCAGGGTAACTTGTGGTATTATCTCGTAAAATTCGGGAGCAGCAGTATCACCATAGAAAAGAAAGTGCTGTTTTCCAAGACTATACCAACCTTTTGAGGAAAGTTCCGATTCAAACGAAAAGGTGTCAGTTGAAAATTCAACTGACTCTTGAGTTAGTTTGTCTTTAACCAATAATTTGATGGCGCTTGTAGCTTTAGGAATTATGGAAATAATTTGCTGTTTGGAATCAAAGTTGCCTTGCTGTTTTGTAACGACAGTATTTATCGAAGAGGATTGTTCTGACTTTAGAGCTTGACGAATATTTTCACGAGTTACCTTTTCGCCATCTTTTGCTTTTTTAATAAATTCTTCTCTGACTTCTTTGGGAATAGATGGCGAAGAAAGCTGATAGAGAGCAGATGCTGCCATACTCACTTGTGCAACAGTTGCACGTTCGGGGAAAGCCTCGTAAACTTGAATAAAGTTATAAGCTGTGCGCCTACTCCAGCCGAATTCTACTTTTAGCCATTTATCAAAGTGGCCATATGAAATCTGAGAGCGTACTTCAGATATTTTTTGACCTATCTCCCAAATATCTTGGGCTGAGCGTTTTAAACGCTCTTTGATTTCTTGAGTTTTTTGTTGGACAATCGAACGTTGTTCAGATTCTAAGATATTGTAATCAAAATCATTTATAATTTGAGTATTATTTACTCTGTTGTTCATTTTCCTCGACTTATCTCATATTTGATATGATTATGTTTCAATAATCAATATAGTATGTTTCAACAATCAATATAGGTTTTGGAGATCTAGTTTACACCCGTGGGTAAGAAAAATTTGACTTTAAGCAAAAGATTTTTTTGGGGAGAACTCCTGTCAAACCTTAATATTTATCTTAACAGAGGGGTGCCTTAGATAGTAGTAACATAATTTAATGCGCCGTAAGCTCCGAATTAAAAGTATTTTGATAATAAAAGCCTACATAAGCTGTGAGCAAAAAACTAGAGCAAAATTGCTGATTTCAATAGTTAAAAAAGTAATTGTGCTTAAGTTATATTACTTAGACAACCTATAGAATTAACGATAGTATAAGGTGAAAAGTCTTATTTAAACTGCTCTGTATAGACTGCTAATATTAGATATATCAGATATATCAATAGTAAAATATCACTGGAATCGAAGAAAATGCTGTTAGTGAGAATTGTCTTTTGTCACTATTATTAAATATTAATTCTAATTTGGGAAATTCTCCTCCCTTTACCTTGATAAGCTCAAAAGATGAAATTAATGAAATAGCTTTGCTTAAAGGCTCTGGACTATTTAAGGTAATTTGTATATATGTTAATCTATTGTTTTGTGACCGACAAGAAAGTAGTTTCCGTTTGATTACAGATGAATTATCGAGAAAATTTTCAGAAGTTAGAGATTCTGGTACAATATAACAGTTCGGCTCTTGTAAATTCTTCAGGTTTTTTAAAGAAAAAGTAACTTGTGTGGCTGACTGAGTTTTGCCAATCTCCTGTTTGCCTCTGTGGTAACAACGGCGTTTTGATTTCGATTTGTCTACTAACAAATAGCTTAAAATAAATGCAAACGGAACAGCCTGATTTCCCTGTTGTTGAAGGCCAAAATCAAGATTTAAGTTGCTTTGGGCTGCATATTTACAAGCCAATTCTTGATTTTGTATCCAAATTAATTCAACATTAATTTCTCTCAAAAAGAAAATACTGGAAATTATTCCTAGTTCTAAATTACCCATTACAAATTCAAAGTAGTGAAGATGCAATGCTCGAAAAGCTTTTATTTCATTTAGGTTCTCAACAAAAATTAAAATTCGATCAATCTTAATGTTTAAGGAGTTAGTAACTGCTAACTCCTTAAATGTAATCTTGTTTACCATACTCCAATTTGCTATTAATTATCAAAAGATCATGCTATATTTCTAATAAAATTAATGTTTATTCAATTCAATCTTCAAAATCATAAATCTCATAAAAGTAATATTTGTTACTGAATGATTACGTCTCCCATTGCTATGGTTCAGCCTATCTTTATAACCGCTCAATCTTTTTGTTTCATCCTACACTATCAGGTTATATTTTGATATGACAATAAATGATCCTTTCAAGATAGTGACGGATATTCGCAATCCTCAAGTGTTAAAAGTCAACGCTGGGAAAGTATTATCCTGGATACAAATTATCTTGATCGCTTTGATAGACAGTTTGGTGATCGCTCTTGCTTGGACAATAGCCTTAAAAATTGGTACTTCTGTCAACAGCTATTTTCTTTGGAAGCCAAATCAAGAAGAACTAGGTTTTCTCTGGCTAATTATCCCTATAAATCTCTGTATTATGACAGCTTCGGGAATTTATGGAACTGAGGAAAAGGGGCGTAGCTATATCAACTTGTTCAAAGCTATTTGTCTGGCTCAAATTACTATTTTATTAATTGTCTTTCTGCTACAGCCAGGAATATGGATATCCCGTTCAGCTTTTATGTTAGCTTGGGCATTGACTTTGATCTTAGTTAGTAGTGAAAAAGTCTTGTTAGCCATGGTAATAACTAATCTTAAAAGAACATTCATCTCTTTTAGGCGCAAAGTTTTACTTCTAGGGACTTTAGAAGATACTACAAAAGCCAAGGAATTAATTAACTTGACCAAGACATTCAAAATTCAAGCTATTGCCGATTTATCTATTTGCAAGGATCGAAAAAAGTGGAGTAAAATTTTGAACAAATCGGGTATTTATAAATTCGACGAAATTTTTCTCTGTTCCTGGGAGAAAGTTGAAAATCCGATCTCTTTATTGTGGGAATTAAAATCTGCGGGGATTAACTGGAGAATTTTAGCTGTCAATTTAAAGTTGCCAAAACAGTGGTCTGAGATGGTAATGCTCGAAGGAATGCCCACTATTCGATTTTACTCTTCTATGATTGTGGGAGTTGATTTTTGGTGTAAACGTATTTTTGATATACTAATCTCATCTTTATTATTAGTAATCTTTGCTTTACCTATGTTGTTTATTGCTATGGTAATCAAGCTTGATTCTAATGGTTCGGTTTTTTACAAGCAAAATCGTGTCGGTCTCAAAGGATGCCATTTTCGAGTGTGGAAATTTCGCACAATGGTCAAAAACGCTAATGAATTACAACCAGCGTTGGAAGTCAAAAACGAAGTTGCAGGAGGAATTTTGTTTAAAATCAAAGAAGATCCACGCATTACCAAAGTCGGCAGATTTCTCCGTCGCTATAGCTTAGACGAACTACCTCAATTGATTAATGTTTTACAAGGAGAAATGAGTTTGGTTGGTCCTCGCCCCTTTCCACTCCGTGATGTCGCCAAATTAGCTCCTGATCAACTCCTGCGTCATGAAGTTTTGCCAGGAATTACTGGTTTATGGCAGGTTAGTGGTCGTTCTGATTCTGATTCTGAAGAGATTTTAAATTTAGACTTTATTTATATTCAAAATTGGTCTTTAATTCTAGACTTGCAGATCCTGCTTAAGACCATTCAAGTTGTGATTAGCAGTAAAGGAGCATACTGAACTGTTTGTTTTATATCGTTCACACTTAAATAAAAATTATGATTCCAACAATAGTGTCAGAAACATATGGAGAAACCATCGATTTTCAAAAATACTGGCTAGTTTTGAAACGTCGCTGGCTACCAGCAACTGCAATTTTTGTTACTGTAACTAGTGCATTTTTACTAGCAGCACTATTAAAGCAGCCTGCTTACGAAGCAGAAGCGCAACTTTTAATTGGAACAGATAAATCTTCTAAGTTGATCGGATTAGAAGAGGAAAGAGGGGAGATTGAAATTCTGGGTAAGGATAGCAATCCCATAGCAACAGAAGCTGAAGTTATTCAGTCAAGACCGATTATAGAAAAAGTAATCAAACAACTTAATTTAAAAAACGACGAGGGCAAATTTCTCGAATATGAAGAGATAGCATCCAATCTTGATGTAAAGCCCATTGTAGGAACTGATGTTTTGCAAGTTCTTTATCAAGATTCAGACCCCGAACTAGCAGCATTGATAATCAACAAAGTAATTGAGATCTATCAAGAAGAAGATAGTTTGAACAACAGGGCTGCTGCTGTTTCGGCTCGACAGTTTATTAAAGCGCAATTACCGAAAGTCGAATTGACTGTTGCCAAAGCCGAGGCAGATTTACGTCGATTTAAGACTAACAATAAGATTGCTAACTTATCACAAGAAGCCACCAACAATATCGATACGATTAAGTCTTTAGAAAGTGAAATTGAGGCAGTAAATACCAATCTTGAAGAAATTAATGGTCGATTTGAACAATTGCGTACCCAACTAAATATTAATTGGGAAGAAGCTGTAGCTATTAGCTCTTTGGGACAATCAGCTATGCCACAGTTAATTTCTGAACTACAAAAAGTAAGAATAGACTTAGTTAATCAGCGCGATCGCTTTTCTGAAAATGCTCCACAAATTATCAGCCTCAAAGAGCGAGAACTAGAGCTTGAAACTCTTTTGGAAAAGCAAATTGGACAAATTCAGGGCGATAAACAACTAGGTTGGCTAAAAAACAAAATTTTAAATATTAGTGCTGGCGATTCTAGCCAACAAATGATTACGGAATTGGCCAATATGGGAGTTGAACGAATAGGATTAGTGAAGAAATCAGCAGCACTTAAAAGCAATTTACAAGCTCGCAAACAAAATTTGCAAAATTTGCCCTTATTAGAAGAAGAACAACGAGAACTAGAGCGTCGGGTACAAGCAACACAATCGACTTATCAAACTCTGTTGAGTAAATTGCAAGAAACTCAGGTCGCTGAAAACCAAAATGTAGGTAATGTACGCATCATCGCTGATGCTGCTATTCCTAAAAAGCCAATTAGTTCGATGAAAAATAAGCTAATTGTCTTGATGGGTAGTGCAACGGGTGCTATATTTGGTACGGCATTTGCCTTTTTAATCGACTTGAGTGACAAATCGATTAAAACTAGCAAAGAAGCTGAAGAAATCTTTGGTTATCCTTTGCAGGGATTAATTCCAGATTTCGCTCAGCTAGCAGGAACTGGCATTGAAGATAGAATTTTACAACCAAATGCTTCCAACGTGTCTAATACATCTTCTCTGGTTTCACCGAAGAATAAAGACTTGACTGCTTTAAGATCAAGAGAAGCATATCAAATGCTGCAAGCTAATCTTAAATTTCTTAGCACGGATTGGGATAAAAAAGTAATTGCAATTACTAGCTCAGTACCCCAAGAAGGTAAATCTGAAGTAGCTAGTAATTTAGCTAAGTCCATGGCACAGCTAGGAAAAACAGTTTTGTTGATTGATGCAGACCTGCGAAGACCGAGTCAACATCATATTTGGGATTTGAATAACTCAATTGGTCTTAGTGATGTTTTACTTGGGGAAGCAATGTGGGAGGAACAAGTACAATCAGTGATCCCTAATTTTGATGTTTTAACTGCTGGAAGCATACCAGACAATCCAGTATTACTACTAAACTCTCAGCAAATGAGAAATTTGACTCAAACTATGAGACAAAGATACGATTGTATTATTTTGGATACTCCTCCTGTAAGTGGGATGGCTGATACCCTGATTCTAAGTAGTATGGTAGATGGTCTTTTGTTGGTAGTTCGTCCTGGAGTAGTCGATCATGAAAGTGCGATCGCCGTTAAAAAGCTGCTGGCGAACATTGAACAGCACGTTTTTGGGATAGTAGTTAACGGAGTTAATCTGAAACATGAACCTTACGCTAAAAGCTATTTCTAGCATTATTAAGTGATAAAGTTGAACCACCAAATAATCGCTCATAACTTTTCATCAAACTAAATTTTAGTAGTATGCTCGCCTACTTTTCCCAAGTATTGTATGTTTTAGAAGGAAAGAGAAAAGGACTTTTATTACTTTTGTTGATATTCGCCTTAACCTCTGTATTAGAAGCTTTAGGTATTGGACTCATAGGACCTTTCCTGGCTGTAGCTTCTAACCCAGAATCTATCCATAAAAATTTTCTGCTCGATTGGGTTTATCGACAATTAGAGTTGCAGTCTAGTAGTCAGTTTATTCCTATCCTGGGCATTGGGATTGCTACAATATTTTGTCTTAAATCATTGTTATATTTCCTGTCCTGGGTCAATATATATCAATATTCTTCTAAGCTAAACCAATCACTAATTTCTAGGTTGTTGAATGCTTATTTGGCAGTCCCCTATACTTTTCATTTGAACAAAAATACTGCTAGCCTAATTAAAAATATTCTGATCGAGACTAGTACATTTACTGGAGCTTGTATACTGCCGCTCTTGAAATCGGCTGTTAATGTTATTGTCTTGTTTTGCCTATTTTTAGTACTTGCCAAAACCGATCTATTGCTGCTGGTGATGATTATGGGCATTTTATTGCCGGTATTTATCTTGTTTAATCTTCTGGGGAGCAAATTTAAAAAATGGGGCAAAATTAAATCTCAGTCTAAACAGGAGATGATTCGTATTCTCAATCATGGTTTAGGGGGATTGAAAGAGACGCGAGTTATCGGCTGCGAGTCTTACTTTCAAAACCAGATGGCGCGGGAAGCTCAACAATTTAGCAAAGCAGAAAGTTTATTTCAAAGCTCTCAGGTACTTCCTCGCATTCTCATCGAGACAGCTTTAATTGTTTTTATAATGCTGTTTATATCGCTGTCTATAATCTTTTTCAAGCAAAATATGCAAGAAATCACTGAAGTTATCGGGGTTTTTGCGATCGCTTCAATGCGTTTAATCCCAGCAAGTAGTCAGTTGTTGGGAGCAATAAATCAATTAAAGGACTCTAACTATGCTGTGAATATGCTTTATCTCGATCTCAAAGAGATAGACAAACAAGGAGTAAATAAGCCCAAGAAACTCAATCCTCAAATTAGTAGCTCAGTCAGTTTAAACAAAGATCAAAATCGAACCATGACTTTTGGCAATCAGATTGATCTTGACCGTATTACCTACAGCTATGACAATAGTTCCCAGTTGGCGGTTAAAGATGTCTCTTTAAGGATTAAAAAAGGTCAATCAATTGCTTTAATCGGTAAATCTGGAGCGGGTAAGACAACATTGGCAGACATTGTTTTGGGACTTTTAGAGCCAAAAACTGGAGATATTTTGGTAGATGGTAAATCTATATACAACAATCTTCGTTCTTGGCAAAATATGATTGGCTACATACCCCAATCAATTTTTCTGATCGATGACACGATTGAGAGAAATATTGCTTTTGGCGTGCTAGACAAGCTGATCGATCCAGACAGAATGAGTAAAGCTATTAAAGCTGCTCAGCTAGAAGAATTAATCGCGCAATTACCACAAGGAATTAAAACCGAGGTAGGTGAAAGAGGAGTTCGTTTGTCTGGTGGACAAAGGCAGCGTATCGGGATTGCCCGTGCGCTATACCATGAGAGAGAAATTTTAGTTCTTGATGAGGCTACTTCTGCCTTAGACAATGAAACAGAAGGTTTGATCAGTGAGGCGATTAAATCTCTGGCTGGAACAAAAACTCTAATTATTATTGCTCATCGTCTTTCTACAGTTGAGCATTGCGATCGCGTTTATTTGTTCGAAAAAGGTCGTCTAATCAAGTCAGGTAGTTATCAAGAAGTAGTCGTCGGAACAACGAACGTTTAAGAGGAATACAAGCTCATGAAAAATTTTGCTCGAGCAAATATTTTTTCGCTCTTTAAGCTCATTAGAACCAGAAATTCACCATTTTTGTCCAGAATACTATAAACCTTATCAACCAAATCAATATTAACTAATCGACACACGACAAAGTTTTGATATTTTTAGGAAAATAATTATCATGCTCGACATAATTCAGCCAAAAATCAGGAAAATAATCAGGAAAATCAAGCAAACAAACGATAATAACTTTATTGGGTTTGATAAATATGCTAAAAAAGGAGCTTTTCACTGGGAAGAATTAGCAAATAGCGAGTATTATCAAGCTAAAGTAGAAATAGTTAGCTCCTATTTATCTAGGGAACATAGTTGTCTTGATATCGGCTGTGGCGATGGAGCATATGCTGCTTTTTTAGCCAATAAATGCAAGTATGTCTTGGCTGTGGATGCTGATTACGAGGCAATTCGTTTAGCAAAATCAAAAGCCTCCCAGGAGCAGACCACAAACTGCGAGTTTATTCAAGCTCCAATTAGCAAAATAAACACCAAAACCCTGGGTATTCAAGAAAAATTCGATCTAATTTACTCTATGGATGTCATAGAACATTTGCCCCAGCCAGAAGAGTTACTTCAAGCTGCGATCAATATAGTCAAACCTACAGGTTTGATTTTGATTGGGACTCCTTTATTTATCACTCCCGAACTAGTTTCTCGATACCATGTCAAGGAATTTACCATTGAGGAAATACGAGATTTAGTCTCATCCTATCTATCTATACAAAAAGAAATTTTACTGCCAATACCTAGGAAAGATGGCAAAGTCCACGATGACAATTTTTATATATCAGTAGGCACTCCCAAAATTTGATCCCAATTTAATCAGTATCGAACGATGAAACCAACTGTTTTTATTCACACCAATGCCCAACAGTATGTGGGGGCTAAAGTAGCAGAATACGCCATCAAAAAAATGTCGCCTAATCGCGATAAATTTGATGTCAAAATATTGCAGCTAGAGGACTATCCTTTCTTGTATGAGCGCGAAGGTCAACCTCACCTACGTGGCGGAGGTCATCCAATCTGGCATAATTGGGATCTTCAGTCCTTTACTCCCCTGCGCTTTCTTCCCCCTCAAATTATGAATTATCAAGGCAGAGCAATTGTAATCGATCCAGATATTTTTGCCTTGACTGATATCTACGAATTGCTGACTCGCGATATGGAGGGGAAAGCAATCTTTTGTCGCAAATTATACCCAGAAGATATGCGCAAATTATACCCAGAATATAGAACTACACCTACACTTCCCTTTTATGCCACTAGCGTGATGTTGCTGGACTGTAGCAAATTGACCCATTGGCAATGGGAAAAGCAAATTGAAGAAATGTTTACCTTCAAGCGGGACTACCAACCTTGGACACGTCTGTGCATGGAACCAGAAGATAGCATTGGACTTCTGGAGGAAGAATGGAATCACTTGGATACTCTCACTGAGAAAACCAAACTACTACACAATACCAAACGGGAGACCCAGCCCTGGAAAACTGGATTGCCCATTGACTTTAACCGCCCCAACCGTAAATCGGGGGTTCCCAAGAAATGGGGCTTGATACCAGTGCCCTGGATTAGAAGAACTAAAGCTTTTGTTCTGGGCAAGGAATATTATCCTACTCATATATACCGCAAGCATCCAGACTCCAATCAGGAAAAACTTTTCTTCTCATTATTGCGCGAGTGCTTAGCGGAAGGTATTTTTACAGAAGAATTACTTGTTTCAGAAATGGAAAATAACCATATACGCAAAGATACTTTACAACTTCTGCAATGCTCCTAAAAATAGAGTAATGAACAGCTCTATTTAAATCATAATTAACCTAATTGCTATGAATTTATGAAATTTGTCTCTGAACTTTATAATAAGTACCCAGGTAGCGATATTTATGTTGTTGGCACTGGAGCTAGCTTAAGGGTTTTTCCTTTATCTTTTCTGGAAGGCAAGATTGTCATTGGTCTGAATATGGCATGGAAAGTTGCTCCCGTGCAATACAGTATTACCAACCATCCCGATCTAAATATTCCTGAATTTATGCCGAAAGAGCAACCTCACCCTGAAATCACTTGGATTTCAGGATATCTGAAAAATGAAGCGGGAATTGGTTTAAAAGGAGTCGAATCTCCCGAACTTATTGAGTATGCCAAAAATAACTTCTACTTTTTCGATCATCTTCAACCTGGAAGATCTAATACTCAGGCTCCTAATCTACCATGCGATCGCGGTAGAGTTCTCGATTGGGTAAGAAAACCCACCGAAAATTATTTATATTTCTGGGGTTCTGTATCTGGTGCAGGAGTATGTTTAGCAGCTAATATGGGAGCTAAAAATATTATCATGATCGGCTGTGATAACTGTTCCCTACTAGCCAATCATCATGCCCATAATCAACACGTTCGCTGGAAAGGAGTTGACCCTAATCAACGATATAGGCAATACTACGACGCTTTAGCAGAAGTACGGACTGCACTGAGGGAACGTGGTGTTAATCTGATGAGTCTGACTCCTTTTATGAGTTTAGCTAATCCTGAAGCGGATTTTGAACGTCTCTGCGAAGAGCTTAACCAGCCTAAATTGATTGAAAATAATGTTGATGTTTCTCCAAAGATAGGTCGGCGAAGTTATTACAACTACTATATGGGTCAATTTAAAAAAACAGTCAAGGAAAAAGTAAAAAAATTAGCTCGTCCTTAGTATGGCAATTTTCGCCTGTAATCTATATAGGTCGAAATGGCAAGTAATAGATATGTCCATAAGAGAGAAAAACTTGCTCAAGTCTTTGTAAAATAAGGCTTCTAGATAATGAATAAATACAAGATCGCTTGGAAATCTGGTGGAGGCATCAAGTCAGCCAGCTTTAGATATCGCGCTCTTTTGCCATGTAAGTATTTGAAACACGAAGGATGGCAATGCGAAATATTCAACTACAAAAATTTAGACAAGTATAAATTAGTTGTTTTTCAAAAGTTGTATGATGATGAAACTATAGAACTTGTCAAAATACTAAAAAGCAAGGGTGTAATAACTGTATTCGATCTGTGTGATAATCATTTTTATTATCAACTTGACAATCCATCTGCTCTTAGTGAAAGGACAAATAGATTACAAAAGATGATTGATTGGGTAGATATGATTTCTGTGTCTACACTGGAATTGAAACAACTAATTTGTTCTAAAACTGATAAAGTGCCAGCAGTAATTGATGATGCTATTGAGATACCTCAAATCAATCTACTAGGTAAAGGCTATTTAAAACTAAAAAAGACTTTTAGGAAAATATCAAATAACTCTTTGAATGTAGTGTGGTATGGTAATGCAGGTACAGAAGATCCTCCTTATGGAATGATAGACTTGGCTAGAATTCTGCCTTCCTTAGAAAAAGTCCACAAAGAAATACCTATAAATTTAACAGTAATCAGTAACTCAGAATCTAATTTTAAAAAGTATTTCTCCTCTGCCCAATTTCCTGTGAAATACTACAAATGGAAACTTTTGACTTTTCCCTATATATTTAGCCATCACGATGTCTGTATTATTCCAGTTAATCTAAATCCTCATACCAAGTATAAAACAAACAATCGCCTTGTTCTATCTCTGCTTTTAGATGTTGGGGTGATTGCAGACAAAATTCCAAGCTACGAAGAATTTGATGAATTTGTTTTATTCTCTGACTGGGAAATGAATTTGCGTAAGTATGCATTCAATCAGACGCTACGCCAGCAGCATGTCAAAAAAGGTAAAGAATATATTCTCTCTAAATACGATAAAAACAGAGTTGTATCACAATGGTCTTCTTTATTTCAAATGTTACTTAATTAAATTCATTAGCATAGGTGTTATTTATAATGAAGCAAAGCTTACTGAATAAGATGTTTACTAAAGAGCAGTATCAAAATTTAGCCAAGATCAAAAAAGGAACTGTTCAATCGGCTAGAAATTTTTTCTTATTTCCAATTAAGACTTTATCACCTACATCAAAGTTGGGCTTGAAGTCAGCTATTAATGTAGTGGAGAAAATGGATTACGCTGGATTATTCAATTATATTTTCCAGCGTCGTGCTGCTTAACTTAAATGTCCCTCGCTTTAGAAATACCAATCAACGCTTGAAAGGACTAATTTGACATGAATAATAGTTTCATTAATTATCAACTCTTAAAATCTTTTAACAAAAATTCGTTTATTCAAAATGAGCCATTTCCCTGGTATGGTTTCCAGGATTGTCTGACATCAGAAGGATTTCAACAGCTATGTCAGGATTTTCCATCCCTAAAATTATTTGAGAAACACGAAGGACTAGAGCGAGTTTATGGTCAAAGACCCCATAATCGCTATTATCTTGCCTATGAAACATCCATTTACGATCAGCTTGATCGCCAAGATAAAGGTGTAGTCAGATACCAAGAATTGCCCGAAAGCTGGCAAATGTTTATGGATGAGCTAGAAACTAGTCAAGATTATCAGGATTTTATCAAATCCTTGTTTGAAGTTTCTGATTTCCAAATTCGCTATGCTTGGCACATAGGAGTTACTAACTCTGAAGTCTCGCCTCATAGAGATGCAGAGCAAAAAATTGGCACTCATATTTTTTACTTTAATACCAGCGATGACTGGGATTCAGCATGGGGCGGTTCAACTTTGGTGCTAGATGGTAAGTCAACAAATACCATGAATCCCGATTTTAGCGACTTTACCACAGTCATGTCAACTCAGCTGACCAATAATCATAGCTTTCTTTTTAAAAATACACCTAATGCTTGGCATGGCGTAAAACCTTTAAACTGTCCTGAAGGCAAGTACCGCCGATTATTTAACGTTATTTTTGAGTTTCCACGTACGGGTAACTTTTTATCCTTGCCCAAAAAATTGCTACAACGAATTTATCAAGTCTGAGATCTAAAATAAATTTAAAAGAACGACAATTATGCACCTTTACTGATGACCTAATCGAGCAATTATTGTATTAACGATCCTAGGAATTTATGAGCAATAAAATCTATTCATTCGATGTGTTCGATACAGTCCTGACTCGGATCTGGGCTAAACCAAAAGATCTATTCTGGAAAGTAGGTCATCAATTACAACAGGAAAATTTAATTTCAATTGCAGCTCAGGATTGGAGAAACTTGAGAATTGAGGCAGAAAAGAATGCGAGACAAACATCAGCTACAGATGAAGTAACTCTACAACAAATATACGATTGCCTTGCCCCTTCTTTAAACTGGTCACTAGATCATGTCGAGAAAGCTAAACAGCAAGAAATAGAAGTAGAACTATCTAGTTTACGTCCTGTACCAGCAACCCAAAGAAAAATTGAAGCCTTACATCAGCAAAATGAAAGGGTAATCTATATCTCAGATATGTATCTACCTCAAGAAGTAATCAGGCTCTTTTTGGAAAAGAACAATATTTGGGCTGATGGCGATATTTTGTATGTCTCCTCAGAAGTTGGTGTGACCAAGAAGAAATCTGGTCAATTATTTCAACATTGCTCAGTAAAAGAAGCCATCAAAGCATCTCAGTTGAACCATGTGGGCGATCACCCACATGGCGATGTCAAAGTTCCCAAAAGCCTTGGTATTAAAACTCAACTGTTTACTCAAACTCACCTGAATCGATACGAGAGGCTAATATCAGAAAATGAGCAGCTTCCGCTCAAGTTTCGCTCCCTTTTAGCAGGCAGCAGCAGGTTGACACGCTTGCAATGTCAGGAAGATAGTCGTCACAAGCAAGTTATTTGGGAAACAGCAGCTAGCGTCATTGCTCCCGTATTACTTGGCTTTGTCAACTGGTGTTTGCAGGAAGCTGAGAGTAAAGGGATTCAGCGGCTCTATTTCGTTGCCAGAGATGGTCAGATACTCCTCAAAATTGCCAAGGTTCTGTGCAAAAACTGGGGGTACAACGTAGATTGTCGCTACTTATATGGTTCACGCCAAGCGTGGCATTTTTCAGCCATTCAATCACTTGGCGAGCAAGAATTAGACTGGATATTTGAGCATTACTTATTTGTATCGGTTCGTTCTGTTTGTGAGCGAGTTAACATCACACCAGAGCAAATTAGAGTTCCTCTGATACGCAATGCTTTCCCAGAAAAAGTTTGGGATAGAAATTTAGAAACCCAGAAGCGAAGTTTACTTAGGCAGGTATTTCAAGAAGAACCTGATATATTTGATTTAATTATTGCTACTGCCAAGGACTCTCGCCTTAAAACAATTGGCTATTTTAAACAAGAAGGTCTAGGTGATGGTATTGCATTTGGGATCGTAGACCTAGGATGGAAGGGGAGGTTACAGAGGTCTCTTAGTAAGCTGCTATACAGTGCGGGAATATATCCTGAAGCTGGCACATACGGTTTCTATTTTGGTCTTAAGCGACGCCTGGAAGCATTCCCAACAGATTACCCATTTGTCTACTTCCAGGATGTAACAAATCCATCTGCAAGTGTTAGAAGACTAGGTTCTTTCTACTCCACACTTTTAGAAATCTTTACTGGGGCTGACCACGGTAGCACTGTGAGATTTGAAGAAGCTGATGGAAAGTATATGCCAATTCTTCGTAATCTCACAAATGATAAGGCATTAAATTGGGGACTCGAAGTTCAGCAAAAGGCAATTATCGAATTTGTAGAAAACTTTTCATCTGTTATGGCAAGTCATCACTGTAGTCATGAATTATTTCTATCTATTTCTGAGTCTCTTTTAAAGAAATTTATTGAAACCCCGACCAGGGAAGAGGCGGAAACATTTGGCTCCTTTGAGTATTCGCCTGACATGATGGAAGCAACATTTTATGAGGTAGCTCCAGAATTAACTTTTCGCCGCTGCTTTGCTCTCTTTATCGATGACAGGTATTATTTGCTCTCTCATGCATGGAAACCAGCTGTAATGTCTAGAAGTAGAAAAATAACCAGATTTATATACTACATTGGTCAGTTCAAAAAAACTGTCAAGGAAACTGTCAAGAAAACTGTCAAGAAAACTGTCAAGAAAACTGTCAAGAAAAGTCTCAAGCACTTTATTAGAAAAGTGGAGAAAGCATCAGTCTAGTAAAATCCCTTAAAGCTAGGGAATAAAAACGGTGTAAAAACAGTATTTGATTTATCAGCGTTAAAATCTGGATTAATAAAAATGAATAATCAAGAGCGCGTGCGAGTATTTATTGGTTCGGGAGAAGCTAGTCTTCTGGAGAGAAAAGTAGCAATCTACTCTCTGCGCAAGCATACTAAAAGGGATTTAGACATTTATGTTTTTAATGGTACTCACAATGCCATTGAACTTAACGATGGAGAACCTTTTGCGGCTCCCTTGTCTCTCAAGCTCAAGTATCAAAACATCACTGAATTTAGCCTCTATCGTTATTTAATTCCTCAGATATGTAATTATCAAGGCAAAGCAATTTATATCGACTCTGATATCATCTGCCTAACCGATATTGGCGAACTATTTGATACGCCTTTAAAAGGCTGCCAGTTTCTAGCCAAAAAAGATGCCTATAGCCACATAGGTAAGGAACTTTGGGCTTTGAGTGTCATGCTGATTGATTGTGAAAAATGTCAGTTTAAACTAGAAACTTACTATAAAGAAATTGCTCAAGGATTATATGGCGAGAAAGACTTCGCCTGTATGAGTCCATCGTTTCTGACTCATCATCCCTATAAAATTGGCAAACTCAATCCTCACTGGAATGTCCTAGATTACGTCGACAAGGATACTAAATTGATTCACTATACCAACCTCCATACTCAACCTTGGAAACATCCCCATCATCCCTATGGAAAACTCTGGTTTACTTACTTTCAAGAAGCGATCGCTGCTGGATATGTTACTCAGAAAGATATTGATTTAAGTCTAGTTCGCTCTTATATAAGAAGAGACATCATGAAGGGTAACTCTCCTTCCTTGCTGAGACTAGACTATATCAAAAGATATATCGGTGCTATCAAAAAAACGCTCCGAAAATTTCAAAACCCAACACTAGCGTCATAACCTGTACTGCTAGCAGAAAAACCAAGAACCAAAAGTACTCTATCTTAGATAATTAAGCAAAATATAATGTACCTATCCAAAGATCTAATTCAAGTTAATGAGTTTGCCAATATTCTCAGGCTTGAAGCCAAAGCCATCAATCGAGCAGCACAACAAATAAAGCTAGAGCAAGTAGAACAAGCGATCGCTTTACTAGCAGATTGCCAGGGAAAAGTTGTGCTAACTGGAGTTGGCAAATCGGGAATTATCGCCCAAAAAATTGCTTCTACTTTAAATAGTATTGGTACTTTAGCTGTCCACCTGCATCCTTGCGATGCGCTGCATGGAGATTTAGGCATAGTGACTAGTGCGGATGTGGCTGTGTTTCTGAGCAATAGTGGAGAAACTGATGAATTAGTTAGCTTGATTCCTACTCTTAAGCATCGACAAGTACCAATTATTGCCATTGTTGGGAATATTAACTCGACTTTAGCTCAAAAATCAGATGTTTTTCTCGATGCTACTGTAGATCGAGAAGCCTGTCCTTTGAACTTAGCACCTACTTCTAGTACGACAGTTGCTCTGGCAATTGGAGATGCTCTAGCTGTGACTTTGATGCGAATGCAGGGGATCACTACTGAGTACTTTGCCTTCAATCATCCTGCTGGTCGTTTAGGTAAACGTTTAACTATTAGGGTAGAAGATTTAATGTATAGTGGAAATCACAATCCAATTCTTCATCCAGATGCTACCTGGATTGAGGTAGTAAGTGCTATTAGTTGTGGCGGTTTGGGAGCAGTGAATATTGTGGACGAATCAGGAAATCTTCTCGGCTTGATTACCGACGGCGATTTACGTCGCTGGATGGAAAAAATTAAACTATCCAAACTAGAAACTTTAAAAGCGGAAAAATTAATGACGAGAAGCCCAATAGTCGTAACTCCAGATGTTCTAGCTTATGATGCTCTGAAAATAATGGAGGAACGACCTTCTCAAATTGACGTTTTACCAATTGTTGATCTTGAGGGGTACTGTCTTGGTATAATTCGGCTCCACGATCTCGTTAGGAGTGGTTTGTAGTCAATAACCCACCGCTAAAGCGGGGGCTTGAAATACAGCCCTAGTTGACCAGACTCAGGCAGAAATGCCTCCGTTAGTAGCAAGTGCTAAAGTTCTTACCTTGGAATGCGTAGCTAGTTCCAAGCTCTAAAACTGAAAAGTTAAACAGACTTAGAGGGTTAAGTCAGTGCTTTTTAGATAAGCCGACTACTAACATTGTCGAAGCTAACATTACCCAGAAATGGAGGGACTATATGTCCAAAATATTTGTAATAGATTCCGAAAAAAGACCGCTCAATCCAGTTCATTCAGCACAAGCGAGGCAGTTATTAAAAAACCAAAAAGCTGCGGTATTCAGACAATTTCCATTCACAATTATCCTGAAAGAGTCTCGCCCCGAAACTCCTGTATCACCTCTAAGATTAAAAATCGACCCAGGCGCGAAACACACGGGAATTGCATTGGTTGACGATTCTAGTGGCGAAGTGGTGTTTGCCAGCGAATTAAAACATCGGGGATTTGCGATTAGAGATGCTCTCACATCAAGACGACAATTAAGACGTAGTAGGAGAAACCGTCAAACTCGCTACCGTCAACCGCGATTTCACAACAGAACGCACCCGCAAGGATGGCTGCCACCAAGCCTGGTTAGTCGGATTGGGAATATCAAAACCTGGGTTAATAGGCTAGGAAAATTCGCACCAATCGAAGCAATTAGTCAAGAACTGATTCGCTTTGATATGCAGTTAATTCGCAATCGAGATCTTCAGGGGAAGGAGTATCAACAGGGGATGCTTGCTGGTTACGAAACTAGAGAGTATTTACTGGAAAAATGGAATAGACAGTGCGCTTATTGCGGGATTAAAGATGTACCGCTCCAAGTCGAACACATCCATCCGAGAGCGCGAGGGGGATCTAATTCCATCACAAATTTATGCTTGAGTTGTGAAAAGTGTAACCTCAAAAAAGGTACGCAAGATATTAGAGACTTTCTTCAGAAAGATCAAGTCAGACTGGATGCGATTTTGAAACAAACTAAAAAGCCTCTAGCCGATGCAGCAGCAGTTAATACAACTAGATTGGCGTTACTATTCTTCTTAAAGGCAACTGGACTACCTGTAGAAACTGGTAGTGGTGGCTTAACAAAGTTCAACCGCAGCCAACAAAAACTAGAAAAAACTCACTGGATTGATGCTGCCTGTGTTGGACGATCAACACCAATTCTAAATATCAAAGGAGTTAAGCCCTTGTTGATAACTGCCAATGGTCACGGTACTCGTCAAATGTCTAGAACTGATAAATATGGATTCCCTAATTGTTATGTTCCTAGATTGAAGTTTGTTAAAGGTTTTCAGACTGGTGACATTGTTAAAGCTGTTGTTACTTCTGGAAAAAAGATTGGGGATTATGTTGGAAGAGTTGCAGTACGCTCCACAGGCAGCTTTAATATTTCTACTGCTACAGGATTGGTTCAAGGCATATCTCACAAATATTGTACTACTATTCACCGAAAGGACGGTTATTCTTATGTCCCATAGACTCAGCTCCTCATTTCCTCCCAGCGATAAATCGCGGGTCTCCATGAGGGCGGAAAGATGAACATTTTAGCCGTAATTCCTGCTAGATATGACTCACAACGCCTTCCTGGCAAAGTGTTGTCCAAGATTAACGATCGCCCTATGGTTCAGTGGGTCTATGAAGCCGCCAAAAATTGTGCTGATTTTAGCAAAGTGGTGGTGGCTACCGATAATGAAACCGTTGCTGATTGCGTAAAGCAATTTGGTGGAGAGGTCGAAATGACTAGCTCTAACCACATGACAGGGACAGATAGAGTGGCAGAAGTAGCAAAACGCTATCCTGAAATGACTGCGGTAGCTAATGTTCAGGGGGATCAACCCTTTGTTACTCCAGAAATACTCTCTCAACTTATCAGTCCCTATCTCAGAGGAGAATCACCTGAGATGACTACTGTTGCCTGTCCCTTAGATATGGATACGGGTTATAACGATCCTAATACAGTTAAGGTATTGTGCGACCAACGTAATCGCGCCATTTACTTTTCCCGCTCTCCCATTCCCTACTTTCGCAATCCTGTAAAAGTTCCCGTTTTCCATCATTTAGGACTATATGCTTTCCATCAGGATTTTCTAGAGCAATATACTAAATTAACACCCACCCCCATAGAATCATGTGAAGGGTTAGAGCAACTACGAGCGATCGAACATGGATTTGCTATTCAGGTATGTCTGATCGAAAAAGCTTTAATGGAAGTTAATACATCTGATGAACTTCTACAAGCTCAGTCTCTGGCAGCAAAAATAGCAGCTCCATCTGCACAATAATCAATCTCACCCTCTACTCCTTGCTCACAAGTTAAGGTAATACAATTCAAGTAACTGTAAGTAATGATTTTCTTGGTAATATCCCATTTTTTTTTGTTTTTAATGATTATGGAGCTAATAAAGATGTTAGTAGAGTCCAAAGTTGAGCCGTCGATTCAAACGCTTAACCTTACAGATGAAGGTGTTGAAAAACTTGCTCTGTTTGCAAGAGATAAACAACACGAATATGTCAACAACAACCCTTTTCCATATATAGTCATTGATAATTTATTCTCTAATAAATTGCTTGAAGATGTTCTACAAGATATTCAGGGACTTGATTATTCTATCGCCAAAAATTTCTATGCTTCTGTCAAGAAATTTGCTTTACCAGATCCTTGGTTAATGGGACCTACAGCTCGAAGATTCTTGTTAGATCTTAATTCTTTCAGATTTTGCAGCTTTCTGGAAGCTTTGACTGGAATTTCTGGAATTATCCCAGATCCTTATCTTGAGGGAGGTGGTGTTCACGAAATTTGTACAGGGGGGTATCTAAAAATGCACACTGACTTTAACTGGCATAATAAACTAATGTTACATAGAAGAATAAACATGCTAATCTACCTGAATAAAGATTGGAATGAAGAATGGGGAGGGAATCTAGAACTTTGGGATAGCGACATGGGAAAGCAGTGTATCAAAATCCCTCCTTTATTCAATAGGACTGTAATATTTTCCACTACAGATTTCTCTTATCATGGGCATCCCGATCCCTTGCAAAGTCCTGAAGGGATTAGTAGAAAGTCACTTGCTCTTTACTATTACACCAATAGTAGACCCCCTAAAGAGGTTAAGTTTCATAGGAGCACCACTACAAATTATCAAGCGCGTCCAGGTGAACAGTTTAACGGGGTCAATACTCCTAATACACTCAACAAGTTTGTTAAAAAACTTGTGCCACCCTTGATTATAGATGTCTATAGAAATTTAAAAGGTTCATAAGTGTATCATCCTTTTTTGCAATACGAGGGACGAAGTTTCACTCTTGTTCGGTAGGTGGAAAATGGCTGTATATATCACTGCCAAAAATAGGCATAATTAATGTGCGTCATCATAGACTCCTCTTTTTGCAATACTAACTATAATGTTTCCGAAGATGCTGAAACTGGTTCGAGAACTTCAGTATATTGTCTGCTAATAATTTTAGGAGTAAAGTTGTTTTCCATGTATTTGCGACCAGATTCTCCCATTTTAATCGCGAGATCGGGGTTCGACGCTAAAGTCAGAATAAACTCTGCTAAACTCTCACTACAATTATTATCAAAATAAGCACCACATTGGGCATCTGAAATTAAAGATCTTAAATAAGAATGGGGTTCACAAACAGCGGCGATCGCTCGTCCCGCAGCCATGATACCATATAATTTACTGGGAACAACTACCCCTTCTAAACCAGGCGCGATCGTAACTAAAGCTAAATCGCAAGCAGTTAAAGAATAAGGTAGATTTTCTCGGTCTTGATAGGGTAAGAAAATACAGTGATTTAAATTAAGTTCTTTGGCTGTTTGGCGACACAGTTCGTGTTTAGTACCAGCACCAATAAATACAAATTGTACAGGCTCATCTTTGAGTAATTTAATTGCTCCCAAAATTGTATCTAAATCGTGGCAGCGACCTAAATTACCTGAATATAAAACTGTAAATTTTTTATCTATACCATGTTGGCGGGCAAACCAATTTTGTTGCTTATTCAGTGGTTTAATCCAATCGGCATCAGCCCAATTATGAATAACAGAAATTCTAGACGATATTTCTGGATGCTTGGCAATAATTCGAGCTTTCATAGTTTCGCTAAGAACTACTATTTTTTTGCTGCGTCGCCAAACTAAAGAGTTTATTTTATTCCATAGTTTTACTATAAAATGGCTTTCTGAAATAATGTTTAGTTCAACAGCAGCATCGGGATATAAATCATAAACTAAGCAAACATAATCAACACCAAGCAATAAATTAGCTACATAACCAACAACTGATAAAAATGGTGGGGCAGTAGTTAACAGAACAATATCATTTTTACGAGCAACTTTGAGTAAATGTAAGCCAGCACGTAAAGAAAAAAGAATTCCATTTACTGCTTTACCGCGAATTCTTTGGGACCATAACTGAGAAGTTCTTGATCGCTGAATATTAACCTGATTTTGTCGTTCTAAGGCTGGTGCTTTTTGTTGTTTAAAAGCATATCCTGGTTGCCCTGTAAAAACATTTACTTGAATATTTTCTTTACCTAACTGAGTTGCTAATTCTTGAATCAATTGACCTGTAGCAGCATAATCTGGTGGGTAAAATTGAGTAATTATTAGGAGGCGAAAATTTTCTTCTACACAGTCTTTTTCTTTTGTTTCTGCTTGAAGAGATTTTGAAAACTTATTCTTTACTTTGTCAGACCAGAGACTAGATACTTTAAACACTGTTATTTCCACCTAAATATTTTCTAATGGTCAAGAAAAATACTTTATTTACTGTTCCCCAAAATCAGTAATTTTTTTCTAAGTAATATCACTAAACTTTTCTAAGTTACACGTACCAGAAATAGTGATTTCTATTAACTATAAACACTTGATAATTCAACCAGAATTGTAATGAAGTATTGATTGAAGATATTCCTTAAGTAGATTTTTGAAGTAAATGTTAATTAAGGAACTTTTTTGATAAAGATTCAGTTAATTTACTACTAGTGAAATGACTTAAGTAAAAACACATATTACTATGAATATATAAATACATATTTCAAATATTCCTAGTAAATAATGATTAAACAAATAGTTATTAGTATCCTTAGTATCAGTGCTTTATTGCCCGTCCCGTTAAAAGCTGCACTGGGTGAATCAATTGCAGAAGATAATCTTGCCAGTTTGTCTATCAATAGAAATAAAAAAAGTAGTGATAGTAAGCAGCGAGAAATTGCGGATGATTATGTTTTCTCAAAAGCTATAAACCTTCAATTTATTGGGTCAAGCATAACAGCCAAATTTGCGCCACAAAATAACCAAGGAGAAAAAATTGAATTGAGCAAGCTGGCATTTAGCTTGGGTTATGATCATTTCAATTGGGTAAGCTATGTAGAAAAAGACCCTCATGGAATTACTAATCAAACGGGTGAACAGCTATCTACGCCTTATAACGATCCTCCACGAGGGGGGTATAAATATGACGCAGCAGACGAACTTCCTTTTTATTGGGATATGGTAAAATGCGATCGCTGTCAAGCAAGACATCAGTACCAAAATCCCAGCAATTCTCAACAGTTTGAACTAGTGTTTAAAGATGCTCCTGCTGACTATCGGCTTGGCTCAGGCGAGGCAATAGAGTTTATCACTCATTTAGTCGGGGTTAAAAATTATGATCAACAAACCCAAAAGGCTGAATGGGAAATTCTCAACACTTTTCGCTGGAAATTAACTAATCCTACTCCTCTTGTTGGTCAAGTATCTTTGGTAGAAGCGAATATAGACATTAATAGACTATCCCCATTTCTACTCAAGGAAATGCTAGCAGATGGAGCATTACTAGCTACTTCACCCAAGACCAAGTTTGCCAACTAACTATGCATTACGTTAAAAATTGACAGAACACTATTTCTTTCCCTGCATACCTAAGTCTTTACTGTTTGGCTTTGGATAGTTGCAAGTATAACCACCACCAACACCGACGATAAAATCATCAAAGTCAGTATCTTCGTCATTAGTTTTAACTAATGCAGAGCCAGTATCATCTAGATGGATTAGCAAACCTCCCTCAACTAAAGCGTCAAATTTATTGGCATCAAAAGCAGGATTGTTTCTACGTTGAGCGACTTCTTGAGTAGATAGACGTTCCTCATTAAACAAAGCCTGTCGATTTCCCTGGGAATTAAAAAAGTCTGTAGTATAAACTGTACCTGTATGTTTGCCGTTAAACTGCGATTCTAAATAGAAAGCATAGCTTTTATTGCCTTTAAATAAGAATTCGCTCTTAGGCTCAAGAACTGTAATTCCAGGACTTCCGAGAAAATCATTATTACGACTTACCTGCAAGTCAGTTTCATAAGTAGAAGGACGATAAATACTGGCGTAAGTATCAGAAGGTTTGGCTTCCACAAACAATGGAGTTTTGGCACAAGAATCAAACATGATCACTCCAGAAGCATCAGTCTTACAGGAATCTAACTCAATCACTCCAAAAGTGGACTGATAAGCCCCATGAGACTCGATAAATTCAAATTCAACAATGGTGTCTTCAGAGAATTTCACACCACGATTACCCACAATATCTTCGGCTGCTGCTGATAAACTTAAAGCGTTCAGGAATCCTAATGTTCCTACAGAAACACCGAGACAAGCCAATTTAAATTTGCTCATTTTTTTAAGTCTTGGGAAGAATTTTGGTATTGATTGGATTGGCTTCATCTTGTTTTCGCGAAGGAGACTCTCGCTTTTAGCGACGAGAGGAATTCGCGCCTCCAATAAAGTTGTTTACATTAAATGTGGTAAAATGTGAGGCATGACTGAACGCGCCTACAAATATCGATTTTTCCCCACTGCCGAACAAGAAAATCTCTTGCGACGGACAATGGGTTGTGTGCGTCTGGTCTACAACAAAGCCTTGGCTGCTAGAACAATCGCCTGGTATGAAAAACAAGAGAGGATTGATTACAAACAAACCTCTAGCTTGCTGACCAGTTGGAAAAAAATTGAGGAATTGAATTTTCTCAACGAGGTTAGCTGTGTGCCTTTGCAACAATGTTTGAGACATCTGCAAAAAGCTTTTGCTAACTTTTGGGGAAAACGAGCAAAATATCCTCGATTTAAGCAAAAACGCCATGGTGGCTCTGCCGAATTTACCAAATCGGCTTTTAAGTATCGAGATGGTAACTTGTGGTTGGCAAAATGCACTGAACCATTGAATATAATTTGGTCTAGATTGTTGCCCAATGGCTGTGAGCCATCTACAGTTACGGTCAAACTCGACCCTTCGGGACGCTGGTTTGTATCTTTGCTGGTAGATGATCTGACAATTACACCATTGCCACCAACCAAAAAACAAGTTGGTATTGATGCTGGTGTCTCTAGTTTGATTAGTACTAGTGACGGTGACAAGATAGCTAATCCTAAGCATTTTAATCGGCTGTATCAAAAGCTCTCTGTAGCGCAAAAGGAGTTGAGTCGGAAAACCAAAGGCTCGAATAACCGACATAAAGCGAGACTTGAAGTAGCTAGAATACACGCCAAAATTAAAGATGCTCGTACCGATTTTTTGCACAAGTTGACAACGGATTTGGTTCGGAACAATAGCTTGATTGCTATTGAAGACTTGGCAGTTAGAAATATGGTCAGAAACCACAAGCTTGCTCGTTCTATTAGCGATGCAGCTTGGGGTGAAATGTTTCGTCAACTTGAGTATAAGTGTGAATGGTACGGGCGAAAACTGGTCAAAATTGACCGATTTTTCCCTAGTAGTAAACGATGTAACCATTGCGGATTTGTAATGGATAAGTTGCCTTTGGATATTCGCAGTTGGGATTGTCCTAGCTGTAAGACAA
>CAYMWC010000024.1:0-36914 GCA_964393695.1 uncultured Pleurocapsa sp.
GACGTTGCTGAATCGAGGTATGACAGTAAATTAATTACTTGGGTAATCTAAAAAAAGAAGTCTATTCAAAACTAGAAACTAGAAACAAGAAACAGTATTACTTTCGGTTTCATACTTTAAATCAGCAACGCCCTTTTTACTTCTATAGTTGAATTCGCATCAGGCGTATTATTTTAACTGGCAGTGTGCAAGGTAAATACGGTAATTTCTGGACGACTATTAAAACGCAAAGGTAGTCCCGTCATACCTAAACCCCGATTAGTATATTCTATGGTTTCCTCAACTTGATTTAAGCCCACAAAATATCTTTTACCACCATAGGGTAATACCAAAGGAGCAAGAAAAGGAATTCTAATTTGTCCGCCGTGAGAATGACCAGATAACTGGAGGGCGAATTTATGGGTTTTGGCAATTTTTTCCAGATAGTCGGGTTCATGAACCAATATTACAGCAGCATGATCATCTGGTAGTTGAGTAATTACCTTATTTAAATCTCCTTGACCCCAAAAAGGATCATCAATTCCAGCAACAGCTAATTTCTCTGTACCGCGCTCAATTACATATACCTGATTGTCTAAATTAATAATGTTACTGTGTACCAATGCTTGTTTAAGTTTGTCCGTTGATCCAAGCCAATGATCATGATTGCCTAAAACTGCTAAATTACCTGATTTAGATACTAGCTGACTAAGTTGGTTCTCGATTTTTTTGATGTTAAAGCTTTTGCCCTCGGTAATGATATCTCCTGTAATCGCGATCACGTCTGGTTGTTGTTGATTGACTAATTTGATGATTCGATCTAAGCGTTTATCTGGCATGAAGCGACTGAGATGGAGATCGCTAATTTGGACAATTTTGAACTCCTCAAATGCAGGCGTTAAGTTAGGAATGGTCAGTTGAATTGGTACAACTTCAATCCAGTTTGGCTCGATTTTGGAACCGTAAATATAGCAACAAGTTAATAAAGCGATCGCGATTACCGTAATTTTGCTGACCCAATTTTTCAATTTTTTAGCTAAACGACCATGATGCTTAACTAGCTGCATAAAGATTTTTTCGAGACAAAAAGGACTTTTCTATAGTAATCTTTGTTTACAAGTTTTGACATTGAGCAATCATCTTGTGGGAATAACTAACAACAAGTATTTAAAGCAACACGCGATTATTACAGGTGGCTCTAGTGGTATTGGCAAAGCGGTGGCGAAGTTATTGGCAGGAGAGGGAGCAAATATTTCTTTGATTGCTCGCGATCGCCACAAGCTAGAAACAGCCCAACAGGAGATAGCAGCACTAACCGTCAGTCCAGAACAGCAAATATCAATTCAAACGGCAGATGTCGCCAAACAAGACTCAATTGAGTTGGCAATTCAAAGAGCGATCGCGGAATTGGGCGCGCCAGAATTACTGATTACTTCGGCAGGTATGGCTCATCCTGGTTATTTTGCGGAGATTCCTCTAGCCGTTTTTGAGCAAACTATGGCAGTGAATTATTTTGGTTCTCTCTATAGTATTAAAGCTGTCTTACCAGCCATGAAACAGCGACAAAGTGGCAGGATTGTCTTAATTTCCTCTGGTGCTGGGTTAATTGGTCTTTATGGCTATACTGCCTACTGCCCCAGCAAATTCGCCCTTAGAGGGTTAGCAGAATCCTTACGGGGAGAATTAAAACCCCAGGGTATTGGAATCACAATTGTCTATCCTCCTGATACGGATACGCCCCAATTAGCAGCAGAAAACAAAATAAAACCCCCCGAAACTAAAAAGATCACTGCAACCGCTAACACTTGGACAGCAGAAGCAGTAGCACAGAAAATCATTCGAGGAGTCAACAAAGGAAATTTCGCGATCGCCCCAGGAGTAGAGCTAACTATCTTAAATCGATTTCATAGTTTGCTGCTTCCTGGTTTAAATTGGTATTTTGAGCAAATAATTAAGAAGATTAATAGCTAAGAAATAAAATATTTGGTGTTGATGAGTAAGAGTAAGTGTTGAATCTTAGAGAGCAAAGTTAGCTTTAAAATCTTGTCTGGTCATCGGTTGATTGATAATGAGTCCTTCCTGTCCCAAAGTGGTCAGAGGTTTACCTTCAACACTCAACCAAACAGGTTGCTGATCTGTGGTGTTAGGGCGATCGCTCGTGTTAGTACTGGTAGCCGTATAAATAACTTGGGCTAATCTGCTACTCATCGAAGCACTACCACCACCAGTAACAAATTCTTGAGATAGATTGAGATGAATTCCTTCTTTATCTATAGTCAATCCTAATAACTTAGTACCTTCAGGAATTGCAGTAGTGTAGTTTGAACCTGCGGGAGGGCTAGCAAAAAGAGTTTCCAAAGCAGTTTCTAAGACACGTTCTGATTTAACCGACTTTTGAAAAGTCATGGTATTGGAAACTAATTGAATGTTTTGATTTGTTGGGTTAAGCCAGCAAACCTCCACAACTTTTTCCTCGGTAATTGGTTTTGGTACAGCTGGAACTTCTTCTTTAATAATTGAGGATTGGCTAGGTTGAGCATTCTGAGCTTGTCGTTCCAGGGCAGATTTTGCCCACCAAGCAGCCCCTCCTCCCGCAGCCAAAATAATTCCTGTGATTGCTGCTACCACAGGCAGAGAAAAGCGGTTTTTGTTACGATCCTGCATGGATGATGCTCCTGCTTAAGAGAAATAAATAAAAGATAAAAAATTACAGTTTAACTTAAGGAATTACTTCTATCTCTTTTGAAGACAATTGCGGTGCTTTTGTTTCCACTCTAGCGAAACCGACTAACTTTAGCTCGTCCTCATTTATTTCTAATTGTAAGATACGAGCCAAGATTCCGTTGGCTTCGAGAGAAGTTAAATTTAAGCGATCGCTAAGACCTTCAGCAAAGCCATTGAGTAGCCGAGATGACATAGGGCGACTGTTAACAGTTCCCTTTAGTTTCGTTATCTGAATTGTTTTACCATTTAAGACCTGAATTTGAAATTTTAGAGCAATAATTAATTCCCGAGAGCGACTTTTAGGAGAAGTCTTGAGAGTACTATACTCTTCATAATTAGTTTTGGGTCTACTTAAAATAAATTTTATTCCCAGGCGATTTGCAGACTGTAATTCTACTTGTAGATCGTTTAATTGATAGGCAATGTTGGTTGAACCAGCTTTACGAACTATGAGACGGTTTAAAGCTTGCTGAAGTTGAGCTAAAGTTTCAGGAGATTGTAAAGCTTGATTAAGATTAGTTTCGGTCAAAATCAATTTTCCTGCTCCTTGTAAAGGCTGTTCTAAGGAATTTCTTAATTCATCAATACTATTCAGATTTAATTTTGCCAGATCCAGAGCTACTGCATCAGTTTCTAATTCCAAAGCTGCTATTTTGAAATTAGGCTTAATTGTCAAACCTCTGGTGGCAATTCTGACTTTTTGGACTTTTCCCTGAGCAATCTGGTAGCTGGGAGTATTATCTACGCGAATTGCTTGCTGATCTAGACTTATTATCTGGGAGCGGAGGCGATCAATAGCTACAGAATCTAGAATTATGCCTCCTCCAGATATGAGAGACAATAATCCTGACAGCACAATCGTCAGAATTTCCATAAAGCGTCTTTCATTCTTATCAATTATTGAATTTTAGCCTGGATTGACTCGCATCAAAACCTGTCCAAACTCGACTGGTTCACCATTTTGGACAACAATTTCCATAACTTGCCCAGATACCTCCGCTTCAATTTCATTCATTAACTTCATCGCTTCAATGATACATACTGTATCTCCCTTATTAATGCGATCGCTAACTGAGACAAAAGGGTCTTCGTCTGGCGCAGGAGCAGAGTAAAATGTCCCTACCATCGGTGAGGTAATCTCTACCCATTTTTTATCATCTACTGTCGGTGCAGATTGTGTTTCGGGAGCAACATCGGTGACATTCACAGTCGTAGTTGGTGCAGTTGGAGGAGGAATGGTTTCGACTACAGTTGGTGAGACAACTGGAACTTGAGAGACAGTCATAACCCCTCTTTCCTTACGTACAGTTAATTCAAAGTCGTCGCTTTTGAGAATCAACTCCGTGATATCGGTTTGAGAGATCGTCCCTAATAAGTCGCGAAGTTCTTGAAAATTTATAGACACAAATTATTCAACCGTTATTCTAGTAATTTTTTGATTCCTCTATACCCTAAAGGATCGTAAATTTGTAGCTTTAAAGCTCTAAGCTAATTATTTGCCAGCTACGAAAGCCGATAGCCTCAAGCCAACAGCTTCTAAATCAGTAATTAATTTTCTCTACCCAAATAAGAACCGTCACGAGTATCAACTTTAATTTTTTCGCCGATGGAGATAAACAAAGGTACCATTACCTGCGCTCCAGTTTCTACTATGGCGGGTTTTGTTCCGCCTGTAGCGGTATCTCCCTTAACTCCTGGATCGGTTTCTGTAATTTCTAAAACCACAGATGTAGGCAATTCTATTTCTAGCACTTTATCATTCCAAAACAACACATTAACTTCCATTTCTTCTTTAAGGAAATTAATGCGATCGCCCAAGCTATCATTACCCATACGTGTTTCTTCGTAGGATTCCATATCCATAAAGACAAAGTCTTCACCATCTTTATAGGTATATTGCATGGTACGTTTTTCGATATTTGCTTGAGGTACAGTTTCACCTGCACGGAAAGTTTTTTCGACTGTATTGCCTGTCTGCACGTTTTTAAGCTTAGTTCTCACAAAAGCTGAACCTTTACCTGGTTTAACGTGGAGGAATTCTACTACTCGCCAGACAGAGCCATCTAGCTCGACAGTAACTCCTGTACGAAAGTCATTACTAGAAATCATGAAGCTAAAAATACTTGCTTAGAGATCGACATTTCATTGTACCCGATGAAGGATACAGGAAAAAGCAGGAAACGCCAGAGTTGCTAAGGAAAAAAGTAAAGAAATGTTGACAAGAGCGATCGATAACTAAGAACATACACCTTAGTAGATTTGGTACGCCCTCTCTCTGTCCGCACTGCAATTACGATGAAATTTATGAATCCATTATGAACATACCTGAAAATATATTTGTTAACTGGCTGAAGTCTTGGTTAACCAATCAAGTCTTGACCACTGTTTTAACTTTAATAATCTTTACTAGCAATTTCTTGGGCTGGCAATTACCAGCAGTGGCAGGTTTAGCTCAAGGAGATGCTGTCACCGATCCGCAGGCTATTTTGAGATATGCTTTACCGATAGATAACGATACTGTTAGAAAACTTCAAAAAAGTTTAGAAGATATCTCTAATCAACTACGTGGGAAGCGTTGGAAAAATATTAGTCGCGACCTAAAAGAGGCAAATTATATTTTAACTGCTCGTCGCGAGCAGCTTTTAGCAACTGTTCCAGATGAACGTAAATCTCAGGCAGAATCTATAATTGACCAGTTACTGAGTGGCACTGAAAAATTATCCACAATTGTTGAAGCTAAAGATCGCGAGGCTACTTATGAAGCTAGAAAAGAAGCACTTGACTTAGTAGGTGATTTAGAACAATTGATGGTAGTTGGATTTCCTTTTGAAGTACCACAGGAATACAATAAATTACCGCAACTTCTTGGTCGTGCGACTGTCGCCATGAAGACCAATAAAGGTGATTTGGAAATTGTCGTCGATGGTTACAGTGCGCCTATTAATGGTGGTAACTTTGTTGATTTAGTACAACGTGGGTTTTACGATGGTTTAGATTTTAACCGCGCTGAAGATTACTATATTCTGCAAGCAGGTGATCCCCCAGGGGAAGACAATGGTTTTATTGACCCCAAAACTAAACAATACCGCGCTATTCCTTTAGAAGTCTTGGTTAAAGGTGAGGATTTACCTGTATATGGAGAGACTTTAGAAGAATTAGGTCGCTATTTGGCTGAACCAGCTATTCCTTTTAATGCTTACGGTGCAGTTGCTCTCGCTCGTCCTGCTGATGATCCTAATGGTGGCTCGTCGCAATTTTTCTTCTTTAAGTTTGATACTGAAATAACTCCTCCTGGATACAATCTGATGGATGGACGTTATTCTGTCTTCGGTTACTTAGTCAAAGGCAGAGAAGTTTTAGACGAATTAACTGCTGGGGATAAAATTATCTCGGCAAAAGTGATTGACGGTCTTGATAATTTGAAAGAACCATAAATTAGGTAATAAGTAATAGGTAATAGGTAATAGGTAATAGGTAATAGGTAATAGGTAGTAGTAGAAAAAACTATTGCCTAGTGCCTAACCTCAGCTTTCAACTACTATATTTCAACAAAATTTAGTATAAGATTAAATGTCCAAATTGTCGAAAATTGTTATTAATGGGACTTATCTTCAAGAACAAGCTAGTGGCTTAGGAGTAGTTAACCAAAATTTAATTTCAGAGTTAATTAAGTGTGAACAAGAATTAGATTTTACGCTTTATTCTCATGCTGATTATTTTCAAATTAATTATCCAAATCAAAGTATTCCCGTAACCAACTCTTTAGCTCCCGATCGCGGTTTTGCAGGACATCTAAAACGCTTTTTGTGGTATCAAACTAGTTTAAATCGGCAATTAAAAAAGCAAAAAGCTAGTTTATTTTTTTCTCCTGTGGCTGAAGGAATTTTATTTCCTAGTATTCCTCAGATTATTACTGTTCACGATCTGATTCCCCTAAAATATCCTGATTTAAATCCCAAATGGCAATATTATTACCGCTATATCTTGCCTGTTATTTTAAATAAATCTCAAAAAATCATCTCTGTTTCTCAACACACCAAAAAAGATTTAATTGCCAACTATCAACTAAAACCAGAAAAAATTGAGGTGGTATATTTAGGGTGCGATCGCGACGTATTTTATCCTCAACCTAACCCCAAAATTCTCCAAAAATACAACCTAGATAAATATTTGCTGTACGTGGGAGATATGCGATTTTATAAAAACCTTAGTCGTTGCTTAGAAGCTTTTGATCGTTTACCTTTCCAAGATTATCAATTTATTATTACTGGCAAAAAAGACGATTTTTTCTATCCCCAAATTCAACGTCAAACAGAACAATTCTCAGCCAAAGAGCGAATTATCTTTTTAGACTATGTACCAATGGCGGATTTACCCAGTCTATATTCTCTGGCGCAATCTTTAGTATTTGCCTCTCTTTATGAAGGATTTGGACTTCCCGTTTTAGAAGCAATGGCTTGTGGTTGTCCTGTAATTGCCTCCAATGTGACCTCTATCCCTGAAGTCGGAGGGGATAGCGTTTTATATGTCGATCCTGAAGATGTAGAAGATATTACTCAGGCAATGTATAGTATGTTGACTGACGCAACTCTCCGCAAAGATCTTAGTAATCAGGGACTAGAGCGAGCTAAGTTATTTAATTGGTCACAAACAGCACAAGATGTTCGACAGATATTTTATGATTGCCTCAATAGCAGTAATCAGTAATCAATAATCAATAATCAATAATCAATACACAGTCAAACAAAAAATCGCGAACACTATTAAGCGATTTCGCGACTTAAAGACAATTATTCACCTAGTTTAGCTATAAAACCAATTAAACTTTAGCTGTTTGTGCTGTTTTAGCTGTAAGTTTTTCATAGGTTTCGCGCATTTTTAGACCAACCAACACTTGGAATAAGCCAGTACCATTATTAGAACCAGGATAATCCTTGTGTTTGAGCAATAGCTCAGTCATTTCACCATAGTGACCTGTGCTGGTGTTGCTTAAATGACTTTCTAGATAAATCATTTGTTCGAGATTGCCAAATTCGCCATCTACTTCTAACACTGATACTTCATTGTTGTAGAAGCTTTCAGGGCCATAGTACATTTTAATACCTGGGATAGGACATTGCAGTTTTCGTCCACAAGGTCGCCAATGAATTGTCGAACCCTGATCAAACAGATAGACAGTATCGAAGTTTTCTACACCTTCTTTCTGAATGAGACGAACTCTGAGTAGATTATTTTCTTTAGGTGCTGGTAGTTGGGTAGGTAGTACTTGGATGACAACATCAGCAAATTCTCTTTGGATTTCGATGTAAGCTTTAAAATCAGGTTCACGAGCTTTGATCGAAGCCAAAATATCTTCGTAAGTATGACCTCTTTCAGCCATATCACGCTGAATTTTCCACTGAATTTTGACTTCGTCGCTAATATCGAGATAAACGCTAAAATCTAGCAATTCACGGACTCTTTGGTCATATAGAGGGTGTAGTCCTTCAATCACGATTACCTTGTTAGGTTCAATTCTTTCTGGTGGGTCTAGTTCACCAGTTTCGTGGTTATAAATTGGTTTATCGATCGCTTTACCTTCTTTGAGAGCTTTAACTTGCTCATACATTAAGTCAAAGTTATTGGCTTTGGGATTTAAAGCTGTAACACCTGCTGCTTTTCTGCCTTTGCGATCGAGACTATGATAGTCATCAAGACAAATTACAGTCATAAATTCTTCGCCAAAAAGATCGCTTAAACGGCGAAGAAAGGTTGATTTGCCACATCCGGAGTCTCCTGCTACTCCGATAAGCACCACTCGGTCTAAATCGGCGGTCATATAAATTCCTCTTTTACAAAACTAATATTTAACCCATAATTATTAAGCAAGCTGAAGGAACCAGCAGATATCTAAAATATGAGTATTAAAATGCTAACTACTAACATTGATGAATCTTACCAGAAGCTAACCACCTCTACAAGATAAACCAACTGAAAATTACTTGGTCATAATCGCTACAATGAGCTACTTTTTTTCAGTTTGACAGTTTGAAAAAAAGATAAAAATGAATTGAAAACTACAGACTCAAATTCAGATAAGAAGTTAGTCTATAGTTTAAGGGCTAATCGCTAGATATTATTTTTACCCAAATTTTACCCAAAATTTTTCTGGCTCATGAATCAAGAATAGTCTCTCAATGATAGTCTATTAATACAATACAAACACTCTAAGCTGCTGTTTTCAGTTTCCTATTCAACCAAATAATGAGTACGGAAGTGAATTCAGTTATGTAAAGTATTTAATAGTCTAAATTTAAGTTGGGGGAAAAAGTCCGCGTAATGTATAACTCTAGTTCAACGTTTTCTAGTAGCAATACTCAGTACAAAAATCGTTTTTTTGTTTACGAGGTAGAAGGTTTATCTTCAAATGGCAACAGTAGTAAGCTTAATGCGCCTGTTCGCACTAGCGGTACTTTGCTCATTACTGTTCCCTACAATCGGATGAATCAAGAGATGCGCCGTATCAACAGTTTGGGTGGAAAAATCATCAGCATCAAGCCTGTTGGCAGTGATATACCAGCGCAAGCTAGTCAACCTGCACCCCAGCAGCAAGCAGCTAATAATAATAAATCTATGACTCAAGCAAAACCTAAAAAAACCAAGCAACAAGTTCCAGTTAATATTTATCGTCCTAAAGAGCCTTATATTGGCAAATGTACCGAAATTTATGATTTGGTCGCTGAAGGTGGTATTGGTACTTGTCGTCACATGACCTTTGATCTTGCAGGTGGAGATCTTTACTACGTCGAAGGTCAAAGTATAGGTATTGTTCCTCCAGGCGAAGATAAAGATGGGAAATCTCACAAGTTGAGACTGTATTCTATTGCTTCTACTCGCCACGGTGATAACCTCGAAGACCATACAGTATCTTTATGTGTCAGAAAACTAGAATATAAGCATCCTGAAACAGGAGAACACGTAGAAGGTGTTTGCTCCAGTTATTTGTGTAACCTCAAGCCTGGTGATGATGTAGCTATCACTGGCCCTGTAGGTAAAGAGATGCTTCTGCCTGATGATGAAGATGCCAACATTGTGATGATTGCTACAGGAACTGGTATTGCTCCTTTCCGTGCTTATCTCTGGCGGATGTTTTTTGAGGGAGACAAAAATCCTGATTATAACTACAAAGGTTTAGCTTGGTTGTTCTTTGGCATTCCTACAACTCCTAATATTCTTTACAAAGAACAACTAGAAGAATTGGCAGCCAAATATCCCGACAACTTCCGCTTAGACTATGCCATCAGCCGTGAACAAAAAAATGCTGAAGGTGGCAAGATGTACATCCAGCACAAAATTGCTGAACACGCTGATGCTTTGTGGGAATTGATGCAAAATCCTAAAACTCACACTTATATCTGTGGTCTAAAAGGCATGGAAGGTGGTATTGATGAGGCTCTTAGCGCAGCAGCAGCCAAGCATGACGTTAATTGGGATGAATATCGCAAAGCGATGAAGAAAGAACACCGTTGGCACGTTGAAACTTACTAAAACCTCTTTAAATTCAGCACGAGTTAGTTCAATCCATAATATTGGTCTGAGCAAGACAACTTTAATTTAAAAAGAGCCTAAACAACATCGCGTCTACCAAACTATTAGCGTAGGCGCGTTTGTTTTATTAAGAAAGGCAGGGGTCAGGAGGTAGGAATCCAATCTTTAACAGCTAATAGCTAGTTAAAGGCACTAGTAGCATGGTTGATTGAGAGAAATATTGCATTAAAAATGAGAATTACGTTAAATTTAGTTAAGCTAGAAGTAATAAAAAAACAAATTTGACAATTAACTACTTTGACTCATTTGTCAATACCTAATACAAACAAAAAAGTAAGCTTAAACATATTCAACTTAAAACAACACTTAACCCTATGAAAAATTTTTCGTGGAGAATCGTATTGCTTTGGACATTACCACTATTGGTAGTAGGGTTTTTTCTTTGGCAGGGAACTTTTTCTACCCCAACCGCTGGCAGTAGCTTGAGTGGTAATACAGCTAGTACTCGCATGACCTATGGTCGGTTTTTAGATTATCTCAACTCTGGGAGAGTTTCTTCTGTAGAACTGTACGAAAATGGTCGAACTGCAATTGTCCAAGCGATCGATCCAGAATTAGACAACCGCTTGCAAAAGCTGAGAGTTGATTTACCTGCTAACTCACCTGAATTAATTGCCAAGTTACGAGATGCTGATGTCAACTTTGATTATCATCCTGCTGGTAATGAAGGGGCAGTTTGGGGACTTTTGGGTAATCTAATTTTCCCAGTAATTTTGATTGGAGCCTTATTTTTCTTATTTCGTCGTTCCAACAATATGCCTGGTGGCCCTGGACAAGCAATGAATTTTGGTAAGTCTAAAGCTAAGTTCCAAATGGAAGCTAAAACAGGCATCATGTTTGATGATGTGGCAGGTATTGACGAAGCCAAAGAAGAACTACAAGAAGTTGTTACTTTTTTAAAACAACCCGAAAGATTTACCGCCGTAGGAGCAAAAATTCCCAAAGGAGTCTTATTGGTAGGGCCTCCTGGAACTGGTAAAACCTTGTTGGCTAAAGCGATCGCTGGTGAGGCTGGTGTACCTTTCTTTAGTATCTCTGGTTCGGAATTTGTGGAGATGTTTGTGGGTGTTGGTGCTTCCCGTGTCCGCGATCTGTTTAAAAAAGCCAAGGAAAATGCTCCCTGTTTGATCTTTATCGACGAGATTGACGCAGTAGGTCGTCAACGGGGTGCAGGTATTGGTGGCGGTAACGACGAGAGAGAACAAACCCTCAACCAATTACTAACCGAAATGGATGGTTTTGAAGGCAATACAGGAATTATTATTATTGCTGCTACTAACCGTGCTGATGTCCTAGATTCTGCCTTGATGCGTCCTGGTCGTTTTGACCGTCAGGTAATGGTAGATAATCCTGATATTAAAGGTCGTCTAGAAATCTTAGAAGTTCACGCTCGTAACAAAAAGATTGCCCCTGAAGTTTCCCTAGATGCGATCGCTCGTCGTACTCCTGGTTTCTCTGGTGCGGATTTGGCTAATTTACTTAACGAAGCAGCTATCTTAACTGCTAGAAGACGCAAAGAAGCGATCACAATCCTAGAAATTGATGACGCGGTAGATCGCGTTGTCGCTGGTATGGAAGGTACACCTCTAACCGACGGTAAAAGTAAACGCTTGATTGCCTATCACGAAATTGGTCATGCGATCGTTGGTACTTTGGTTAAAGATCACGATCCAGTACAAAAAGTTACCCTGATTCCTCGCGGACAAGCTCAAGGTTTAACTTGGTTTACCCCTGATGAAGACCAAGGCTTAATCAGTCGCTCGCAGTTAATGGCAAGAATTGCTGGGGCGATGGGTGGTCGTGCTGCGGAAGAAGAAATCTTTGGTAATGACGAAGTAACTACTGGTGCTGGTGGTGACTTGCAGCAGGTTACAGAAATGGCAAGACAAATGGTGACCCTTTACGGTATGAGTGATCTAGGTCCTGTTGCTTTAGGCGGACAAGGAGGCGAAGTATTCTTAGGTGCTGGTTTAACTTCTCGTGCCGAATACTCAGAAGAAGTGGCATCTCGCATTGACGATCAAATCCGTCAAATTGCCGAACATGGTCATCAGTTAGCACGCAAAATTATTCGAGAAAACCGTGAAGTAATTGATCGCTTAGTTGATTTACTAATTGAAAAAGAAACTATTGATGGCGCAGAGTTAAAACAAATTGTTTCTGAGTACACCAAAGTACCAGAAAAAGAAAGATTTGTCCCTCAAATTTAATTTTGATTGATTTGAGTAACCTACCCGACTCTGGCTACTAAGTGCAGAGCGGGTTTTTTTTGAAATAAGTAAATTAATTAGAATGATTAATTAGGTAATGACTCCCACTCAAGGTAAAATCCTAATATCTTAATCTCAGGCTAATAAAGCTATTAATTATATTCCTCTCGTAAATATTTTGCATGAAAGATAGCCGTCATCCAATAGCCTATACTACTTACATCTTAATCGCTTTAAATCTATTAGTATATGCTTTGGAAATTAAACTAGGGGGTAGTAAAAATATGATCGCCCTCGAACGTTTAGGAGCTTTAATTCCTGAAAAGGTTTTGGCAGGGGAGTGGTGGCGATTAATAGGTGCTAACTTTCTGCATTATGGTTCGTTACATTTGGCAACTAATATGTTGTCTCTTTTTTTTATTGGGCGTTTAATTGAATTGAGTTTAGGAGCTAAATATTACTTAACTATTTATTTATTTAGCGGGATTGGCTCAATGCTAACCTTTTCTTTATTAGCTTATCAATTGGGGTTAAATAATGTGTTTTTGGTTGGGGCTTCGGCTGCGATTATGGGCTTGATCGGCGCAATTTTAGCGATTTCTCTGCAAATTTGGTTACGTAGAAGATATTCAGTTACTGCCAAGCGTCGATTACAGCAAATAATTTTGATTATTATTATTCAATTCATTTTTGATAATATAATTCCCCAAGTCAGTTTCCACAGTCATCTATTTGGTTTGATTATCGGGTTTTTGATTAGTAGTGTTTTGGTATTTATTAAATTTAATTTGGAAGAATCAAAGCGATCGCTCTAGTAATGCTGTACGTAAATAAAAAGATTAATAGAATTGCAATAGTGGGGCAGAATCATTGCATAATATAAAGATGTGCTAAGAGTTTTTTTGACATATGTTTATTTACGAAGTCAGAGTCAGCCCCGCCATGCCCATTCGAGGACATTGTCCCCTTGTGGGATAAATGATAAATAAAACGATGGGTTCTCTGTAATCAGGAAAATAGCAAAAAAGCAAGACTCATAGGCTAAATAAATTGTTAGATAGAAAAAATTTAATAAATATTATGAAAACTGTTTCTGATAGTAAAAGATCTTTTTATGCTGCGTATCCTCATCCAATCAACTCAGTTTATCGCCGAGTTGTAGAAGAATTATTGGTAGAAATGCATCTACTGTCAGTCAATGCAGATTTTAAACCAGATCCTATTTATTATTTGGGAATTGTTACTTCGTTTGAGCGTTTAATGCAGGGTTACAAACCAGAAAGCGATAAAGAGCAAATTTTTAATGCTTTGTGTACCTCGACAGATGGTGATCCAGAAAATTATAAAGCGCAAGCAGGAATAATATTTTCCTTAGCTAAGGATAAGTCTACAGAAGCACTACTGACTTGGTTAGGAAATCCCACTGCCGAAGGTGATACTGCTTATATTGTCGAGCCAATTAAAGCAATTGCTTCTAATGAGAATTTTAAATATAGTCGTCCCTTTGCTATTGGTGTATACACTCTTTTAGAAGAAAGCGATCGCAATCTAGTAAAAGAGCAAGATAAACTCAACCAAGCGATTGATAAGATTTCTGAAAGCTTGGGTTTATCTGGCGAGAAAATGAAAAAAGATCTAGAATTATACCGTAGTAACCTCGAAAAAATGGATCAGATGCTCAAAGTGATTGAGGATGTCCTAGAAGCAAGTCGCAAACAAAGAGAAAAAAGAGAGCAGGAACAACAAGCTAAAGACACTGAAGCAGCAGATAAAGCAACCGCAGAATAGATTCTAATGACTAATGACTAATGACTAATGACTAGTTATTGATTCATCCTTTGATTGTAATTTTCTTGACTTTGAATCAAGGTGCTGATTTTATTGATAATTTGGGTAGGATTCATTGATTTTAGGAGATAATCGTGAATTCCATATTTAGAATACCGTTGCCATTGATTGTTATTTAAGCGATCGCACAATAACATTAAATGAGTATCTTCCAACAATGATTTCTCAGTAATTGCCTTAACAACGTTTTTAACTCCTGCTTTGGTACAAGCGTGGTCAATAATAATTACACTAGGTTGCAAAATTTCAATTTGACTAATTGCCATATTGATATCCATCAGCCAAACTGCCTGGCATTCAATCGTGTTAAGTAATTGACAAATAAAGGTGGCACTTTCTTCATCTTCAGTGATCAGCATAATTGTCTTAGTCACTGAGGATAATTGTGGCTCAATAGTTGCTTTAGCCTCAAAATGAGGTTTTATTGGCGTTGTTTCGGGTAAATAAACCGTAAACATCGCACCTTCTCCCAAGGCTGATTCTACCTCAATTGAGCCTCCGTGTAGTTCTACTAGTTTTTTAGTTAGTGCCAATCCCAAGCCTGTACCACCGTTAGTACGTTCACGGAAATTTTCTAGTTGTTTAAATTTTTCAAATAACAAGGGAATTTCAGCCTCGGCAATACCAATACCAGTATCTTCAACTTGGAAAACTATCTGATGTTTTTCACGCCAAACTCTCAGGGTGACTTGTCCTTGTTCAGGAGTAAATTTAATACCATTACTCAGTAAATTAAAAATTATTTCCTTCAGTCTGGCTTCATCAGCTAAAAAGTAATTTTGTTCTGATGTTAGTTTTATTTCCAAATTTAGAGTAATTTGTTTTGCTTTGGCTAAATCTTGGATGAGTTGAATTGATTGTTTGGCTATTTCAGTAAGTAATATTTGCTTGATATTTAATAAATGCTTGCCTGACTCTACTTCTGAAAACTCCAAAATATTATTAATTAAGACCAACAAATGTTTACCACTCTGTTGAATCAGATGCAGGTATTCCTGTTGTTTTTCGGGAGATAAAGAGGCTCTAGCTTTAGTTGATGACCATTGCAGCAAGGTACTAGATAAACCAATCACACAAGTTAGAGGTGTGCGTAATTCATGACTCATACTGCCCAAAAACTCATGTTTCGATTTACTAGCAGCTTCAGCAGCTATAAGAGCATCTTTGATTTGTTGTGCTTGGACTTGGACTTGTTTTTCTAAAAGTTTCTTTTGCTGTTGTAATTGCTGATATGATTGATGATGGTGAATAGCGATCGCTAAATATTCCGCTATTTGACGCAAAAATTGGATATCTTGATGATGCCATTGTCTCGGTTCAAAACATTGATGGGCAATCATTAAACCCCATAATTTACCGCGAACATTAATAGGTGTAACCGCTTTAGCTCTTACCTGAAGTTTGAGCATCAATGACTGTAAACAAGGGTGAAAATTAGAACCAACTTCTATATCATTAACAACTAAACCAAATCCTTGACGATATTTATTTTTACAGTGGGACAATTGCTGCCAAGAGATTTCTTCTTGACAATATAAGGTAGAAATAATATTGTCATTTTTTTTGGCTTCATAAGTAATTATATCTATTGTTCTAACTTCTTGATTTAAGGAAACTTCAGACTCTAAGGGAACATCTAATTGATAAATAACTATTCGATCTAAGGCTAAAAAGCTACAACTATAGTTAATTGCTGTTTGAATAATTTCTGATAAATTCAAATTTTGACTGATCTGAATTTTAAGTCGATCAAAGATACGCTCTTGTTCCACTTGATAGTGTAGTAATTTATCCATCGGTGGATTAAAGTGAGAGTTGGATTGATGTTTACTTTGCTCTGGGTCGTTAATGAGTAAGTTAACTAGTTTGACCATAAATTCCGCCGAATAATCATGTTTTTGAGTTAATTTGGGGATCAAGTTAACTTGTAAATACTGAATAACCTTAATTTCCCATTGATTTTGATAACCAAGTTGCGTTAATTCGTGAATAATTCTTGCTTGGTCAAACGTGACTGTAATTAGATACTTCTGCGATACTGATGTTTGCTCCCTCCCTAAAAATGCCGTAAATTTAGCGGCAATTAACAAAAAAAAACTAGATGTTTCTGGTTGTTGATTTAGATTAATTTTTTTCTCACTATTTGCTAGCTTTAATAGTGTATCCTCTGTAATTAATAGATTTTCTTCTTTGGTTACCATTGCTAACCAAAGTTCAGCTAGCTGAAGCCAAACTTCATGATGAACAACATTTTTCAAGACTAAAGAAGATGAAGCAAAAGACACAATTTGAATTGAGTAAATAGCATATTCTGTTTCTTTTTATATAGCTTGGCTCATTTTTTGAAGCTTTCTCTAAACCGTAATTATTTCTCAAGATTAAGAGCAATTTTAATTATGCACAAAATAGCTGCACTTCCTGGTGGTTGGGATTCCAATACTGAAGGAGTGATTTTAATTGAACAGTCTCCTGCACCAATTGTCTTTCTCACTTATGCTGATACAGATATTCAAACTATTGCTGCTGCTCAAGCTGTTTTAGATGCTAATTTTCCCACAATTAGAATGGTTAATTTGTTGAATTTACAACAACAATTAAGCATAGATCTATACGTAGAAACCGTGTTATCAAAAGCACAAATAATTATTCTACGTTTACTAGGTGGTAGTACTTATTGGTCTTATGGATTAGAAAGGGTTAAAGAAATTGCTACGGTTAATCATACAGATTTATTTGTCCTACCAGGAGATAATGCTCCTGATCTTGATTTAATTAGTCATTCCACGGTTTCTTTACCTATTGTCAACCTTTTATGGCGTTATTTAATGGCAGGGGGAAGAGAAAATTATGCTAATGCTTTACGGTTTATTAGTGATACTTGTTTACAAACAAATTACCAACCAGTAGCACCAAAATCTGTCCCAGAAATAGATTTTTATCAATGGCAGAAGCAGATAGATGTAAACAACCTAAATAATTTTAATAGTAACTCTCTAGCATCTTCTCAGGATAGTCTCACAGCAGACTATATAAATAATCACGGTTGCGGAATACTATTTTATCGTTCTCATTATTTAGCAGGTAATACTTTACCAATTGATTGCCTGTGTGAATCTATAATAGCTAAAAATTTAACACCAGTACCAATATTTATCTCTTCATTAAGAAACGTAGAAATACAGCAACAACTATTAACCTTACTACAAGAAAATCCACTCAAAATATTACTCAATACCACTAGTTTTTCTTTAGAAAAAATTAATGAATCATCTCAGCTAAAATTTTGGCAACAGCTAAATATTCCAGTTTTACAAGTAATTTTAAGTAGTAGTACTCAAGAACAATGGGAGTCAAGTTTACAGGGATTAATGCCCAGAGATACTGCCATGAATGTCGCTTTACCAGAAGTGGATGGCAGAATTATTACTCGCGCTATTTCTTTTAAATCTGTACAAACCTGGAATGATAAACTAGAAACCAATGTCGTCGTTTATCAGCCAAAGCGCGATCGCACAGATTTTGTGGCTGATTGTGCAGCTAATTGGGTTAATTTGGCTAATACTCCTAAACAAGACCGTAAAATCGCTTTGATTTTGGCTAATTATCCGAATAAAAATGGCAGAATTGCTAACGGGGTTGGTTTAGATACCCCTGCAAGTTGTATTAAAATTCTTGAGGCTTTACAACGGTCAGGATATACAGTTACAGATATTCCAACAACGGGAGATGAACTAATTCAACGTCTGACCACAGGCATAACTAACGATCCAGAAAGTTATCATACTCGTCCCAGTTATCAAAGTTTGTCTTTACAAGAATATCAACAATATTGGCAGACATTACCCACCGTTGTGCAACAAAGTATTACAGATCGATGGGGCGAAGTTGTAAGGGCGGTTCGCGAACCGCCCTTACCAATACCAGGTATACAGTTGGGTAATATATTTGTAGGAATACAACCATCACGGGGATACGATCGCGATCCGAGTTTAAATTATCATGCACCCGATCTTGAACCTACTCACGAGTATTTAGCTTATTATCATTGGTTAAGAAGTTGTTTTGGAGTACAGGCGATTATCCATGTGGGTAAACATGGTAATTTAGAGTGGCTACCAGGCAAAAGTTTAGCGTTATCTGCTAGTTGTTATCCTGAAGTCGCCCTACAAGCTATTCCCAATATCTATCCGTTTATTGTTAACGATCCAGGAGAAGGTTCACAGGCAAAAAGACGATCGCAAGCAGTAATTATCGATCATCTCACTCCACCCCTCACCCGTGCAGAATTGTATGGGGGTTTGGAAAAATTAGAGGCTTTGATTGATGAATATTACGAAGCACAAAGTTTAGATCCGACTCGTTTAAATATTATCAGCGATCGCATTACTCAGTTAGTTCAACAAGAAAACTTAGATCAAGATTTAGGTATCAACCCCACCGACACACAATCCTTAACCCGATTTCTCTCTATTGCCGATGGTTATTTGTGTGAATTAAAAGAGGCTCAAATACGGGATGGTTTACATATCTTTGGTCAATGTCCCCAGGGAGAACAACTGCGAGATTTAATTATCGCGATCGCTCGTTCACCCAGTTACAACCGTATCGGTCTTACCCAAGCATTGGCAAAGGATTTGGGTTTAGATTTTGATCCACTTTTAGGAGGACTTGGGGACTTAGAGACTTGGGGACTTGGGGACTTGGGGACTTGGCAAGATGATTATGTACCACAATTAAAACAAGTTAGAACTAAAGGAGATGCGATCGCAATTTTAGAATCAATCGCCATAGATTTAGTAGACAACCTAATTAACAATAAATCCTTTTCCCTTCTTGAAGCAGTCGCTCTCGACGGAAACCGCCAAGACCTCGCTGCTTCGCTTTCCCCTTTTTCCCTTACCCTGTCACAACTTCAATGGATCAAAACAACCCTGCTACCAAATTTAATTAAGAGCGATCGCGAAATTACTAACCTACTCCAGGCTTTAGACGGTCAATATATACCCAGTGGGGCATCGGGCGCACCCACCAGGGGGAGACCAGAAGTATTACCCACAGGACGTAACTTTTATTCAGTAGATATTCGAGGTATTCCTACAGAAACTGCATGGTCAGTGGGAAGTGCAGCAGCAGAAGCAGTAATTGAACGCTATACCCAAGAAAACGGCGAATATCCTCGCTCTTTGGCTATTTCCATTTGGGGAACATCTACTATGCGTACTGGGGGAGATGATATTGCGCAAGTTATGGCATTGATGGGAGTAAGACCTGTGTGGGATGGGCTTTCGCGTCGGCTAATTGACTTTGAAGTGCTACCAGTTGCAATTTTAAATCGCCCTCGTGTTGATGTAACAGTTAGGGTATCAGGCTTTTTTCGCGACGGATTCCCCAATATAATTAACTTATTCAATAACATAACACAAACCGTTGCCAATTTACAAGAAGATGACGAAATTAATCCTCTAGCTGCCCAAGTAAAAACCGAACAAAAGCTTTTACAAAAACAAGGGTTAGATCCAGAAATAGCGCAGAAGCGGTCTACTTATCGAGTGTTTGGCTCAAAACCTGGAGCTTATGGTGCAGGAATACAAGGTTTAATTGAAGCACAAAATTGGCAGAGTGATGAAGACTTAGCTAGAGCTTATCTTAATTGGAGTTCCTATGCCTACGATGAAACTGGTCAAGGTCATGCTGTCCCAGAATCCTTTCAAAGTCGCTTAAAACAGCTACAAATTGTCTTGCACAATCAAGATAACCGTGAACATGACTTACTAGATTCTGATGATTATTATCAATTCCAGGGAGGTATGACAGCTGCGGTACGTAGTTTAACAGGAAAAAATCCAGAAGTATATTTTGGGGATAACTCCCAACCTAGTAATCCTAGAGTACGAAAACTAACCGAAGAAATAGCCAGAGTATATCGATCGCGGGTAATTAATCCTAAGTGGATTAAAGGGGTGATGCGTCATGGTTACAAAGGCGCATTTGAAATGGCAGCCACAGTAGATTATTTATTTGCCTATGATGCTACTGCTAATTGCGTCGCTGACTATATGTATGAAGGAGTCGCTAAGGCATATATCTTTGATCAACAAGTGCAGCAATTTATTCAAGATAAGAATCCTTGGGCATTGCGGGATATGTCTGAAAGACTATTAGAAGCTCATCAACGAGGTTTATGGCAAAATGTAGATTTCAAAATGATTGAAAATTTAAAAGCGATCGCTAATCAAGCTGAAGGAGAAATTGAGGAAATTTAATTTCCAAAATCTTACAACCGTAAATTAGTTAAAAGATTATTTAATTCTTGTTTAGCTGAAGGTTCATTAGGCAAATGACTATTTTGAAAAGCAGTTTCTAATTCAGTTTGCAATCTTTGATATTCTTGCTGATGAAAATTAATATCAGCTTTGGTTAATAGTGATTTTTCAGATGATGTACATTTTTGAGCAATGAGATCATCAAGATAAGAAAATTGAAATATTTGATTGAGTTTAACTAAATTCGCTTCAATTTTCCCCGTATTCATTAAATATATTCCTGTTAGTAAAACGCGATAAACATAAAGTAACAGTTTTACACGATATTCATTTTCTTTCAGCAATAATTCCCATTGAGATTTGGCAAATCCTAAATAATGATAATAGTGGTTGCGTGTAATACATTTAACGGCAATCTCTTTTAACAATTCATGTTCTGGAGTAGTTTTAACTATCAAAGGAGAATACAACTGCTCTAATACATATCCATTCCTTTTAAGTAATAAAGTAAAAAACTTTTTAATATCATGAGTTACCAGATCAATTTGCACATCCATCTTAATTGCTGATAATTCAATAGTCTCTTGCACGGGATATAAACCTACAACTTCTTTAGTAGGTAAAATATGAATTCCCCGCAAGTCATAATCAGAATCTGGAGATGGAAATCCATATAAATGTGCGCCACTAATAGTTGCAAAGACTAGTGGATAGGGTTGTGATTTAACTATTTCAAGTAATAACTCTTGATTTATGTTCATAGTTTATAATCGACCATTGCTTTTCTTGCCTCGATTAATAGAGCATTAGCTTGTTCATAATCTGGACGTTCGGGTAGTAAGGTATTACTGAAACTAAAATCAAACTTTTGATGTAAATCTAATCGCCATTTATTCACCTGCTCCCAAGGCATATCGCCATTACGAATTGCTAGTAATTCTTCTCTATATTTATTGATTTTTACAGGTACAAACCCTTCTTGTAAGACTGTGATTCCTGATAGTAATAATCGAATTAAGTGCATTGCATGTTTCAGCCTAATTTCTCCTTTATTACGTAAATCTTGCTCCATTTTTTTGAATTGAGACATTACATAACCGTTGTAGGTTTGATAAACCAACTGTGATAAAAATATTTCTTTCTGGGCTAATAGCTTTTCAGCAGTAGGCATCATTTTTTCTACCATTGGCGTATACAAACATTCCAAAATATTAGGATTAGCTTTTAATGCCAGAAGTATAAATTTCTGTAATTCCCAATAGCATTCTTGATTATCATGATTTTCTAGCTGTTCGGGAATACCATACAAAGACCAATGCAAGTCCGCAGGTGGTAAATAGATGCCTCTTAAATCCGTATCGGAATTTTCATTATCTAGTCCAAATGCTCTTGAACCAATTACACAACGGTATATAACGTAGTCATAAAGTTCAAATTCCGAAAGCAGATCACGGGCATCCTGTAGTCCTTGCTTCTGATATTGCTTGCGAATACTAAACTCATGACGATGTAATATGATCTCTAAATCATTAGTTAAACGAATTTTATAAGCATGAGAATTGTCTGTGGGAGAATAAACAATTACTCCTACTCCATTCTGAGGACAAATAACTTGGTTGTGTTGATTTTTGACTTCAATCCGACTAACAATCTGTGTGCCTACTGGAATAATCAAATTAGGGTTCATACCATTTCTCAAAAGTAATGAGAGACTAGTAGGTCATCAAGTTTGAATTGATGGATTGATGCAGGTAGGGGAGTAGAGAAGATGGAGAAGTAAACTACTTCAAGCACTCCACTACTCTAATAACCTCTCTACTTACCTGGAATTAATCACAGATTTGATTGATCAGCTAAACTTCTTTTTACCTAATCTTACTTGATTACCGATGATCTTAGCTAGCTTATCAAAGTTTCTATTATACAAAAGCCATAAAAAGCTTTGGGCTTTGGCATTGAGAATAAAAAAATAGCTATTTTTAACAACGTAAGGTTGTTGTGCATACCATTTCGACTGAGTATACTTTTTGATTTTAGTAAAAATTGCTGATCTAGGTGGAGATTTTTTATTAATTTTCCATTCGGGTTCTAAAGTTAAAAACTGCTTTAAAACCAAACCAGTCCATAGCTGAGTATCATCAATAATCATTGTTCCTCCTACTTTTAACTTTCGGTATGTATAGTACCAATCAATAAATGGTATGGGGAATGCATGAGAACCATCAATTAAAATTAAGTCGATGTTATTAATATTTAAAGATGGTAAAATCTCTTCGGAAAAATCTATTTTAAAGTCTATTTTATCAGTATTTATTTGATATTTTTGACAATATTCTTTGATGCGGTCAACTTGTTCTTGACTTGGACTAATGCAAGTATGATGAGAAGATTTAATAGCAAAAAGAATTGTGCTAATTCCAGCACCCGTTTCTAAAGTTACGGAGTTTTCGTTAACATTCTCGTTGATATAATAAAGAACTTCATCAGATAATTGCCAGGAAGTAAGTTTACCTGAAGCTTCTTCATGTATTAAGGGAGGATTTGCCAATAACTCTTGCAATCTTGTCATGCTCTACTTACTAATTATGAATTGTTAGCTATATATGCCCAAGATCATTATCTAAAGACATTTCAAATTCTAAATAATAGTAGCATTTAAAATAAAAGGTTAAAATAAGTGAATATACGTAGAAAATTGACCTTTTTTGAATTCAAAATTATTATTTTTCCCGCTCGAATTTTGAATTGGAGCGAAGCGATTTGACGTTAATCTAACTGAGAGTATTTACTTGGTCTTACTTTTGAACCATACATTCGTGTATAAACTTGAGTAAATTCTGCTCCCAGCAAAATAATTTGGGCTGAATAATATACCCAAGCCAGAAACACAATTAAAGAGCCAGCAGCACCATAGGCTGAACCTAAACTGCCTTTACTCAGATATAAACCCAGAAGAAATTTACCAAAGAGAAACAATAAGGCGGTAATTATCGAACCCACAAAGACATCTTTCCAGGCAATTTTGACATCGGGAACATATTTAAACATCAAGCCAAATAAAAAAGTCATTAAACCTAAAGAGACAATAAAATCAAGATTTTCCCATAAGATTGCTGAACCTGGTAAAAAGTCAGTTCGATATCTACTAAGAGTAGAAACGATCGCACTCAAAATTAAAGACAAAATTAAGATCAAACCAATTGCTAGTACCATTAAAAATGAAAATAGGCGTTTGCGAATAAAGGCGAGCATTCCTTTACCTGGCTGGGGTTTAACTTTCCAAACTGTATTGAGGGCATCTTGTAGTTGCGCAAAAATTCCTGAAGCACCCAGAATTAATACCGCAATACTAATTAAAGAAGCAATGCCCCGAATTCGAGGTTGACTCATATTATTGAGAGCCACCAGAATCGGTTTGACCCCATCTTCTCCGACTAAAGCAGTCAATTGATCCGTAATTTGCGATTGGGCTGTTTCCTGTCCAAAAAAAGCCCCAGCAATGGCGATCGCAATAACTAATAAAGGGGAAATCGAAAAAACTGTATAGTAAGCTAAGGCTGCTGCAATGCGGGATGCGTTATCTTCCTGCCACTGTTTAAAGGTTTCTTGAAATAATCGCCCAATTTTAGGTAAATTCATTGATTTTGTGGGATTTAGTTAATTGCGATCGCTGTAAACAACGTCATTATTTTCAAAACCAGAATAACTTACGGCAGTTTGAACTAGTTTTTGAAGATTCTCCCGCAGATTATCGCCTACAACCAGGAGAAGCAGTTGAATTTATCACTCATTTAGTAGGGGTCAAAAACTACGACGTACAACAACAAACGGCAAAATGGGGAATTCTTTATAGTTTCCGTTGGCAACTAACTAATAATGATTCTAACTATAGTCAGGTTACTGTAGTAGCTACCGATGTTCCCATAACTCAATTATCTTCTTTATTATTTTTTCTCTCCAAGAATTATTAGAACAAAGTAGGAAATAGGCTCTAAGAAATAGGAAGTAATTAATTAAGCATTAATTCAGCAGTTTTACAGTCGAGTGCTTCAGAAAAAAGGTGTCCCTGACCTAATTTACAGTTAAAAGTTTTTAGAACTTTGAGTTGTTTTAAATTTTCGATTCCCTCAGCAATTACATCTATTTTTAAAGTTCGAGCTAAGGAAATAATCATCTTAATAATTTCAAAATTTTCTCTATCTTTTAACATCCCCTGAGTAAATGAGCGATCAATTTTAAGAGTACTAATGGGAAAGCGATTTAAATACTGTAAACATGAATAACCAGTCCCAAAATCATCAATATTCAATCTCATCCCTCTCTCTTTAATTTGATGCAATAAATTAATTATTTCTGGTTTATAATCCATCAAAGTACTTTCGGTGATTTCGAGATTGAGAGATTGACCCGATAACCCAGTTGTGGCTAAAGTTTGATCTAAAATTGTCAAAAAATTATGGTCTTTAAGTTGTTGACTGGCAATATTGACACTTATTTTTAAGTCGGCAGCTTGGGGATATTGAGTCTGCCAAGTGTGCAATTGCAGACAAGCTGACTTTAAAATCCATTCCCCAATATTCAGAATCAAGCCTGTCTCTTCAGCTAGATTAATAAATTTGTCGGGATAGATCAGACCTTTGGTCGGATGCTGCCAGCGTAATAAAGCCTCAAAACCATACAACTTATTTGTTTTCAGCGATACTATTGGTTGATAATGCAGCATAAATTCATTGTCTAAAACTGCTTTGCGTAAATCGTTTTCAATTTCTAGTAATTCCCGTGTCTCAGCATACATTTCTGGAGCAAATACTTCATGGCGAGCTTTTCCCTGGGATTTAGCACGATACATGGCTAAATCAGCGTTTTGTAAAATTGCCGAACTATCTTGATACTGATGATTCACTTCAACAATGCCAATACTGGCACTAGTAAAAACAGTATGACCTTGCAGATTAAAAGGGTTGTTGAGCTTAGTTTGAATTCTTTCAGCAATCTGATTAGCTTCTTCAATAGTCTTGATAGCATCCAAGAGAATGGTAAATTCATCTCCCCCTAAACGAGCCACAAAATCAGTAGCACGACAACAGCTAGTTAAAATTTGCGCTACGACGATCAGTAGTTCGTCCCCGATTAAATGTCCCAAACTATCATTAACAATTTTAAAACGGTCTAAATCAATAAATAAAACCGCGAACAAATAATCGGGATTTTTTTGACTTTGTTGGAGTGCTTGTTCAACTCTCTCCAAAAAAGCCGAACGATTAGGTAAATTGGTCAAAGAGTCATGTCTAGCTTCGTAACTTAATTCCGACTCAATTTTTTTACGCTCAGTAATATCAGAAATAATGCCATCTCGGCGGTTAGCTATACCAGTTTGATCAAAGATTAAGCGACTACGTTCCCATACCCAGCGTATTTCACCATTAGGTTGGACAATGCGATATTCCAGATCATGGTTATGTTTGAAAGAACTAGCTAATGATAATTCTACGCGATCGCGATCTTCGGGATGAATTGATTCTAAGCGTAAATTAGGATTATTTAATAATTCATCTACTGAACGACCATAAACACTTTGAGCAGCAGGATTTAGAAACAATAAGCTGCTAGTAGCAACTTCAGCAGACCATACGACTTCTTCGAGGGAATTGAGAATACTTTCTAATTTTTCTTCACTTTCTTTTAAGAGTCTAGTAACTTGCTCTCGTTCGCCAATTTCAAATTTTAATTCTTGATTGGCTTTTTCTAGTTGCGCGGTACGCTCTTGAATTCGCTGTTCTAAATCTGTATTGAGCTTTAATATTTCTTGTTGAGCAGCTTGTAATTTTAATTGGTTATTAATACGTAACAATACTTCGTTAATTTGAAACGGTTTATCAATATAGTCTACCCCACCTGCACTCAAGGCTTTAACTCGATCAACTGGATCATTACTAGCACTTAAAAAAATAATCGGAATATTTTGAGTTAAAGGATTTTCCTTTAATTGTTCACAAACCTCATACCCGTTTAATCCTGGCATGACCACATCCAGCAAAATTAAATCAGGAATTACTGAATTAGCGACTATCAGAGCCATTTCTCCATTGATCACCCCTTTAACTTCGTATTTGTCACTAGTCAAAGCATCAGACAGTAGATGTAGATTTTCAGGTTGATCATCTACGACTAAAATTTTGGCTCTAGGTGACTCCGAAGGGGATAAACTCATTACTTAACAGATTTAGTTAGGTCAATAATTTTGTCACAACGAAATTGTTCTACTAAATTTTCTAGTCCTTTTGCCAAAGATTCATACTCATCAGGTATTTCGGCTAAAAGTTGCAAAATTTCCTGATTATCTACTTTAGCTGCTGCTGTGTACAATTGCGATCGCCATTCTAAGGACATAACTGTTAAATTTTCTGGCGTTAATTCTGCTAGCGGTAATTGTGCCGTTGTCAGAGATTCAACTTGCTCTTCATAAAGATAATTGACGTTTAAATATTTACCAATTTTTTCTAGTAGTTCTGTTTCATAAAAAGGCTTACGCATAAAATCATCACAACCAGCAGCTAAAATTACCACTCTTTCCTCTTCAAAAGCACTAGCAGTTAGAGCGATGATAATTGTCTTCTCTCCTTGAGGCTGAGATTTAATTTGTTTAGTTGCTTCATAGCCATCCATCACAGGCATTCTCATATCCATAAAAATTAAATCAGGATACCATTCTTGCCACAGTTGCACCGCCTCTTGACCATTACTTGCTTCTCGCACCTCAAAACCAATCCCTGATAATAATTTGTTTAGTAACAAACGACTAGGTGCTACATCATCTACGGCTAGTATGCGATATTGTGGTTGATTTGGAGCTAAACCCAGAATTTTTTTAGTTTCTATGGGAGTTGGTTCAATAGTCTCAATAATTCCTATATCTTTAATTTTGACTAAAATATTGAAGGAGAAAATACTTCCCTGACCAACAGTACTTTTAACCTTTAGTTCTCCCCCCATTAGTTCCACAAATTTTTGACAGATAGATAAACCTAAACCTGTCCCTTCGTTAGAAATACGACCTATTTTTGTCTGTTCAAAAGGCGAAAATAATTGCTCCATTTCTTCTGGTTCAATCCCCGCCCCAGTATCCTCAACTGCAAAATACAGAGAATAGGTATCAGAAAATAGAAAATCAATTTTATCTTTGACTAGTTCGGTATTATTTTCTAATCTCACCGTTAAAGTTATTGAGCCTTGAGTGGTAAATTTAAGAGCATTACCAAGCAAATTAATAATAATTTGACGAAGTTTTCCTTCGTCGGTATAGATAAATTTGGGAACATTATTAGCTATTTTAAAAATTAAGGCTAAATTTTTAGCTTTGGCTTTTAACTGCAACATTTCTTCCAAGCTATTTAGCATCATATGCAGATCAAACTTAGTCTCATTGAAAGTTATTTGACCTACTTCGATTTTGGACATTTCTAAAATGTCATTAATTAATTTCAATAGATGTTCGCCACTACGATTGATAATTTTCAGATTTTCCTGATGTTCTTGTTCCATAGAAGTATCACGGCACATCAGTTGCGTAAATCCTAAAATAGCGTTCAGAGGAGTACGTAACTCGTGGCTCATGTTGGCTAAAAATCTACTTTTGGCTTTGTTGGCATTTTGAGCTTGAGCTAAAGCTGCTTCCGTATTCTGAATACTTGCTTCTAATTGAGCAGTTCTTTGTTCTACTTTACTTTCTAGTTCTTGAGTAAAACCTTCCAAAATTTTTACAATGCTACGGTTGGTTTTGGCTAAGTTACTGATAATTTTATAAGCTACAAAAACTAGAACAAACAATAAAAATAAGCCACTTAGCAACCGATATCTATTAATTATTACTAAAGAGTTTTGATATTGTTTTAGATAATTTGCTTCTATTTCTCCTAATTGCTCCTGAAGGGTAATTAACTCGATTTGTGAAAATAAGTCATTTATTTTTTGTTTTTGCTGAATTATAGTTTGGCTATAATCCCTTAATTTAGTGAAAATAAATTGATTTTGATTAAGCTTTTTTTGTTTAAGTAAAATATCAAGATTTTTAATCTTACTTTCAATAGTTAACGCCAAATCATTATTTATATTATGGCAGTAGGCAATAGCAATATCTAAAGATTCATTTGTTAGAGTAGTTAATTCACTGTTAGATAACAAATAATCACTAAGAAGCTTAGGATTAGCAATTAATTCATTTTTTAGTTGAGCAATATCTATACAGGCTTCACTTAATTTTGCCTCAGCATTTTGGATTTGCTCAAGTAGTTTTGATTGAGAGGTTAATAGTTCTATCTGAGCCTCTAAGTTAGTATTTAAAATGTTTTCTTCAGCTTGAGAATAAAAACTTGGTATAGTTTGTAAGCTTTTGATAGCTGTTTTAGTATCAGTTAGCTGTGAATTAAGACTATTATCTGAATGAGAATATTGAAATTTTATTAACTCTTTGTCTAATTTGAATACTTTTTGTTCTGCTATTTGGAGTGCTTGATAGTATTCTTTTGCCTGTTGCTCATTCAAGGGTAAACTGCGTTGGATTAAAAACCAAGCTAGCAAGCTACCTACACCACCAGTAATTATATAAATATATATTGTTAGCGATCGGTCGGCTAGGCGTAAGCCTAATCGCTCCTCCTTTTTTTGAGACAATAAACTCAAAATGTTTTCCTCAGCTTGTATCTCAAATGTAAATTTACTTTGATATATTTTGTTTGGTTGTTGTAATGCTTTTAATTAAAGCTATATATTTACAATAGTTTTAGTTAGAATAACTAAACTCCACCATAACTTCGATAATCAAATAACGTAAATACGGAAAATTGCTGAGAAAAAAAATAATTAAGAACTTCTATGTAATAATTACTGAGAAACTAAAATCAAAGTTTATAGCCAAGAAGAACTTTTCTTATTTAACTTTAGTTGCTTTGTTTGCACCTCGTTCCAATTCACGCATTTTCTTGCCACGCCAAAGTAGACGTACTGGTGTACCTGTAAATCTTAACTGTTCGCGAAACTGGCGATCGATATAACGGCGGTAGTTGTCGTTAAACCGATTAGGATCGTTGACGAATAGAGCAATAGTAGGGGGTTGAGAACTTACCTGTGTGCCGTAATAGATTCTGCCTTGTTTTCCTTGACGGGTAGTTGGGGGTGTATGCCAGCGAACTGCTTCTTCCAAAACTTCGTTAATAACTGAGGTTGTAACACGACGGCGATGTGCTTCCGCAGCCGTATCTACTAAATCTAATATTTTAGCGACTCGTTGACCAGTCATAGCACTAACAAAGAGCATTTCTGCCCAGTCCATGAAATACAGACGATCCATGATTTCTCTTTTGTATTGATAAATCGTGTCCGAATCTTTTTCTACTGCATCCCATTTATTAATAATCAGGATAGTTGCCCGTCCTTCTTCAATAATTCGTCCTGCTAATTTTAAATCCTGTTCAGTAACACCATCGAGAACATCAATGACAAATAAAACTACATCACAACGACGGATAGCTTTAAAAGCCCTGTTAATGCTAAAAAACTCTGCACCGTAGTCAACATTCTTTTTGCGTCGAATCCCTGCCGTATCAATCAGACGATAGGTTTTATCTCCCCGTTGTACTGTCATATCGATCGCATCTCTAGTAGTACCAGAAACAGGACTGACAATTGAACGATTTTCCCCAGTTAAAGCATTGAGTAAACTGGATTTACCAACGTTAGGACGACCAATAATTGCTACCTTAATTTCATCGTCTTCTACTAGCTGATCGGCTGGAGGTAGATGAGTAATCAATTCATCCAATAGTTCACCCGTACCACTGCCATGAATAGCTGAGATAGGATAGGGATTACCTAAACCCAATTGCCAAAATTCTGCTGCTTGAGATAAACCTTGTTCTACTGACTCACATTTATTGACTGCTACGAAGACAGGAACAGATTGACGACGTAACCATTCGGCGATTTCGCGATCGCCTGCCGTTAAACCCATTTGACCATCCACCACAAAAATTGCGACCGCAGCCTCAACCAAGGCTGCCATTACTTGCTGACGAATCAGGGGTAAAAATTCTGTATCATCATCAAAGACCAACCCACCTGTGTCTACCACCTGAAAATCCCGATCCTGCCAAAAGGCGGGACGATAGGTGCGATCGCGAGTAATTCCTGGTTGATCGTAAACGATCGCTTGTTGATCTCCAGCTAAACGATTGACAAAGGTAGATTTCCCAACGTTGGGTCTACCGATAACAGCAACAATAGGTAATTTCATTTCTGTTAAGACGCTACACATTACGCCTGTAAATTAATGAGCAATGAAGAGAATTAGTTTGTTTTTACACAAGTTAATACTCATTTAATCATAATTGATTTTTGATACAAATAAAACAAATTGTATTTACGGCGATCGCATTTAAGCAAAGTTTCCAACTAATCTGATCGCTTCTGCGTAGGCGAAAGCGGCTAATCACAAAGGCTTGGCAAGTCTTAATCTTATTTCTCAAGATTACAATGTTTTCAACTATAATTCGCTTGCTATATGTTAGTGATTTGCAGAGATAATAAATAAAACCTGATTTTTAATCTGAATCTTAGAAAATAATTATGTCTGAATCGATTACTCCTGCAATTAGCGATCGCATTTGTCAACATATGAATAAAGATCATCGGGACGCGATCGCTCTATATGCCAAAGCTTTTGGTAATGCTCCTCAAACGGAAACTGCGACTATGGACTCGATTGATTCTCAAGGTATGAATCTTTCTGCTCAAATTGCAGGGAAAATAGTACCAGTGAGAGTTGAGTTTGACCATATTCTGCTAGATGCCAAAGATGCTAAAGAAACCTTGGTGGCAATGATGCAACAAGCTGAAACATCTCATTGAACATTTATTGTTATACAGTTATTAAAGAAGTAAAATAACCAGCTTTCCTGCATGAGTTCTCACTTGACGACGAATCAGTCTATCTTGGCTGCCTTAGAGCGTTTAATCGAAGTAGTTGCCCAACTGCGATCGCCTGATGGTGGTTGTCCTTGGGATTTAGCACAGACCCCAGAAACCTTGATTCCCTATGTGATTGAAGAAGCTTATGAAGTAGTGGATGCCATTAAAAACGGCGAGCAAAAAGCGATCGCTGAGGAATTAGGAGATTTATTATTACAGGTGGTATTGCAAACTCAGATCGCCAGTGAACAGGAACATTTTACCCTTCAGGACGTTGCGGCAGGGATTACAGCCAAACTAATTCGTCGTCATCCTCATGTATTTGGTGATGTAGAAGTTAACAGCGCAGCCGAAGTCAACCAAAACTGGGAACAAATCAAAGCAGCAGAAAAAGGTGAAACCCCTGAACAAGCACAATTACTGAGTCGGAAACTCAAACGCTATGCCCGTAGTTTACCTCCATTAATGGCAGGGATAAAAATATCCCAAAAGGCAGCAGCAGAAGGGTTTGAATGGGAAAATGTTCTGGGAGTATGGTCAAAGTTTGAAGAGGAGTTAGAAGAGTTTAAGGTGGCGTTGCAAACAGCAGATAAAGCTCACCAGCAAGAGGAATTGGGAGATTTACTGTTTACTATTATTAATATTGCTCGTTGGTATGATTTAGATCCCTTTGATGGTTTACAGGGAACAAATCAACGCTTTATTAGACGTTTGGCAATGATGGAAAGCTTCGCTACCCGTCCTCTAACAGATTACGATATCGAGGAATTGGAATCTCTTTGGCAAAAGGCAAAGGCACAATTAAAACTAAATAGTGAGCAATAAGTTTCGATCAAAATAAATGGCGACATACGACTGGATTGTAATTGGTGCAGGGATAACAGGGGCTTGTCTTGCTTATGAGCTTAGTCAACAGGGTTTTCAGGTTCTATTATTAGAAAAAGATGCTACTCCTAATAATGCCACTGTCTATAGTTATGGTGGTTTAGCTTATTGGTCAGGGACAGATGAATTAACTCGCACTTTGGGACAGGAAGGGATTGAGTTACATCGCCAACTTTCAGAGGAGTTGGAAGCGGATACGGAGTTTCGAGAGCTAGATTTGGTTTTAACTATTGATCGCCAAGACGATCCTGAAATGATCGCTCAAAATTATGCTCACTTTGCGATTACTCCTGAATTATTAAACGTTAAAGATGCCTGTATTCTCGAACCATTACTCAATCCGAATGCGATCGCTGGGGTACTAAAATTACCTCACGGTCATATTCACCCACAAAAAACTACTAATGCCTATCTTCACGCTTTTGAGCGCAACGCTGGCAAAATTGTTTATGAGCAGGTAGTGGAGTTATTGCGTCGAGGAGATGATGTGATTGGGGTGAAAACTTCAGATAATCTTTACTATGCAGCTAATACGGTTGTCTGTGCTGGTGGTCTATCGCGATCGCTTCTCCAACAAGCAGGTATTCACGTCGGTAATTATTTTACCCACGCCCAATTAATTATGACTCCTCCTGTAGATTTAGAATTGGCAACTATTGTCATGCCAGCCCTACAGCAGCGATTTCTGCTCGAAGCCAAAGCTCAAGAGTTAGAAGCAGCTAGTTGGAATCCTCCCTATGAACAACCAGCCAAGTTGATTTTTGATCCTGGAGTCGTACAGTTTATGGATGGAAGTCTTTGTATAGGTCAAATTAGCGCGATTGCTCCTAACCCCCAAGCAAAACTTAATCCTTTTACTGCCGAAGCTCAAATCCGCGCCCAGGTGAGCAATGTCTTACCACTACTAGAAGATATTTCGGGCATCTGTCATAGTTGCTTAGTCGCTTTTAATTGTCAAGCGATCGCTCTGATAGGTAATATAGCAGCGATTAAGGGGATTTATTTGTTTTCTGGTTTTACTAGTACTTTAGTATTTGCTCCTGTATTGGCCAGACGTTTTGCTAATTGGCTCTCAGGCAAAGAAGACAAGATTATTGAACAGTTACAAACACAGATTACTAATTAGGGTTTGCTTAGTTATTCAGATTTGTTTCTACAAAATCTCGTTCTGGTTCACTAGCAGTATAAAAGTGAACACCTGTTGTTGAATTATAGAAACGAAATACAGTATTACCTTGAAAATCATCATTAGGATCGGCGATCGCATCATCGATAATATCAATAGTAAAAGTTAAAGTATCAGGATTATTAGGATCAATATTGGTAGTTAAATTATTAACTGCATTAAAATCTATGCCTGTACCATCATCATTCAAGGAGGTGGAAATAGCACTGGCATCAATTGTCGATATTTCTACCGCAGTTTCTTCAATAATTCCTGAAGCACTAGGGTCAATTTCCAGAATAATTTGACCATCGCCCTCATTAATTTCTATCGGATTTAAATTTCTAAAAACGATCATAATCTTTCCGACTATAAATGGCGTATCTCAACAGGATTTAGTATAACTCGGCTTTTTTGGTCATCGAAAACAAATTTTTAGCCTGAGCATCCAAAAATCCTTCAAATAGCTTACCTTTAACTAGATTTCGTTCGGCTAGCTCGTAGTAGGCATATGTCCAGGGAATCTGACTTACCCCCTGGCTGTTACCGTCCCAAACTTCAACCATCTCAGTGACAGCAACAGTTGCTGTTTGACGCAATCCAGTATTTAAACTTCCTTCAATTTCATTTTTCATGGGAATTCCTCGATCGCCTAAAGCTTGTGCTGTCTTCTCTATATCCGAGTAGATGGAAGTATGGTGATGATTGATATAACCAGTAAAGTGATTGACAGCATAACCGTGGAGTAGCACCCAAGCACCATATTGGCTAACTGCATTGACTGCTTCAACGAGCGATCGCTTGGGAGGTTGCCAAGGACGGGAAAATACTGTTTTTAGTTGAGGGATAATTATTTCTGGGGATTCAGTGATCAGCCATTTGTTTAAATCTGGTTGATGAAAAAAACTACCAGCAACAACTGTTTCTTTAATCTGTTGAGCTAAAGTCGTAGGTAAGGCATCTACTACCAATTCACTGATAAAAAGCTTGGGTAAATTAAAGCGATTTTGTTCGGGATGACAATAGTGACAAGCTTTGAGATAGCGATCGCTAAATTCGTATTCTCCAGCTTTTTCGTAGCCTAAAGCTTCGACGATCTTGGCAAGATAGGGAATTCCCAGATTGATTTCTTCACCCTGGCGATTAATAGTTAAACCTAGAGAACGAAAGGCAATATGATCGTTAGCAATACTATGCCCAGTTTCTCGAATCATTTGCTCGTAGATGCGAGCATATTCAACTCGATGATAGTAATCCTGCCAGAGAGTATCCCAGAGTAGATTGGCAATTTCAACAGCTTTCATGATCTTTCTGCTAATAAATCACTAATAATTTGTAGGGCTACTTGAATTTGGTCGCGATCAATAACCAAAGGAGGACAAAACCTAATGGCAGATTTACCACAACCAATTAACAGTAAACCTTTATAGAAAGCTTGATCGATAATAAGATCGCGTAAATCGGGCTCGAAATTTCCTTCTGTGTCTAATAAATCGGCTGCTACCATTAATCCTTTGCCCCTAGGGGAAGAAATTCGCGAGTATTTAGTTGCTATTTGAGTCAAACCAGCTTGTAATTCTTCTCCCATGTTACGAGCATTTTCAATTAATTCTGATTCTAATAACTGTAGGGTGACATTAGCAGCAGCACAGGCGACGGGATTACCGCCAAAAGTGGTAGCATGAGAACCTGGAGTCCAAGTCATTATTGACGCTCGCGCTAAAATTGCACCCAAAGGCAGACCGCTAGCGATACCTTTAGCCAAAGTAATGATATCGGGCGAAACATCCCAATGTTCAATGGCAAATAACTTGCCAGTTCGTCCCATACCCGATTGCACTTCATCAACGATCATTAAAATCCCATAGCGATCGCAGATAGCTCGAATTCTAGCTAAAAAACCATCTTCAGGAACAACATAGCCACCTTCTCCTTGGATTGGTTCGACAATAATTGCTGCTATTTCTTCTGGGGGAAGTACTGTATTAAATAGCTTTTCTTCTAAATGATCGAGACTGGCATGAGTACCATAGGGAATATGAGTAACACCAGGGAGTAAAGGCCCAAATCCCTGTCTTTGAACTCTTTTGGAAGCTGTTAGAGACATTGCGCCATAGGTGCGTCCGTGAAATGCACCGAGGAAAGCAACTATCCCAGAACGTTTAGTATAATAGCGGGCTAGTTTGATTGCTCCTTCATTGGATTCAGTTCCAGAATTAGTAAAAAATACGCGAGCGTGAGCATCATTTAAAGATTGAAAGCCAGGAAAGCGAAGAGCTAATTTTTCCGCCAATTCTACCATCTGCGGATAGTAAAAATCAGTCCCCGACATATGCAGCAGATTAGCCGACTGTTCTTGAATCGCCCGCACAACTTGAGGATGAGCGTGACCTGTTGCTGTAACTGCAATGCCTGCTGTAAAATCGAGAAAAACATTGCCATCGACATCTTCCAGCATACAGCCCTCACCTCTAGCTACTACTAGGGGATAATCACGAGTATAAGAAGGAGATGTCACCGCGCGATCACGTTCTACTAGTTCTTTTGCCCGTGGCCCTGGCAAAGTGGTAATTAACAATGGTTTTTTAGGCAGAGTGCGTTTTGTGGCAATTTCGAGCATTAGAGTCGCTAATTATTAATTGGAAATTACTTCTCTAGGGTAATCTTTCTGACTCGGTAAAAAGGTGAGGATTTATCCACAAAATCGGAGAGTGTTTAGAAAGTAAGCATAAATAACATTTTTAACGGTCTGGAGTTGAGCGGACGGCCTCGCGCTTTCAATCATAACCAATCGCGTTAACTTGCGTTCTGCTCCAACGACTTGTTATGTTCTTTAGCTCAATTATGGAGACTTTTGGTGTAGAAGAAATATCTTTAATTATAATCCCAGAAAGTGCGATTCTTCTCTGGTTTTCCAATCGAACAAAACTTTTTGTTTTTCTTGCATAATCTTCCAATTTGTAAGCTCGGCAATCTAATTTATCAAGGTCACTTCCTGTAGGATAAAGACGATCATTTGTCAATTCCAGAATTCGTTTTCCATGAAAAGGTTCGAACAAATCTAAATACTTTCTATCAAAATTTAAAACTTCAGTTATCCATGTTGTGCCACTACGACCATCGCCTAACATGAAGATTTGCTTTCTACTATTTAACTTTATTAGGTAATATTTGCATAATTTTTTAACAAAATCTTTCATAATCCTATCGTTGGTAAGGCACTGTGTTTTATTGCATAACTATTTATTATACTGACGTTTTCCAGATAACTACCCTATATGGGGTATTTAA
>CAYMWC010000025.1:0-36673 GCA_964393695.1 uncultured Pleurocapsa sp.
AACATATTGCTCATTGAAAACTATTAGGCTTCACACTACCTTTTTTAAAGCTTTTATGTCCCTGAAAGATAATACCTATGAACTAATTTGGTATCAAACTGGTATCACAGCCCCAAAGAGTAAGGGATGTAGTGAAAGTGGTATCAGCTACATCCCTTATATATTCTTGCTTTTACTTTACGAGCGCGGCAGGATTCGAACCTGCGACCTACAGAACCGGAATCTGTTGCTCTATCCCCTGAGCTACGCACCCTGATGCTAGATTACGTTAAATCAACTAATTTTTAGCTTTTCATCAGTTATTTTACAGTAAATTCATGAAATTAGCTCGCTCTAGTAATTTGCTCTTTTAAAATTAGTTAAGATAAATACAAAATCCCACCTAAAAATGAGGTGGGATAGAGTGAATGCTGGCTATTTTTTTTTTACTGTTGTTTAGTAGAACTAGTTGTTAGTTAAATTGGGGTATTTTTCAGCAAAGTAGTTACTGATAAAAGTATTGACAAATGATAAAACTACAGGAGCAATTAAGAAAGCAATTAAACCACCCACATGAAATCCTGGTACTAACACAGAAGCTAGCCAAAAACATAGACCATTAATTACCAGGGTAAATGCTCCTAGGGTCAAGACATTAATGGGTAAAGACAATAGGGATAAAAACGGTCTAACACCGCTATTAATAAGTCCAATAACTAAAGCAGCTACCATAGCAGCAGGAAAATTAGCTAATACGACTCCAGGAAAGATAATATCAACTACTAAAAGACTAAGAGCAGTTGCTAATAAAGTTAAAAGTGTTCCTAGCATTATTTACTTTCTCCTGATATATATTGTTAATTTTACTAAAAGCTAAAAAAGCAATTATTCATTAAATTTGATACCTTACTATTATTTCTTAGCTCTAGTTATTTGTATATCGCTTAAAAGATAGATTTTTTTAACATTTTTAACTGATCTTAAATAAAAATAACTATTAATTTTATATCTATCGATAGAAGATTAATTCTACAATATTTGTAAACCTAGATAGTTGAATGGGAATTTAGCACTTTATAAGATTGGCAATAAAAGTTATGAAAATTTTACAGTTAATTACGTGTATCTTGTTGCCTCCTTTAGGAGTATTTTTAACCGTAGGTGTTAGTACCGCTTTGGTAATTAATATTCTTTTAACGTTTTTGGGCTTTGTTCCAGGAGTAATTCATGCACTCTGGATTTACTCTAAACAGGCAGAAAGCGGAGCTAATGCTTAAAAAACACCAAAACAAATAAAAAATAATTGCTTAAACTCTACCGTAGCGGGCAACAGCATTCGCGGTAGAGTTAGCTTGATTATGTAACCAAGCCCACATTTGATCTCCTAAAGAAAAATGCCACCACTCCCCAGGATGCCGGCAGAAACCAGACTTGGTCATAATGCGGTGTAGTAGTTGCCGATGGAAGTGATATTGCTGATTTTCGCCATCGCGATCGCTCAAATAATAGTCTGGCTGCGATCGCTCTGAAAGTTCGTCAATTTCGCTTCCCATGTCTAGGACTTTACCTCGATCATCAACAATTGTGACATCAACTGCTGCTCCTGTGCTATGAGGCGGAGGCATTTTTTTGTCTAAACTAGGCGCTGCCCAAAGTTCATAAACTCTACCCCATAAGTCTTGTTGTTGTTGAGCGGATAGTTGTTGCTCTTGAAGATTAAGGCTTTTCACCAACGATTCATAGGTATAGTTCACCATAAATTGCTGCACCCCTACTGGGCGGTAGGCATCATAAATTTTAATTTTCCATTGATGATGTCGTTTTTCTAACAGAAATTGCGCCTCAAGTAAAGCTTTGACAACTCCTTGACGTAGACAGTAAGGGGATTTGTCTCCATATTCCGCTCCTAATTTGACATAAGGATGGGGAAACTCGACAGCAAAATGGTCTAAGGGTATGGCAATTAAAGGCTCACCACACTCTTGAATTGGAATCTGATGATATGGTTTCACTATACTGTTCTAACTGTCCTAACTGTCCTAACTGTTATCTATCTACCACCAACCACCACGTTTTTAATCCGAATATGAGGGCCACCAACGCTCACAGGTAGAGGCATTTGACCTCCCTTGCCACAACCACCATTAGTATAGATAGTATCGTCGCTAATCGCCTCTATATCTTGTAAAGTTTGGAATACATTGCCTGATAAAGTAACATCACTTACAGGTTCAGCAATTTTGCCATCGCGGATCATATAACCTTCTGCTGCTGCAAAGGTAAACATTTCACCGTTGGTTTGTCCACCTAGCATTCTCACAGCATATACCCCTTCTTCAATTCCCTCAAACATCTTTTCTAGAGGCGTATCACCTGGTTCAATAGCGGTATTAGTCATCCGCACAATGGGAGGATAGCTGGCGCGAATTGCTCTAGCGTTACCTGTGGGGATTTCCTGCATTTTGCCTGCTGTTTCTAGGGAATGGAGACGCTGGGTTAAAACACCGTTTTTGATGAGATATTTGCGTTGTCCTGGTACACCTTCATCATCATATTTCATAGAGCCTGGGAGATTCTCTAGCGTTGCATCATCTACTACGTTTAATTGCTCAATACCCATTGGCTTGCCTAAAGTAAGTAATTCTTGCATCTTAGGATTTTCATAGACAAAATCAGCTTCCGAAAGATGTCCAAAAGCTTCGTGAATAAATACTCCAGCCAGATAAGGATCGAGAATGACAGTATATTGTCCACCTTTGACGGATTTTGCTTCTAATTGCTGAACTGCTCGTTCTGCTGCCCCTTTAACTTGCTCTTCAATTCCGACTAAAACATCAAAATCATTACGGGAATGGACAGATTCAAATCCCTGACGCACAATACCATCTTCCCCTTTAGCGATCGCAGCAAAACGCCCATTAACATCTAATCTTTCTTGAATAATACAGCTACCAGTCGAGTTGGCAAAAGTTTTAGTCGCAAAGCGATCGCTAATACTGGCTGATGTGGTTTGGATACGAGGATCGTAATCTAACAAGATTTGATTATAAGCTTCTAATAGTTGACGTTTATCTTGGAGAGATACACCACGAGGATCGCGTTTAATCTGCTCAGGTACATAGTCTTCAATAGGATCAATAGCTGCTAGCTGCGTTTCTTCTTTGCCTACCAGTTTGGCTTGCGAAATCGCCTCTTCAATTCTCTCATTTAACTCTTTCAAACCATTAAAAGTAACAAAACTCCAGCCACCTTGATGACAGGCGCGAATTCCCCCAGCCAGAGAAAAGCTACGATCTACAGCATCTAACTGTTGACCACGAAAAGAAAGCCCTGTAGACTCACTCTGCTCAACTCGAATTTCAAGATAGTCTACTTTGTCTTTGTAGAAAGCGATCGCGGAGCGTACCCTTGGGGTAATCGCACTTTTGATTTGGTCTGTGGTTGTTGTTGTTGTTGCTGTAGTCATGTTGAATAATTTTGGTTGGTGATTAGAAGATTTTTGTATAGGTTAGTTATAAGCTATAGGCTCTAAACTTTAAGCCTTTTCTATATTTTAGAGAATTGTTGCAAAAAATATGAAATGATTGGTGTGAGCGCACAATAAGTCTTCAACTAATCTAGCTTAATAGCCTTGGAAGCAATAGTTTTTCAGTAGATTGGAAAAATTGAGAGGTGATATTTGCACATACAAAAAGAAATATGAAATTTAAATGTGCGATCGTGTAACTTGAAAAATTGTAATTAACCATCAACAAAAACTATACGTCATGCAAATGAAAACTTTTATATTTGCTAGTTATTTTACTTAAAAGACTCATAACTGTATTTTTTTAAATATTCTTTTCTAGATATAAATACGGTATTTTTCTAGATACAAATACGGAATTAAAGCTAAAAAATAAAGTATATATTAAGGAATAAATGTATTATGATTTTTGCGGTTAGCTTAGATGAATTATAAAATAGATAATTTTCAATATGAAATACTATCAAGATGAAATATTGCTTATTGATAATAATTCAGATAATTTAAGTGATTTGACTTTAAATCTTACTCAAAAAGGACACAAAACTCAAAAACTACCATATGGACACAAAGCAATAAAAGTTGCTGAACAAAATCAACCAAATTTAATTCTACTTAATTTAAGTGACCATTTAATTGATGGATATCAAGCTTGTTATTCTCTAAAAAAAAATGAGCTTACTAGTAAAATTCCTATTATATTCTTTAGTAATTCTAATAATAAAAAAGATAAAGTTAAAGCCATCGAAATAGGAGGAGTTGATTATATTGCCAAACCTTTTTATCTTGAAGAAGCAGTAGCTCGCGTCGAAAGACAACTAGAAAATCAGCACTTACAACAACAACTTCAAGAACAAAATATACTACTGCAAAAAGAAATAAAACTACGTACTAAAGTAGAAACTGCTTTACGTCACGCTAACCAAAAATTGCGTTATTTAGCTACCACTGATGGTTTAACAGGAGTAGCTAATCGTCGTAAGTTCGACCAAAATATTACTCATGAATGGCGAAGACTTGCCAGAGAAAAATCTCCTTTATCCTTGATTATTGCTGATATAGATTATTTCAAATTATATAACGATGTTAATGGTCATCAAGCAGGAGATAATTGTTTAAAAAGGATTGCTCAATCTATTTCTCATATTGTTCAACGTCCTGGAGATTTAGTTGCTCGTTATGGAGGAGAAGAGTTTGTAATTATCCTACCCCAAACTAAATTACCTGGTGCAATTCATATTGCTAATAAAATTAGAGTTGCAATACAAAATCTAAATATTTGCCACCAATCATCTTCTATCAGTGACTATGTAACCCTTAGCCAAGGGATAAGCAGTACAATTCCTCTGCCCAAGAATAACCCAGAAGTATTAATTTGTGCTGCTGATATGGCACTTTACGATGCCAAACATCGAGGTAGAGACTGTATTGTTTCTCAAAATTTATAGAAGTCCTGCTTTGATATTTTCATACAAAAAAAGAGACATTATCATAACGCCTCTCAATTATTTAGATTTTATCTAAACTTCACCCTTGGCTAGCATCTGAATCAATCGAGGAGTACCAGGATCGAAACCTGCTAAATCCCAGGAATTATTATCTTTAGGATCGACTAGGGTAATATTGTAGGGAGCGAGGGTAACATATACCGCTTTGACATCAGGATTAACTTGACGACGATATTCTTTTAAAGCTTGTGCAGGGTGTTTGCGTCCTGCCCAACTTTCGTTATCTGTCCAAAAACAAATTACATCTGCTCTAAATTTATTGTTAATTGCCCACTCATAAGCAACAGAAGCATCTGTCCCACCAAAATTTTGATTACTGGCTTTCTTGAGGGCAGAACCAAAAGAATCACGGCTGGTAATACCTAAATCAATAAATTTAGTCGAAAAACCGCGAATAGCATAGTTTTTCTCAGCTTTTGCTGTCACTAATGCCATGGCTGTCGCAATTTCACAGCAGCTTAAGCCAACGGAATCTACCACACCATAAGACATTGAACCAGAGATATCCACCGCCTGAAGAAATACTTGATTAGTGGGTTCAACCACTTCAAAAGATAGCTCTAATGCTTTCTCTAGGATATCTGTAATACGAGGTATGGGAGTCCAAGTTTTTTGGCTGCGTCCTACTTTACCGCCACTGGAGTAAGTTTTTAATGCCTTGAGAACGTCAATGGGATGAATTCTTGCTTTACGCAGGTAATCTTGATTATTTAAAACCGCTTCTAATCGATCTAAATTCTCAGTACTATCGACTCGCAATACTTCTAATTGAGTTAATGATCCCAAGTTACGTAACATTGCACCAATAGGCATAGTTTCAAATAACAATTGCCATGCTTGACGATCCATATTGCCCACAGGGGCAGCCATTTCGTGAGTTAGACGACCTGACGCGATCGCTCTATGGGTTGATTGGGGATTGCGTTTTAACCATTCATACCACCAGATTTGAGCCATAGCCTCAGAAGGAATTGACTCTGGCAATTCTGACCAGCCATTAACTATCCAATTGTACAGGCGATCATGTTCTTCGGTGATAGGTTTGACATGAAACAATCTCAAGGCATCACGATTACTAAAACCATGACGTTGTTGATATTTCAACAGTTGATAAGCTAATCCTTTGACATCTGACCTTGATAGCCAAGCTTTACCAGCTTTTTTGATCACTTTACCAAAGCCTCGCATTGATTTGGTGTAGTTCAACCACTCATAGAAATGACTACCAGTACGCACTACTTGCGGGAAAATTTCTATAAAAGCTTGTTTGGCTTCAGAGGTATTACCCATAGACAGCAAAACCAAAGCCAAAATAGGTGCACTGTTATTAATCGAACGTCCATCACTAGCGTCGACAATCTCTGATGCTACTCTCTCAGGATCTGAAGCGATCGCTTCTTTGATAGTATCGATAAAATCATCGGTTAATTCGCGTTTATTGGCATAGTAAGTACTTTGCGCTGTACCAATCAATAAACAACGACGCAGAGTTTGCCAAATACCTGCTTCAAACATATAACCACCAGAACGACCTTGAATCATGTCTGATCGTCCTGGAATGGGTTGATTTTGAGGTGTTTTCTCTTTATTAGTGAAAAAACGGTAATTCATATTACTTTCAGCCCTTAAGGGCAAATTAAAGCTTGTAGCTGTTAGTTTTTAGCTTTTAGCTATCTATAAAAAAATGGTGCGTTGGATGAGAATCGAACTCATGAATAGATAACCTACTGAGCTACCGTCGCATATACTTATTAATATTTGTTTGATTTATTGAATATAATTTTGGTGCAGTGGATGGGATTTGCACCCACGTCTCCCGCGTGAAAGGCGATAATCCTAAATTCCGCGACCCCTTTGGGATAAGTAGTGAACAAGGAAAAATAAGGTGTTCTAGGCTACTAAACTACCACTGCTTTTTCAATACCTTTGTATTATAAACGAAGAAAAAAGTATCTGCCACTTATTTGTAACATATTGTTGAAATAATATAGCAATACTAGACAATGCTAGGACGTTTTGTTTATTTGATACCCACTACTTACTACCTACTACCTACTACTTTCGAGCCGATCACCCTCATTGTCCTAAGCTAATCTTGTACGACTATAACTGCGATCGCTTTTCTATTAGGCTATTTCATAGCTAACTTGGTAATTTTAAATCTTTTTTTCTAAAATAAGACCAATCTCTTGACCATAAGAAAGTTCGAGAGTGTGACCATCTGGATCCCGCAGAAAAGCCCAGTAACCTATCGGATATCCAGAGTCTTTCGGTTCTTCAATAAGTACACCCTCAAGACGCGCCCTTTCACATAAGGTATTCATCGCTTCACGACTTTTGCAGCCAACACCGAGATGTGCCAACGGAGATAAAACAGGGTGAACGCTTTCTGTCTGAATTAGGACAATTACAAAAGGTCGAGTATTGTCAGTGAGCCAAGCTACCGCAACACCTGTTTCTGCATCAATACGTCGATGGGCAACTTGCATTTGAGCATAGGTGGAATAAAATTCGATACTTTGCTCAATATTTGAGACAGGAAGCGCAATGTGAGTAAGTCCAATATCAATCATTCTACGCAATTACTTTATTAAACGTTAAATATTGATAAACGAGTTCACAGAGCTTTAGCTATCGAAGCTGCACAGGCTGGAATCTCCCTTAACGCTCTTGTAAGTGCTAAATTAGCAGGAAAGTAATATGCTACTTACTCATTCATACTCTGAAAGAAATCAATTGTACTTTTCAAAGCCGTAACAAAAGCATCAATCTCTGCATGGGTATTGTAGAAATATAGACTAGCTCTAGCACTACCAGAAGCTTTAAAAATGCGATGTAAGGGTTGGGTACAATGATGACCAGAACGGATGGCAATACCTTCGTGATCTAGTAAAGTAGCTAAATCGCTGGCGTGGATACCTTCAACATTAAAAGCTGCTAAAGCTGCTCTACCTTGACCTTCTGAGTTAGGTTTTTTACCATAAATTCTGATGCCAGGAATGGTTTCGAGCTTTTTAAATAAATAGGCGGTTAACTCTTCTTCATAAGCGTGAATCTGATCCATGCCTATATTAGTAAGATAATCCACTGCTGCACCAAGCGCGATCGCTTCGCCAATGGCAGGTGTTCCAGCTTCAAATTTCTGGGGTAATTCGCCGTAGGTGGAATGATCTAAAAATACCTCATCAATCATTTCCCCACCACCCATAAAGGGAGGCATTGCTAATAAAATCTCTTTTTTACCGTAGAGAAAACCAATTCCTGTAGTCGCACACATTTTATGTCCTGATGCCACTAACCAATCACAGTCTATTGCTTGGACATCTATAGGCATATGGGGAACACTCTGACAAGCATCGATTAGGACTTTTGCGCCATATTTATGAGCTTCTTGGGTAATTGCTTCGACGGGGTTGATTATTCCCAGAGTATTGGAAACATGAACCACAGATACTAGTTTGGTTTTGGCGGATAATAGTGATTGATACTGCTTAAAATCAAACTCTTCGGTAAGTGTTAATTCTACATACTTGATTACAGCACCAGTTTTTTGGGCGATTAACTGCCAAGGAACAATATTGCTGTGATGTTCCATGACTGACAGGATAATTTCATCTCCTGGTTGAAGGTTATTTAATCCCCAACTATATGCCACCAAGTTAATTGCTTCAGTGGCATTACGAGTATAGACAATTTCCTCACGGGAAGCAGCATTAATAAACCGTGCGACTTTATCCCTTGCCCCTTCATAGGCATCGGTAGCCCTACCACTAAGGGTATGTGCGCCTCGGTGAACGTTGGCGTTATCCTGTTGATAGTAATGTTGCAGAGCATCTAATACTGCTTGGGGTTTTTGGGAACTAGCAGCATTATCAAAGTAAATTAAAGGATTACCATTAACTTCCTGATGTAAAATCGGGAAGTCACCTCTTACGCGATCGCCTAAAGTTTTTTCTTGGATTAAAGTCATGTTTCTATTGCTTCTTGTTCTTTGATCTGTAGCTAAATACCCTGTTTTTTATTCTCTGGGAATAATTTTTTGCTCAATTGCTTGAGTAATTTTGATTCTTAATGATTCTAAGGGAATGCGATCAACAATTTCGGCTGCAAAAGCATCAATTAATAGTTGATTAGCATCCGCCTCACTTAAGCCACGACTACGGAGATAAAATATTTCTTCCGCTTCTAATTGACTTACCGTTGCCCCATGAGCGCATTTGACGTTATCGGCAGTAATTTGTAATTCTGGCTTAGTATCTACCCTAGCTTTAGAAGAAAGTAATAAATTGCGGTTTAATTGAGTAGCATCAGTAAGTTGTGCTTCTTTGGGAACAAATACTTTACCATTAAATATAGTATGGGCGCGATCGCTGGCTATACATTTATGTAGTTGCTCGGTAGTGCCATGAGGTTTGGTCAAAGCAATAATACTGTGAGTATCTGATGTTTGCTCACCTGTAGCTACAGCTAAACCATTCAAGTTGGTTTCAGTTTGTTCTCCCTGCTGCAATACTTCGGGGTTATGACGAAATAGTTTTGCCCCTAAGTTAAGCTCATTAAGCGTATAGTGACTATCGCGGGCTTGGGATACAGCAGTTTTACCGATATGAAAACTATTGTCTGATTCTTGTTGCAGACGAGTATGATTTATCCTGGCGTTTGGCTGTACATATATTTCAGTAACAGCATTAGTAAAGTATTTTCCTTGACCAGTATATTCTTCCAGCAAAGTAACGCTTGCACCTGTTTCTGCTACTACTAAAGTACGGGGTTGAGTAAAGATAGCTTCAGATTCACCATCAGCGATAAATACTAGGTGAATAGGAGTTTCTATGATCAGATTCTTACCTATCCAAACTATGGCTACGTCTGAACCACCTGCGGTATTTAAAGCCGTAAACGCATCCTGTGCGCCATGCTGTTGAGCAAAATACTTGGCTACCTTATATTCATCAGGCAAATTATCTAAACTACCGACATACACCCCAGCAGATAATCCCGACAAGTCTGATAGTTCATCATTGTATAGCCCGTTGACAAACACCAAACAACTATGTTTAGTTTCTGATAAAGACAAGTCATAAGTTGCTTTAACATCTTGGGCTACACCAAATTTCTCTTCTGTCAAAGACGACAAATCTATAAATCGCCAGTCTTCATCCTTGCGTGTTGGCACAGATAAACTAGATAGCCAAGTTTTAGACTGTTGGCGAGTATCCTTTAACCATTGTGGTTCATGTTCCCGTATCTGACAGTGTTGCAATAAGCCAGTAAAGAAAATATCTTCTATTACTGCTGTTTCATTCATTTTGGCAATAGTTGCAAAGGGAATTTTTACCGCCATTACACTTCTACCCCCGCAATTGATTTGTCATCTAGAAACTCGTAACCACGGCTTTCCAACTCTAAAGCAAGTTCTTTACCACCACTCGTAATAATTTTGCCATCCTGCATCACATGCACAAAATCAGGCTCGATATAGTCTAAAAGGCGTTGATAGTGAGTGATAACTAGATAAGCTTTATCAGGAGTCTTGATTTGGTTTACGCCATCAGCAACAATTTTAAGGGCATCAATATCCAAACCCGAATCAATCTCATCCAAAATTGTTAAGGTAGGATCAAGTAATGCCATTTGGAGAATTTCATTGCGTTTTTTCTCCCCACCCGAAAACCCTTCATTGAGGCTTCTGGCTAAAAAGCTAGACTTCATCTTAACGACTTCTAGCTTTTCTTCAATTAAGTCTTCAAAATCAAAAGCATCTATTTCTTCTAACCCCTGATATTTACGCTTGGCATTGTAAGCAACCCGCATAAAATCGAGATTACTAACCCCAGGAATAGCTACGGGATATTGAAAAGCCAAAAAGATACCGCTATTAGCTCGCTCATCTGGTTCTTGCTCTAAAATATTTTCGCCCTGGTAAATAATTTCTCCACCAGTGACTTCATAGTCAGGATGTCCTGCAATAATTTTTGACAGAGTACTTTTGCCTGAACCATTGCGCCCCATAATCGCGTGGACTTCCCCCGCTTTAATGTCTAAATTTACACCCTTCAGGATAGGTGTACCATCAACGTTGGCAGTTAAATTACGTATTGATAAAATTGTCTCACTCATTGCAGGTTAAATAAACAACTTTTGATTGATTAGCAGACTGACAAGCTCAGATATAATAGGCTATACAAGCAGTAATAATTGGCTTAGATGCTGGATATTAAAACAACATTTTTGTTGTTTAAGTCTATTGTAGACTACATTAACAACCTATATGTTGTCAAAGTCTGAAAAGATTTTTAATAAAAGCTATGAAATTTAGCTTATAAGTAGTTAGGCAAAATTATTTATACAGTTTCTAGGCACTAGGGACTAGGCACTAGGCACTAGGCTTCTTTTCCACAAAGTGTAATTAATTCTGCTTAGGTACTTAGCCTAAATTAAAGAAGTTTGATTAAAAAAATTCATCTATCTACTTGGTCTTCAGTTTGATAAATATAACCCGTTTTGGGATCAGTGGCGATCGCTTCATAAGGTGGTTGTTCCCCCAGAACAGTTACAATCATACTACTGTTTTAATGCCAAAGTTAAACCATCGGCAAGAGGTAGCATACTAATTTCGACTCTAGAGTCTTGATGTAGTTGTTGATTAAATTCGCGAATAGCGATCGTTCTATTATCTGTAACTTCAGGATCAGCAACACTTCCAGACCATAAGACATTATCGATCGCCACTACTCCACCAGGACGTAAGAGAGTTAAGGCTCGTTCATAATAATTGGGGTAATTGCGTTTATCGGCATCAATAAAGACAAAATCAAAACTACCTGCTTCTCCTTCAGCGATTAACTGATCTAAGGTTTCTAAGGCTGGTGCAAGACGCAAATCAATTTTAGATTCTACTCCTGCTATCTGCCAATAACGACGGGCGATCGCTGTAGCTTCAGGATCGCGATCGCAAGCGATAACTTTGCCATCTTCAGGTAATGCTAATGCTACTACCAGAGAACTGTAACCTGTAAATACACCAATATCTAGGGTTTTCTTGGCTTGTAATAATTTAACTAGCAATCCCATAAACTGCCCTTGTTCGGGGGAAATTTGCATGATACTCATCGGATGGCGATCCGTTTCCTGTCGTAGTTTAGTCAAAACCTCGGCTTCCCGTAACGATACTGAGAGCAAATATTCATAAACCTGATTATCTAAACCCAAACTTTTTTTAGTCATAATCTATAATTTTGGTTTTTAGACCAATAAATAAAGAGGCTTCACAATACCCAAACCCTGCCCCATAAACTTTTTCGGTGCATAAACAAAACGCGATCGCAAAGTATAGATATAATTAAACCTCTCCAAAATAATCATCTGTCATAATTACGTCTAAATCCACTAAATTATCATCAGGAATCGAAAACTCTTGTCGCATTGCTTTTGCTGATTTTTTGTACCAATCTGAATAGTTTTGTTGTAGATAATTCTTCAAACTAGGAGATTCTTCAAGAATACTTTTAATTTCTTCGCGAAAGTTAACTACCTCTTTCTTCCAGCCTCGCTGATTATATTCTCGTTCATCATCCCAATAGCGAAGCTTGAGAATATGCTCGATCAATCTTTTCATATAGCTTCTTAAGGCACGTTTTTCACTCGCTCCCATATCATTGATTTCTTCAATTAGATTATCCCAATCCATATTTTCTAATTGTTTGTTTTGAATTGCATTTATAATCTCTTGTCGCCAAAGATTTAAATCTTGACAATATAGTTGTTTTAATTGATTATTCATTTGTTAATTATAATTAGTAAATAAAGATAAAATGACTTGTAAATTGATTGATCATTATTTGATAATTTTTCCAGCTTTTACCTCTACCTCAACAATATCTCCATCCCTTCATTTATTAATTAAACTCTTATAAAGAATATTACGAGACAAATCGATTAATCCCTTTGCGTCTTGGCGCGAAACTTAAACCAACTCCAATTCAGGTAAAGCCTTGTGAATTGTACCCAACCACTCAATCAAATTATCCAACTGCTTCTGAGGCTTAACAATACCCAAACCACGCACAATAACCTTTTTCGGTGCATAAACAAAACGCGATCGCAAGTGCTTAGGAAGATTCTCAGCCATTAAATTCCAAGCAGGTTCAGCCATTGGGGTTTCTAAAACAAGATTCTGTTGTCCTTCGGGTTTAATCCGCGAAAAACCGATCGCTTTAGCTATTTGTTTTAATTCCATCACTTGAATTAACTGTTGAGTAGCAGGAGGAATTGAGCCATAACGATCTTCCCATTCGGCTGCTATCTGTACTAGTTCTTTTTTCGAGGTGGCAGTCGCGATCGCACGGTACGCATCCATTTTTTGTTCGGGATCGGCAATGTAGCTGGTGGGGATGAAGGAAGTCAGTTTCAGGTCAATCTGAGTATCATCTACTTTCGGTATTTGCTGTCCTTGGATTTCTTGAATTGCCTCTTGCAACATTTCCATATAAAGATCAAAGCCGATTTGGGTCATTTGCCCTGATTGTTCTGCACCCAGAAGACTTCCGACTCCCCGTATTTCCATATCCCTGGTTGCTAGTTGATAACCCGAACCCAGTTGGCTAAATTCTTGTAAAGCTCGTAGTCTTTTACGGGCAAGATCTGATAAAGTCTGTTTATTAGGGTATAGTAGCCAAGCGTGTGCCTGAATTCCTGAGCGTCCGACTCTTCCCCGTAGCTGATAGAGTTGGGACAAGCCAAATTTTTGGGAATCTTCGACAATAATGGTATTGACACGAGGTATATCTAAACCTGACTCAATAATCGTGGTGCAAACCAGTAAATCTGCTTCGCCGTTACTAAAAGTCAGCATCGTAGACTCCAATTCCGACTCTGGCATCTGTCCATGAGCGATCGCAATTTTGATATTTGGAATCATTTCCCGTAGCTGTGCGCTAACTTCTTCGATCCCTTCAACTCTTGGGACTACATAAAATGCCTGTCCACCCCGATCTAATTCATTACGGATCGCATTGCGGATTACTTCAGGGTTATAGGGGGAAAGATGGGTTTTGATTGGGCGACGAGATGGCGGAGGAGTAGTAATTAGACTCATCTCGCGAATTCCCGACAGGGACATATATAAAGTACGGGGAATGGGAGTCGCTGAAAGAGTTAAGACATCTACCAGAGATTTGAACTCTTTAATTTTTTCCTTCTGGTTTACCCCAAACCGTTGTTCTTCATCCACTACCAGCATTCCTAAATCTTTAAACTTTACGTCTTTGCCTAATAGCTGCTGTGTACCGACTACAACATCTAATTCCCCTGTTGCTAGGCGTTGTAGAATTTCCTTTTTCTCAGAGGGAGTGCGGAAACGATTTAACAAACCAACGTTGATCGGATAGGGTGCAAATCTCTCTTTGAGAGTGTGATAGTGTTGCTGCGTCAAAATCGTAGTCGGTGCAAGCAAAGCTACCTGTTTATTAGCAGTAGTAATTACTTTAAAAATTGCTCGAATTGCTACTTCCGTTTTACCAAAACCAACGTCACCACATACCAAACGATCCATCGGGCGATCGCTTTCTAAATCGATTTTAATATCTTGGGTGGCTTTGAGTTGATCAGGAGTGGCTTGATAGGGAAAAGAATCTTCAAGTTCTTGTTGCCAGGGGTTATCAGCAGGATAGGCATAACCAGATAGTTTTGAGCGTTTAGCATAGAGTTTTAATAAATCTACTGCTAATTTTTTAATATTTTTCTTGACTCTTATCTTGGTTTTTGACCAAGACTGGCTTGCCATTCTATCTAATTCTGGAGGACGCTTTCCCACTTGTCGAAATCGGGTTAACATATCCAAAGAATCCGCAGGAACTCTTAGCGTACCATCGGCATATTTAACAACTAAATATTCACGGCTAACTAAAGTTTCTAACTCCATAAATTGACCCAAGCCGTGATGTTTATGCACTACATAATCTTTGGGACGTAATTTATCAAGATCAACTTTTTTAGAAGTAGCTCGACGGCGTTTACGAATATATCCAGATGTAGCTAAAGTATGCTGTCCAAAGAATTCTTTATCAGTAACAATTACGATGCGATAGGTGGGTAAAATAAACCCTTCTAATTCTGCTAAGCCAGAATATTTTAAAGCAATAGCAGTATATTGAATATGCGCCTTTTCAATTGCTCGAAAATCTTGAGGATTGGGAATAAACTGGGCAGGACAATCATGTTCTTGCAATAAAGAAACCGAACGGCTAGGCTGGGCGGAAACTAACCAAGTTTGATACTTTTCTAAAGTCATCCCGTGATAGATTTCCCGTTTACCTCGCAGGATACTAGCCAGCTTAGCAAATTGATTGGGTGTCGTAGGAATAGGACGTGCTTGTAAATTGTGTACCGATACCCCATCAGGATTAGCAATATTTAAACGGGGTGCAACTTCGGCAATTTCCGATAAATAAATACAGGTAAACTTATTAGTTTTAGCTAGACAAGATTGAAAATCACTGTGAATTTGTGGCAGACTTGGTTTTAAAACCTGCCATTGAGATTCTGCTAATTCCAACCAGCGATCGCTGTGTGCTTGACATTGTTCTAATTCGTCAAAAGCGATTAAAGTATTTTCAGGTAAATAATCAATAATTGAAGCAGGTTGCTCAAAAGCAATTCCTAAAAAACGCCTCATACCTTCAGGGGGATTCCCTTCAAGTAAAGACTCTAATTCTGCATCGGTTAAATAACTTTCAATACTCTTACCCTGTTCTAAAATACTATTAGCAATTATTGTACTAAAAGAAGTTGGAGTTAATAATAATTGCTCAATTTTATCCAAAGATCTTTGATTAGCAGGGTCAAACTCCTTTAATTGTTCCAACTCATCCCCAAACCACTCCAGTCTTACAGGTAATTCTGCCGAAACAGGGAAAATATCGACAATATCCCCTCTTCTACTCCATTGACCTTCAGTTTCTACTAAAGATACTCGTTCATAACCCAACCTAGCCAAAGTTTCATCTAATTCCTTAGAGCTTAATTCCATCCCTTTGTGCAAAGTCAGACAATAAGACTTAAACACCTCTGGGGGTGGTAAATGAGGCTGAAGCGATCGCTCTGTTGCAACTATTGCTATTGGTTGATTATTGATTGTTGCTTGTTGATTGCTATCTCCTTTCCCGTCTCCACTGATGACTGATGACTGATGACTGATAACTGATAACTGTCCCCAAATTGTCTCTGATTCGGGGTCAAAAGGGTCATAGGGAGTAGCTTCCGAGGTGGGATAAAAATTTACTGTCTGCCAACCCATCGCCTCTAATTGAGCAGCCCAACGCCCAGCTTCTTCTAAAGTAGGACACACCACCAATAAATTCTTGTCTTCCGCTTTTGCCAAACTAGAGCTAACCATACCCTTGGGTAAGCGAGGGATACCGTTAAGCAGCAAAGATTGACCTTTATTTTGTTTGTTTATAAGTTCTTTAGTTAGAGGCGAATTCGCGATCGCTCGTACTACTGATGCAAAAGCCATATTTTAGCAAGATGAGGGATGAATAAGGAAGGATGAAATAATTCTACCCTCTTAAAAAGATAGCGAAAAACGAGGCTTGTTAGTGCAGAGGTATATTGGAAATGGAGTGATGCGATCGCTTTTTGTATTAAAACAGTTTTATCTAACAAATAGACCGCCAACTAGTCCAGGGGAAATGTTAAGAGAAGAATTCCTCGAACCAATGGGATTGACCCAACAACAGTTAGCTGATGGTATTGGAGTCAGTTACCAAAGAATTAACGAACTTATTAACGGAAAAAGAGGAATTACTACCAGTACGGCATTGAGATTAGCTAAATACTTTAATACGACTCCCGATTTTTGGCTGAATTTACAAAGAGCAAATGATATTTATCGAGTTTTAAAAAAAGAAGCAGAACAGATAAACAAAATTCAACCAGTCAGTTCTACATAAAAGTAATTTTGGCGATCGCTATTTAATCTTGAAATAACATAAAAGCGATCGCTATTTAATCTTGAAAAGTGCGATCGCAAATAATAAATTTATGATTCTCGTTCTCAAATCTGATCCACTTTATTTTCTATGGTCATTAATCTTCGTAAAATAGTTGGTCTGTCATCATTCATAGTAGATTTTTAAAGTTTAAGGAAGCTTTTCAATTAACCTCAGATTTTGCTTTGGTTTTCGGAGTCTGACAGACGAAGGTTACTTAACTGATATACCCTGAAAAAAGCTGCAAGTTATCAGGTAAATTTCATGAAACAAAAAGAAATTGCTGTTGAGTTTCAAAATGTTAGCTATCAGGAGGACAAAGACAGCGCGTTGGTGTAGCGCGAGCCTTGGCAGCCGATCCACCTATACTATTAATGGACGAACCTTTTGGCGCACTCGATCCAATTACACGTCTAGATTTACAACAGCAGTTTCGCAATTTACAAGCACAACTGGGCAAAACAGTTATTTTTGTCACCCATGATATTCAAGAAGCTTTCGCTCTTGGTACGAGGATTGGTTTAATGTCTGAAGGAAAATTGGTAACATTGAGTTCACCGCCAGAATTTGTACAATCTCAACATCCAGAAGCACAAAGATTTGTAGCTTGTCTTAAAAGTTTAGAATATTGAAATTCAATTAATAAACCAAAAATATTGTTTAGCAGCTTGTCTTTTGTATCTTACGCCCCAGAAATTTTATTTCGTACGGGGGAACACCTAGTCTTAGTTACCGTAGCGATCGCTATTGCTACTTTGGTGGGAATTCCTCTGGGAATTTTAACTACTCGCCAACCAAAACTGGCGCAACCTATTCTGACTTTAGCTAACGCTATTCAAACTATTCCTAGTCTAGCTATCTTTGGCTTTTTGATTTCCGTGCCGTTTTTGGGAGGAATTGGCAAAGTACCTGCGATTATTGCCTTGACTCTCTATGCTTTATTACCTCTGATTCGTAATACTCATACAGGGATTACTACTATCGATCCTGCTATTCGCGAGGCGGGTAGGGGTATGGGAATGACAGATTGGCAATTGCTATTGATGGTAGAGCTTCCCTTGGCATTGAGCATTATTATGTCTGGAGTACGAGTAGCAACAGTAATTTGCGTTGGTATTGCGACGATCGCCTCGGCGATTGGTGGCGGTGGCTTGGGTGTCTTTATTTTTCGGGGAATTGCTACAGTAAATAATCAACTCATCTTAGCTGGTGCGATCCCAGCAGCTGCGATCGCTTTAACTTTTGATTTTGTTCTTGGTTGGCTAGAGAAATTATTAAGTCAAAGTAAACAGAAACATATATTTAATCGTCAATTTGCTTGGCGTTTGGGAATATGCACTTTACTAATAGTTGCTTCATTAGTTATTGCTTATCGCTCGAATCTATTATTGGCAACGAGTAATGAAAAAATCATTATTGGCTCTAAAGATTTTACCGAACAAGTAATTTTGGGGGAACTTTTAGCGCAACAAATTGAAGCACAAGCGAAAATTAAAGTTGATCGCCGTCTTAATTTAGGCGGAACTTTTATCTGTCATGAAGCTGTCAAAGCAGGAAAAATTGATGGCTATGTAGAATATACTGGAACTGCTTTCACTTCTGTTCTCAAAGAAAAACCGATTACCGATCCTCAAGCCGTTTATCAACAAGTCAAACAAAAATACGAGCAAAAATTTCAGTTAGAGGTGATGAAATCTTTAGGCTTTGAAAATACTTTTGCGATGGTTATCCGCCGTGAAGATGCCGATCGCTTGGGTATTAAAACTCTTTCTGATGCTGCTCAATATACTCCTCAATGGCAAGCAGGATTTGGTTATGAATTTATGAATCGCGAAGATGGATATCCGAAATTAGCTCAAGTTTACAATCTAAAATTTGCCAAACTTCCACAAGAGATGGATTTGGGTTTAATTTATAAAGCACTAGCAAACAAGCAAGTGGATATGGTGGCTGGAAATTCTACTGACGGTTTGATTCCTGTTTTGAAATTGGTGGTATTAGAGGATGATAAAAAATATTTTCCTCCCTATGAAGCCGTACCAATTTTTAATCGCCAAACTTTAGAAAAATATCCCCAATTACGACCAGCGATCGCTCAATTAACTGGCATTATTTCTGCACAGGAAATGCAACAGATGAACTATCAAGTCGATAATCAATCTCTGCCAGTTGAACAAGTAGTCAATAGATTTCTTGAATCTAAAAATTTAGTACCTACATCATAATCAATACCTGAAAAAAGCGATCCGAAGGCTAGTAGTCTGTCAATTCTGAATTGAGGAGTTGAGGTGGGTAACAAGTAAACCTTAAGGAATATAGCAAATTTTAATTGTTTTGCTCATCACTTAAGTAATAATACTGACAACTAGAACTTAATTTTTTAAATGCAGTTTAGAACAAAAAGCACTTTAAGTAACTCTAACTACAAGTAACTACTTTTTTTGGGTTGAATTCTGCAAATATGTCCGTAAAATTGAACAAAATTTTATTTAATTCTTCTTTCCTGCTTTTAGCTGCCTTAATCACATTAGGATATGCAGGTAATTACTTCAAGTTTCCCTTTGGCTTCGGAGTTGATTTTTTGTTTGGCAGCATTGCTGTTCTCGTCGTTGTTAGCCTCTACGGAATGCGGTGGGGAATTGCTGCTTCTGTGATCGCTAGTTCTTACACCATTATTCTCTGGCAACATCCTTATGCGTTAATAATTTTTGCCTGTGAAACGCTATTTGTCGGTTGGAGGCTAAAACGAGGCAATCATCAGTTATTAACCAGTGACATAATTTTTTGGGTGTTAATTGGTATGCCGCTGGTGGGTTTGTTTTATGGCTATATCCTCAAAGTTGGATTAATTACTACTGCCATTATTCTAGTCAAACAGCCAGTTAATGGCATTTTTAATGCTTTAATTGCCAGTCTGATTTTGAGCTATAAACCACTTTATCGTTGGACAAACTCTTCGCCTCAAAAAGCCACTCTGTTTTTTGAACAGATTATACTCAACCTTTTGGTAGCTTTTGTTCTCATTCCTGCTTTAACGCTGATGGTAGTCAATAATAGATCGGCAATGAAGCATGAACAAAAGACTTTAATCACTACTTTAGAAACTTCTGCCCAAAATTTGGCAGCCGATTTACAACGCTGGCATCAATCAGGTTTAGAAGCTTTACGCTATCTGGCTGAAACCAGTAGTAAAACTAGAATTGTCGTTTCAGGACAAACTCAACATAGTTTAGAACTAGCGGTTAGAAGTTTACCTTTATTTCGACAGGCATACATAATTAATGCCGATCGCCAAATAATTGCAGCAGCTTCACTACAGGGAGAATCTACAGGCGCAAGTAAACTCGATTTTTCTCAGTTAAATATTCCCAGAAAACCCCAAATATTTGTCATACCAAATCAATTAGATAAAGATCCTAACAATACAAAGCCAAAAATTCTGCAAACTCTGCCAATTATTCGAGATAATCGCTGGATAGGCAATATTATCGCTGAATTAAATATTGATTTTCTGGAGAAGCTCTTACAAACAGAAACTCATTATGTACCATTGAAAAGCACTTTGATGGATAAAGATGAGTTATTGTTGATTGCTAGCACTGATAGTAAACTAAATTCTCACAAACTTTCGCAACGTCATCAAACAGGAGAAATAAGCTACATTAACTCAGATAGATCCCAACAGGATCTTTTTCATTGGCTGCCAATTATGAAGGACAAACCCTTAGTAGCCCGCTGGCGAGAATCTTTTTATGTTAAAGATTTGCTGCTCAATGAAGAGATTCCTTTAACCTTGTGCATAGAAGCTCCTGCTGCTCCTTATATTGATTATCTACAGCTACTCTATGTAAAAAGTTTAACTCTGTTGTTGCTGATTGCTTTGGGTTCGATTTTGATGGCAAAATACCTCAGTCGTCTTTTGGTTAAACCAATTTTAAATCTAGCAATATTGACTACTAATCTGCCCTACAAAATCTTACGTAACGAACCAATTACCCTGCCTAGAAGTTCGGTGATTGAAATGAATGCCTTGGCTAATAACTTTGAGGTAATGTCTAATACTATTGAGGAAAATCTTCAGCATATTAAACATACCACTCAAAAATTAAAACAAGCAAAAGAAAAAGCAGAAGTAGCCAACCAAGCTAAAGATCAATTTTTAGCTAATATTAGTCATGAGCTGAAAACACCTCTAAACAGTATTATTGGCTATAGTCGGCTGATTCAAAAGAACTTGGCTCTTTATTATCCTCATGCTACAAATCCCCTAGAATTTAAGTCGTCTGAATGGCTAGATATTGTGCAGCAAAATGGCAAATACTTGTTAACTTTAATTGACGAAATTCTCGATTTAGCGAAATCTAAAGCCCATAAAACCAAGCTATCTCCTTCCTTAGTTACAATGTCTAACTTTATGGAAGATATAGTTTTGTTTGCTCGTAAAAAAACAGCAGAGAAAAATATTGCGTTTAGGTTTGAAACTTCAGGTAATTTACCAGTTAATTTTTATGGTGATGAACAAAGATTGAGACAGATTATACTCAATTTACTTAATAATGCCATCAAATATACCGATCAAGGACAAATAGCCTTACAAGTCAGTGCAATAAGTCGTCTCCAAAATAGCGATCGCCATCTTCCCTCCCAAGTCTGTTTACGTTTTGCTGTTGTTGATACTGGTATTGGTATCGGTCGTCACGATTTGACCAGAATTTTTCAACCTTTTGAACAAATAGATAAATATGAATTTCAAGAAATGGGTACAGGTTTAGGTCTGTCAATTAGCAAGCAATTAGTAGAATTAATGGGCGGAGAACTAAAAGTTAAGAGTGAACCAGCTAAAGGCTCGGTTTTTTGGTTTGATGCGGTATTTCCCGAAATTAAGGTCACTTCAGAAATTGCAGCCCAATCAGTTAGAGAAATTATTGGTTATAAAGGTGAGCGGTTAACGCTTTTGATCGTAGATGATGTCGGTACTAGCCGTCTATTACTTGCGGACATTTTAGAACCTCTAGGGTTTAAAGTTCTGACTGCTAAGAATGGACAGCAGGGATTGCAACTGGCTCTCCAAAATAAACCTGACTTAATTTTGACTGATTTATTTATGCCGATCAAAACAGGTTTTACTCTAGTATCAGAATTACGGCAACTAAAAGATTTTGCTCAAACACCTATTATTGCTGTCTCAGCTAGCAGTTTTGAGCAGTTAGAAAAACAGAGTCGCGCTGCGGGTTGCAATGCTTTTTTAACTAAGCCAATTGATGATTACAAGTTGCTGAGTTTGTTAGGACAGTATCGACATTTAGAATGGATCTATAAAAGTATTAATGCTTAGGATTACAACCTTTTAATACTTAGATCACTGCTCTGTTTTATTTTGTACGGTAAACCACACTGATGATACCGTTGCCATCTGTTACGTAATTTAGCTAAATTAGCAGTCGGAAGGTGAGAGTGCTAATCTTAAAAAGAGGCAACTTACTCAACCAAAATATTACTCAAAATTAAGTATTCAGTTATTTATCTGGAGAATTTGGCATGGCAGCTATTACTATTAACGTTACAACTGTAAAGCCTCTAGGCGATCGCGTATTTATCAAAGTTAGTGCCAGTGAAGAACAAACTGCTGGTGGAATCTTTCTACCCGATGCAGCGAAAGAAAAACCCCAAATTGGCGAAGTAGTAGGCGTAGGACCTGGTAAACGCAATGATGATGGTGGTTACACTCCTTTAGAAGTAAAAGTTGGAGATAAAGTTCTTTACTCTAAATATGCTGGTACTGATATCAAGCTAGGTGGCGAAGAGTATGTTTTGCTATCAGAAAAAGATATTTTAGCAGCAGTTGCTTAAGTCATTTAGTTGGTCAAGTGATTGAGTGATCAAGCAAGTAAAAAAATAATACTGAAGCAAACAGTATACAAAAGTTAATTTATTCACCGTTCATCATTTCCTGGAAGGCATACCAATTTTATGGCTAAATTGATTATTTACAGCGACGAAGCTCGTCGCGCACTCGAAAAAGGTATCGACTTATTAACCGAAGCAGTAGCCGTTACCCTTGGTCCCAAAGGACGTAATGTTGTCCTCGAAAAAAAATTTGGCGCGCCCCAAATTGTCAATGATGGGATAACAATCGCCAAAGAAATTGAATTAGAAGATCACATCGAGAATACAGGGGTAGCCTTAATTCGTCAAGCTGCTTCCAAAACTAACGACGTAGCAGGAGACGGTACGACCACAGCCACAGTTTTGGCTCATGCAATTATCAAAGAAGGTTTACGCAACGTGGCAGCAGGTGCCAACCCTATTGCTATCAAACGTGGTATTGACAAGGCAATTGAATACCTAGTTGGTAAGATTCACGAGTACTCTAAACCTGTAGGTGATTCCAAAGCGATCGCTCAAGTTGGCACAATCTCTGCCGGTAACGACGAAGAAGTGGGCGACATGATTGCTCAAGCAATGGATAAAGTCGGTAAAGAAGGAGTAATTTCTCTCGAAGAAGGTAAGTCTATGACTACTGAACTAGAAATTACTGAAGGGATGCGCTTTGACAAAGGCTATATTTCTCCTTACTTTGTTACCGATACTGAGCGGATGGAAGCTGCTTTAGAAGAGCCTTTCATTCTCATTACCGATCGCAAGATAACTTTAGTTCAAGACCTTGTACCTGTACTCGAACAAGTAGCTCGTCAAGGCAAACCTTTGGTCATTATTGCCGAAGATATTGAAAAAGAAGCTCTAGCTACTTTAGTAGTTAACCGTCTAAGAGGTGTACTCAACGTCGCTGCTATCAAAGCACCTGGTTTTGGCGATCGCCGTAAACAAATGTTAGAAGACATTGCTGTTTTGACTGGTGGTCAGGTAATCTCTGAAGATGCAGGTCTAAAACTAGAAAGCACTAAAGTGGAAATGCTTGGTACTGCTCGTCGCATCAACATCACCAAAGACAGCACTACCATTGTGGCTGAAGGTCATGAAGAAGCAGTCAAAAAACGCTGTCAGCAAATTCGCCGTCAAATAGAAGAAACTGAGTCTTCTTATGACCAAGAAAAATTACAAGAGCGTCTAGCTAAACTTTCTGGTGGTGTAGCAGTCATCAAAGTGGGTGCTGCTACCGAAACCGAAATGAAAGACCGCAAACTACGTCTGGAAGATGCGATCAACGCTACTAAAGCTGCTGTGGAAGAAGGTATTGTTCCTGGTGGTGGCACTACTCTCGCTCACCTAGCTCCTGGGCTAGAAGAATGGGCAAGTGCTAATCTGAAGGATGAAGGTTTAACTGGTGCAACTATCGTTGCTCGTGCTTTAACTGCTCCTTTAAAAAGAATTGCTGAAAACGCTGGTCAAAACGGCGCAGTAGTAGCTGAAAAAGTTAAAGAAAAAGACTTTAGTACTGGTTTTAATGCAGCTAAAAACGAATATGTCAATATGTTTGATGCTGGTATCGTTGACCCTGCTAAGGTAACTCGTTCTGCACTCCAAAACGCTGCTTCTATTGCAGGTATGGTCTTAACTACTGAATGTATTGTCGTAGATAAGCCCGAAAAAGATAAAGCTCCTGCTGGTGCTGGTGGTGGTGATTTTGATTATTAATCAACACTAGCTTCAAGCTTTTAGCTTTTAGCTTTTAGCTCTTAAGCAATCGATTAATATATTTATCTTCAAGGTTGTCTCATCTGTTTTGGGACAGCCTTATTTATTAATCGTACAAAATTAGATTAGGACATTAATAGTAATGGGTTCGTAAGTAGGAAGTAGGAAGTGTTATAGGTTATAGGTTAATTAAGCCTAAAGCAATTGCAAATCTTTCAAGCAACGACGTGTTAATTCTTCTCGCTTGTCAGCATCATCCTCGCTGCGAATATCAATATTGGTAGCAAAAAAGTAAACATTGTTATTTTGTTCTAAATAACCTACATACCAGCCAACTTCTTGGGTTTCTACTGGTACAGGAAATCCTACCCAACCAGTTTTGCCCCTGAGTGTATAATCTGGAGTCTCTTCGACAATCATAATATCTTTAACAATACTAAGCGATCGCTCTAAAAAAGGTAAGTCATTATTGTAAAAACGACGGAGAAACTGAATTTGCTCTTGAGGTGTAATGCGTAATTCTCCTTCTAACCAAAATTTATCGATATCTTCTGGACTACCGATATTGCTATTGCCATAACCTATTTGATTTACCTTCTCTTGGATTGTGTCATGTCCTACTCGACGAGCTAAAACTTGATAAAACCAGACGGCTGAAAGCTTAAAGGCTTCTTTCATGTTTAAATCTCGATTCCATTCTGGAATTTCTCTGGTGACTCCATCCCAAGTCAAAATAGCAAGCTCATTGGGAATGACATCTGTTTCTAAAGAAATTAAAGAGTTAGGAATTTTGAATGTAGATGCAGGTAAAAAAGCAGTTGCGTTACGTTGCGAATTGTACTGGTAAGTCCGATTTTGATTTAGATCTTGAATTAAAATAGATCCCTCTACTCCTAATTCTTGAAAGTTAGGTTTAAAATCTATTTGCTGGGCTATATCTACTGGTTTTGAAGCTGATAGTTGTTCTTTGGGCATAGTGAAAGCTGATTGTGCTGATTGAGAGATGATCAAGACAACGCAGCCCAAAATAATCGAGAAAATAACTGTCTGACGGAATATTCGATTCATAAACGGCATTACTTAGTTCTGCAACGTTCTATGACTCTAAGCTACCAGATTGATAAATTCTCTTATCTTCGATTGTTATACAAATTTACCAACGCTCTAATAAGTTGATCAGCATTAATTTATTTAAATTAATAAAGTTCGGCATTTTTAAACTGCTGAATTTTTTGAGCGTTAGCTGCTTCTCCACAACTGCGAGGAGTCGGGAAAATCTTACCTGGGTTAGCTAATCCTTTCTGATTTAAAGCAGTACGCACATATTGCATGGTTTCCAAATCAACCTCATTAAACATATAAGGCATATAGCAATTTTTATCTGCACCAATACCATGCTCCCCCGACAAACTACCTCCAGCATCAACACAAAGCTTGAGGATTTCGCCACCAATTTCTTCGACAGTTTCAAAAGCTCCTGGGACAGCATTATCATAGAGGATTAGAGGGTGTAGATTGCCATCCCCAGCATGAAAGACATTAGCAATTTTATAACCATAGCGATCGCTCAAAGCATTTATTTCCCTTAACACTTCCACTAACTTAGTCCGAGGAATTACCCCATCCTGAACAAAATAGTCAGGACTTATGTGTCCCGCAGCAGCAAAGGCAGCTTTTCTACCTTTCCAAAGTTTGGCGCGTGTATCGAGATCATTAGCAGTAGTAATTCCAGTCGCATTATTCTGCCGACAAATTGCTTCAACTTTTTGTTTATAAGCTTTAACTTCTACTTCTAATCCGTCTAACTCTACCAAAAGGACAGCAGCAGCATCACGAGCATAACAGCCAGTAGCAACAATATCTTCTACTGCATTGATACTGAGATTGTCCATAATTTCCATACCAGCAGGAATAATACCCGCGCTGATAATATCCGCCACTGCTGCACCAGAATCTTCCACAGTCGAGAAATTCGCCAACACAACACATACTGATTCAGGTCGTTTGAGAATACGGAGAGTAATTTCAGTAGCGATACCTAATGTTCCTTCCGAACCAACAAATAAACCTGTTAAATCATATCCAGGCATTTCGGGAACTAAACCACCTACATCAATAATTGAACCATCGGTACTGACTATTTTCAGACCCAAAACATGATTAGTTGTCACACCATATTTCAGACAGTGAACTCCCCCCGAATTTTCTGCCACATTCCCACCAATCGAACAAATAATCTGACTGGAAGGATCAGGAGCGTAATAAAACCCTGCACCGCTAACTGCCTGAGTTACCCAATTATTAATTACCCCTGGTTGGACTGTAATGCGATGATTATCTAAATCTTGAGACAAAATTTGATTCATCCTAGCGGTGACAATTAATACACAGTCTTCAGTGGGTAATGCGCCTCCAGATAAACCCGTACCTGCACCTCTGGCAACCCAAGGTAAATCATAATCGTGGCAAAGTTTAACTGTAGCTGCCACTTCTTCTGTGGTGCGAGGTAGTACTACTAATGCTGGACGTTGACGATAGCTAGGTAAACCATCACACTCATAGGTTAATAACTCTTCCTTACGCTTTACTACACTATCTTTACCAACTATTGCAATTAACTGTTTAATAATTGGTTGCCATTTGTCATTGGTGACTGGAAAAAGTTTACTTAAAACCATCGCAATTTTGAATCCTGCTAATTTGCCCCTATTGATAATCATAAGCTGTCACGCATTTAATTTGTTTGTTGTGATTGGGTTTGGGTGATAGGGGTTAGAGAATTTTTAGATATATAGATATAAATTTGGTCTAGATATCTGAGTACTGCACCAACAACTTCAGAACACTACCATTACATCTGGTTTTATTAACTCAACTTCCGTTTTCCCCCGTACACTGGTTGATTTGGTTTCTTCAAATGGAACAATCTCAATTTTCATAATTCAATCTCAACTAACAAATTCAAACGGTTGGCGATCGCCAATATGCTTTCTCTAATTGATGGCTCATTCAAATCTAAAACTGAAATATCGGCAGATGATAGTTGCGGTGCTGCTCGTTCGTATAAAGCGATCGCAACTTGTCCGTCATGAGCATTATTAAAGATAAGTCCGTCTAAATCTCCATATAAATCTGGATTCTCATAGAAATAACGACTCCAGGCTTGAGTTAGTTTCCTCCTACCGTCACTTGCCATTGCTGCTATTGAACCAGCATTCCAAGCTCCAGAATCTCTTAAATCGAGTACTTTTAGACTTTGCTTTAAAGTAACAAAGGCAATTTGCTGTTTTTGTATTTTCATCATTTCATCATCACCAAATACTTCAATTAAGCAGCATGACAGACTCAATCCTACATAAATAATTCCCCGTTTATTGTCTACTTTAGGTTTGGCTGTATTGCGCTGATGGTCGAATCTACTCAATGGGCCATAATGCCTGAATCCTGTTGCCGTAGCACCATAACTAGTAGGGTCAAATATTCTTTGAATTGTCGTTCCAGATTTCAACTCAAACCATTGAGGACTAATATTACGGGTTGGTGGCGGATATCTAATCTCTACCATTACTGAGCTACACCCACTCCTCTAGCTTCAACTATCAAATCTTCAAGATCCTCTTCATTACCGCCTTTCAAGATCTCAACAGGAGTACGATCTTCAAAAGCTCTTAATGGTTTACTTAACCAGTTGAGTTTTCCAAAATCAGATATTTGCAGGGTTTTGAGAAGTTCTGGTAAGCGATCGATTACGCCATCGTCTCCCTCTGGATCGAATTGCCACAGGGGAAATTTATAGACGCCATTATCTTTAAGTCCCAAAAGCGTACCAGCTTTACGGCGATCGTGTACCGTGGTAATTGCTTGACATCCAATTAATTTAGCTACTTCGGGTGTAGTAATACTGTTTTCTAATAGTTCGCGACGACGTTGATAATACTGTTCTAGGTTAGCCAACTCTAATACAGCTAAATTACCTTCACTATAATCATCTCCTGCGATCTTTTTTGCCAAAGCTTTTTTTTCTGGGTCGATTACTTTTGGTTTGAGGGCATCTACTATTTTTTGGAGATGTTCGGGGCTAGCTTCGCTTATAGAAGCTTCAACGTGATGCAGAATAGCTTTAGCTATTTCATCTTTGTTTTGGGGGACTTGAATCTGATGAATAACAGTATTTTTCATGTCTGACTACCAAATTATCTACCTTCATTGTAACCTACCTAAGAAATATAGTTTAATTATTTAGTATAACTAAGAAATATAGTTTTACGTCCGATTAGTGACATAATCAGACGTAAAATAACATCTTGAATGCTTATAAAGCTTGTAGAATATAAATTTTGACGGCAAAGAAAAAAGTACATTTTTTAGTGTTGTACAATTGTTACGCTAAAATTCAACTAAGCTTACGGATTATGACTAAGAGTAAACAAAATTTTTTTTATGACTGCTATCAATATTTCTGCTTTTACAGATAAGATAAGCGATCGCGATTTTGAGAAGCTGTGTGCTGACAATCCCGAAAGCAGATTTGAAACTACCTTTGAAGGAAAATTAATAGTTATGTCGCCAACTGGTAGTGAGAGTGGAAGAAAAAATGGCAAATTGTTTTTCCAAATAGAACTTTGGAATACAAAAACTAAGCAGGGAGTAAGTTTTGATTCTTCTACAGGTTTTAAACTATCTAATGGTGCGACTCGTTCCCCTGATGTCAGTTGGATACTTTTAAAACGTTGGAACACTCTTGATAAAGAACAACAAAGAAAGTTTGCACCCATCGATCCTGATTTCGTCATTGAACTTATGTCACCTACAGATGATTTAGATGAATTACGACAGAAAATGACAGAATATATGAGTTGTGGAGTTAAGTTGGGGTGGTTAATTAATCCCGACGATAAGCAAGTTGAGATTTATCGCAACGGGCAAAAGAAAGAAGTCTTAGACAATCCTCAAACTCTTTATGGGGAAAATATCTTACCAGGACTGAAGGTAGATTTGACAGATATTTTTACTGATTAATTGATTGTGGGAAAAAAAGCCGACCCGAAATGTCTTTACTGTGCTAAAAATTATTTCACAGAAGAAGAGGCTAAAGCCAAGCACTCTGATTGTTATGTGGAGAAAAATCGTGTTTGCTATCACAAACGTTATCGATTGAGAAATGCCAGTAAGGTAAACGCCAAACGCAGAGATAATTATGCAAAAGAGCAAGGCATTGCAACTATAAATCCTATATTACCTGATGCTTTTTGGGTAGAGTTTATTGTTTATGGTATTCGTGACGGCAACGTTCACGCCATTGGATTAAAGATCTATCAAGGTAATCAAGTTAGATATAAAATGTTTCCTCAACATACTCAAGGACTATCACTGGATGATTTAAAAGAATATGTTAACAAGGTTATGGCGCATTTAGAATCTGAATATAACATTGAGCGCATTGGCTCTTATTACTGGGTGCATCCTCGCGACTGTCCTGTATGTATGGAGAGCAAGTTTTGATTACTGATTTTGCCAGTCTGATAGTTGCAGAATCGGCGACGGTTAATATATGTAGCAAAACAATTTGTATCTTTCTAAAAAAATACCTACAATATTTTCTGAAGGCTCTATTGGCGTTTTACTTTTAAATACAACGGTGAATTATAAAGAAAAATTTCGTTTAATACTCTGTATAAGGATGTTATGCGGAAAGATTCTAGTTAACACCACGGGATATACGGGATATACAGAAACATTCTGTATAACTAGTCCGTTATGCGACATGATCTTCAGGTGGAAAGAGACAAGCTTACACGATCTGAATTGACGTACGGCAAATTGCCGTATATAATTGAAGTCAATAATCCATTTGAAATTTATTGATTGATATGGCTACTGCAACTCATCCAAAATCGATGGCACGACTTGAAGCTCGTGTCAGTCCAGAAACTAAAGCTCTTCTGCAAAAAGCAGCCGACTTAGAGGGACGCAGCCTAACTGATTTTGTTGTCGCAAGTGTTCAGGCAGAAGCTTGCCGAGTTATTGAGCGACACCAAACGCTTAAGCTTAGCATTGAGGATAGCGAAGCTTTTGTCGATGCTCTCCTCAATTCTCCGAAGCCTAATGATGCACTCAAGGCAGCAGCACTACGATACAAACAAGTAATGTCAGCTTAATGGTTCTCAAGATCGAACCTCTAGATAGTCGTAGGCACGTCCGCTCAGACTTCTGCTGTGGGAAGGATAGTTTAGACAATTACATATGTAAGCAAGCATCTCAGGATTTCAAAAGACGAGTTTCAACTGTATTTGTCTTAATTGATAATCCTAAATTTAATGTTTTGGCTTACTACACGCTCTCTTCATACACTGTTGACATTACAGCACTGGATGAAGATTTTGCGAAACGCTTGCCTCGTTATCCTCAGCTTCCAACTACGCTGTTGGGTCGTCTTGCTGTTGATAATAAACAAAAGGGTAAGCGATTTGGTGAGTTAATGTTGGTAGATGCCCTCAGAAGGTCACTCAATGCCTCTGCACAAATTGCATCTTTAGCTGTGATAGCAGAAGCTTTGGATGAGAGAGCTTTAGATTTCTATATAAAGTATGGATTTCAGCAATTTAGGCAAACCCCTATGAAACTTTATCTCCCTATGAAATCTGTTGAAGAGCTTTGTCAGAATCTTGGTGTCTAGTCCTCTTGGTTTGCTGCATAATTGGCGATTACCCTTCGGGTACGCTACGCGATCGCGTCCTAATTTACATTTTCATAATTCTGTCAATGCGAAACTCCTATCCTAAAGTGATCGCTACAAGAAAAACAATTGTTTAGATTTCAGTCTCATCTAAGTATTGAGGCCATTTTTTTCATTGATAATGCTAAATTTTTCTTTATTGGCGACCATTGTACTTTTTGCCCTCGCAGAAATTCCTAAAGAATTGGCAATTGTCAATTAAATAGTAACCCCTTCCAATTCATCCTCAGTAGACTCGTATAACTCTCTCAACTTCTCTAACTTCTCTTCATCCGCATTCCATAAACCCCGCCCGTGTGCCTCGATCGCCCGTGCGACAATATTTCTAAATGCTTCAGGATTGGCATCTCTTAACTTGTTTGCCATCTCGGCATCTAACATATAAGTATCAGCAGCTTGATCGTATACCCAGTCGTCTTTAAAGTTTGCTGTACCGCCCCAACCAATTAAGGCTGTCATCCGTTGGGAGATTTCATATGCACCACCACTGCCTTGATCTGCCATCGCTTCTGCCCATTTAGGGTTAAGCAATTTAGTGCGGTATTCCATGCGGAGTAAATCTTTTAACTTGCGAGGGTTAGTATCTTTAGAGAAACTCTCCACAAACGAAGCTTCTACTTCCTTTCCACTTTGCTTTTCCGCAGCCAGTTTTAAACCGCCAGTATTGCCATAATATTCTTGAATGTCCGTTAAACCATATTCCACTGAATCGATTTCTTGAACAATTTGGCTACTTGTTGCTAATAACTGCGATAATACTTCTGGTCTAGCTTGTCCTTTATCCTTGCGTCCATAACTAAAGACGTTGCGGTTTTTCCAAGTATCGGCAAGTTCATCACCAGATTCCCAATTGCTATCTACTACTTGATCGTTTACTAAAGAACCAAAATCACCAGCAGGGTTAGAAAACATTCTGGCTGAGGCATTGGCTATACCTTGAGCTTTTAATGCTAAATAATGCTTGCGAATATAATTATTATCTGTCGATTCCTCTGCTTCTGCTGCTCGTTGAAACAAATCGTCTAACAACTCAATAATATTGACAAAGGTATCGCGAAAAATCCCCGAAAGGTTAGCTAAAACATCAATGCGAGGATGTCCGACTTCGGCAACAGGTTTCAATTCATAACGCACAATTCTACCAGTACCTTCCTTAACAGGTTCAGCCCCAACTAATTCCAATAAAATACCTAAAGACTCTCCTTTGGTTTTAATGGCATCCAAACCCCACAACATTACTGCCACAGTTTCAGGATAAGTTCCTTTTTCCTCCAAATTCTGCTGAATAATCTTTTTAGCAATCTCTTTCCCCCGTTCATAAGCAGCAGGGGAAGGCATCCGATAAGGATCTAAAGCGTGAATATTTCTCCCAGTCGGCAATACTCCACTACCATCCCTAAGTAAATCCCCTCCAGGGGCAGGAGGTATATATTCCCCATTTAAACCCCGCAACAGATTAGTCATCTCATCGGTATTTTGGGTTAATAAATTTACGATTTTGGTTGCCTCCTCGTTTAAATTGTCATTTTCCGTAGGGGCGGTTCGCGTTTGCGTAGCTGCCGTAGGCATACCGCCCCTACCATTGGTGTTTGTGTCTTGCCGATAAATAATTTCATCGATCGCATCATCTGACAATTCCCCATCAAAATATGCCTCAAGATAAGACTTCAAACCTTCTTCACTGGGCTTTTCTCCTAAAACGTGCAAACCAGAAGAAAACAAACGCTGTTCCAATACCTGCAAATATTCATATATCTGCACAAAATATTGGTTAATCACATTCTTACTAAACAGCTTGGCATTTTCAACCGTAAAATCAATCCCCTGTTTTAATCCCTCTGTAAACCTACAATCCTTTTCCAAACCAGTATCGACAATTTTCTGACAGATAATATCCCTGAGTGCCGAATTCTTGGCTGTATCCTCTCGATATTCCCCAATTAATTCTCGTAGCGCGATTAATTCTTTATACAAACCAGCCCGTCCATAAGGGGGAACATTATGAGAAATCAGAACACCATAACCCCGACGTTTTGCCAAAATCGATTCCGAAGGATTATTAGCTGCATAGATATAGAGGTTGGGAAGATCACCCAATAAAATATCCGACCAAGAATAACCAGTATTACCCAAAGGCGAACCAGGAAGCCATTCTACTGTGCCGTGCATTCCAAAGTGAACCACCGCATCAGCTTGATATTCCTTTTGCAACCATTTATAAAAAGCGGTGTATTGAGGATGGGGAGTCAAATCTTTTTCAAACATTAACCGCATGGGATCTCCTGCTATTCCTAGAGGCGGTTGTACCCCTATCCAAACATTACCTAATTGAATTCCACCAATGTGAAAGCGATCACCGTAGGTTTTGATTCCTGTACCTGTAAGAGATTTCCATTGTTTTTCAACTTTAGTGGTTTGGAGGTAGCCAAGCCATTTTTCGAGAGTGCGGACATTAACTTGTGATCCCCCCTGTCCCCCCTTAGAAAGGGGGGTAGATTCGTCGGCTGCTTTTACTTGCTTAATAATTTCCTCGCCGTCTTCTGGTAATTCGCCTACGTCATAACCCCGTGCTTTTAAAGCGTGTAAAAAGTTTAATAAGCTTTTAGGGACATTTAATAAAGCTGCTGTACCTGTTGCGCCATAACCAGGGGGAAAGCCATATAAAATAACGGCAATCTTTCTCTCTGGTGTGGGTTTGTGACGTAAATTAATCCAGGTTTCAACTCTACCTGTAAGGCGATGGAGTCTTTCGGGGACGAGATAAATATCTTCTCCTACTAAACCACCTAATGGGACAGTATCGATCGCGCCATCTAATTCGGGAAGGGAATATAACACTACACTCTGTAAACCGCCTATTCCCTGACGTGTCCAGGAATGGATATCTTGGATTAATAAAGGTGCAGCCACAATATAAGGTACGTTTTTGGCAGTTAAAATTCTCTTGGCGACTTCTACCTGTCTTCCTGCTTCCATCGAACCTGCGGGCCCTCCTACTAAGGGGAATCCGATGGTAGAAACAATGGCATCGACTTTGACTGCATCTTCAGATAAAGACAGGATTTCTTTGTTACCTTGTTCTCGTTGTGATTGTTCGTATTCAGTCGTCAACCAGTCTCTCACTACTACATGACCTTCTACACCATTGATAAATACAGGTAAAGGTATTAATCCCTGATTTTCAAAATGTTTGATTAACTGGGGTATATAAGGTTGTTTGGTAATGACGTGCTTACGATATAAAAGAATACCAACAACAAATTTTGAATTTTGAATTTTGTGAGGGCGTAATTTTGAGGTTTCCTCAAAATGTTGACCGCCCGAATTGAATTTTAAATTTTTTGTGTACCATTCCAGATAATCTTTCGGCGACGTAAAATAACCCTGGTATTGGGGATGTAATAAACCCATGTTGGGGGTTTCAATTGGTTGGGCAATTTCGCCTACTTCTAACCCTAAATATTTTTCTGCTAAAGTCCAACACATCGAGGCAACATTTTCTGTTCCCCCTGCATTCCAGTAGCCGTAGATAATTAACCAGTTACGGAGATCCTGTACTTTTTTCGCAGGTATATATTTAAGTAACTTAGGACCTGTTTTTAAGAAACTAAGATAGCCAGCCAGTTTATCTTCTTCACGGCTATTGCTAAATTTACTAAGGATAAACTTAACAGGTTTGGGCATTCCCTTGGGTTGATCTCCAATGGCAAACTTACCCAACTGGGTCAAACTCATTAATTCTAAAGCTGACTCAAAAACCAACCTGATGGGAATATTTTGAACTCTTTCCCTTAACCAGATAACTTGATCGTAATCAAAGATAAGGCTACCAAAGAAAACATCGGCAGATTGTAGAGCAGTTTCTACTATATCAGGAGAGGTAGTGATGTCGCGATCGCTGAATACAATAACCTCCAATTCTCTACACCTAGCTGTAGCCATCGACCCAGCCTGACGATACAAGTTGGCGTTAAAGGATTCAAACCCTGCGATCAAGACAATCCGTTTCATATATCCCAGCTTCTTAAAATTTCTTTATATATCCTTACCTATGATTGTAAAGAAATTCTCAATTAAAGGCGACTATTATGAGGTGACATCTAAATTATTTAGCAAAGTTTCTTGTATGTAATTTAGTAAATCAATTTCAGCTTTAAACCACTCGCCTCTAATAAGATATTTATCAAAAGTTTGATGTAAAGATTTTTCTAATTCTCTAGCTTTAGCAACGCTTTTAGCTCTTATTTTGCCTATTAGCTTCAATTCTGAAGGTGAACTTGTCTGGAGACTCGCCATTCTTCGCCCAACATTTTTTGCAATTCCAATCTTAACTGCTTTACTATCATAGTTAAGAATGAAGTAAACATAACAAGGTGGTTTTGCTGTCTGTTTATCTAAATTTATGGTTCTTTTACCAGGAGTAACTATTTTTGCGTCTTCTTCCGCCCAAGTACTTATAAAATGTAACACCGCATCAATAGTTAGTTTTTTCTGGGCTACTCATAATAATGATATTGTTGCATAATTCAAAAATATATTGAGTAAATTTTAAAACAGGCTATCTCAAATCTAGAAAATCTAAATGATGCAAATTACCGAAGTTATTCAACAAATACCTGGGGTTAGTGGCGGTCATGCTTGTATTCGTAATACTAGAATACCTGTTTGGACTTTAGTATCTCTTCGCCAACAAGGTGCAACGGAACAAGAATTATTACGCAATTATCCAAGTCTTAGTTTAGAAGATTTAACTGCCGTTTGGGGTTATTACTACCATCATCAATCGGAGATAGACCGTATTATTGCTTCTATTGATGATTGATTTTGATGACTAACTTTAGTTTTTATTCTAATGAGAATTTTGCTTTGGACATGGTTAAAATGCTCAGAAAATTGGGACATACTGTAATTACTAGCTATGATGCAGGACAAGCTAATCAAAGCATTCCCGATTATGAAGTGTTAAATTACGCTACTATAAATAACCTTGCTGTTATTACTTTTAATCGAGATGATTTTATCGAATTACACAATAATAATACTCAACATTCAGGCATTATAATTTGTAAAACAGATCGAGATTACCAAGGGCAAATTGACTTTTTACACGAATATTTACAGAATCAAAATAGTTTAATCAATCGGTTGATTAGAATTAAAAAGCAGCAGAAAAAAGGTTCTAATCAACAAATTTTTATTACTCAAGAATATTTGAGATAGAGCAATACGCGAAAACGTTAGGACATTTTTTTTGACTGCTACTTGCTGGGCGCAAGCCTTGCGGAGGGGCTGTGGGCGTAATCGCATTGCGGAGAGGCTGTGGGCGTAATCGCATTGC
>CAYMWC010000026.1:0-36209 GCA_964393695.1 uncultured Pleurocapsa sp.
GAGGCTCTTTCCTTTGGTTTATCTAGTGTTGCTTATTTTCGGACAAGTCTATTGAGCATAGCTCCTTCTTATCCCAACCCTAGCAAAATCTCATGGTTGCATTACATTCATCATTTTTTAGTCACATTTATTGCCAATACTAAAAAAACTTTGAATATTGTCCTTATATAGCAGGGGGGGGTTGATGCAACGTCTATTAATGAAAAGTCCCGTGGCGATCGCAGCTTTCTGGATTGGTATCTATCTTTTAATTACTTTGTTACCACTGCTAGTATTGCTATTTTATGCTCCGACTGAAGGCAGGGGGTTTTGGACTGAGTTTTCGGTAGCTTTGGGTTTTATTGGGCTGGCGATGATGGCACTTCAGTTTGCCTTAACAGCGAGAATTAATCGCATTGAAGCTTCTTATGGAGTGGATATTATTCTTCAGTTTCATCGCTATACATCTATAGTTGCGTTTGCTTTAATTCTAATTCATCCTCTAATTTTGTTCATTACCGAACCAGAAACGCTGCAACTATTAAATATATTTGAAGCTCCCTGGCGGGCTAGATATGCCGTAGCATCGACTACAGCGTTAATTATTTTGGTAGTTACTTCGATCTGGCGTAAGCCTTTGAAGATTCCTTATGAACCTTGGCGAATTCTGCACGGGATTTTAGCAGTAATGATCGTCGCTTTGGGATTGGCTCATGCTTTAGGAGTCAGTTACTATCTGAGTCTGTTTTGGAAAAGCGTTCTCTGGAGTGCGATCGCTCTGGCTGCCCTGTGGTTGCTCATTTATGTCCGCCTGATCAAACCCTGGTTTATGACCAGAAAGCCTTATTTAGTCGAAGAAGTAATTCCTCAACGGGGTAACGTCTGGACATTGGCATTGCGATCGCGTGGACATGAAGGGATGCAGTTTCAACCAGGTCAATTTGCTTGGATTACTTTAGATATTTCGCCTTTTCGGATGCGAGAACATCCATTTTCCATGTCTTCTAGTGCGGTAAACCCAGAACGTTTGGAGTTTAGCATCAAAGCTTTGGGAGATTTTACCAACAAAATCAAAGATGTCAAACCAGGCACAAAAGCTTATCTTGATGGCCCTTATGGCGTATTTACCAGCGATCGCTATTGGGACTCGGCAGGATTTGTGCTGATTGCTGGAGGAATTGGGATTACACCGATCATGAGTATGCTGGTAACTGCTGCCGAACGTCAAGATGACCGACCTTTTTTATTAATCTATGCCAGTAAAACTTGGTCTGATGTAACTTTTCGCGAAGAACTAGACAATTTGAAAACCAAACTAGACTTAACCATCATTCATGTGCTTAAAGAGCCACCAGAAAACTGGGAGGGAGAAACAGGTTATGTCGATCGCGAACTACTAGAAAAATATATACCCCTGCACCGAGGCACTCGTAATTACTTTATCTGTGCTGCTCCTGTCATGATGGAGGCGGTAGAAGCTGCCCTATATAAGCTAGAAGTTCCTGTTACTAACGTCCACATGGAACATTACAATCTCGTTTAACTAAAAAATATGCGCTATAGCATCATGCTGCAAGTGGTGGGAATAATTACTCTAATTCTGGTTAGTACGGCTGGCTTGTTTGGCTGGCTACAAAACCGCGAAATTCCCCCATCAGAAGTCAGAAGTCAGAAGTCAGAAGTCAGAAGTAACAAGTAATGAGTAATGAGTAATGAGTAATGAGTTATGAGTTATGAGTTATGAGTTATGTAGGTTGGGTTAGGCGGAGATAGCTTTTAAAGCTTATCCTATATTTTTCTGTCTGCCGTAACCCAACAAAATTAGGAATAAAAACTGAAAACTAAAAACTTTCTTCATCATAAATTATTTAAAAAAAATTATGTTAGTTCAAGATTCAAGTAATTATTTATTTGACAACCCTCTATTTACAGATGCCTGGCAACAGCTTAATAATTCAATCATTTACTATCATGGTCGTCCCATTGGAACTGTAGCTGCCCAAGATCCATCAGTAGAAGCAGTTAACTATGACCAATGTTTTGTCCGCGATTTTGTGCCTTCAGCCTTAGCTTTCTTAATGGCAGGAGAAACCGAGATAGTACGAAACTTTCTGATAGAAACATTAACTCTCCAAAGTCATGAACCCCAGATGGACTCCTTTAAGCCAGGCCCAGGGTTGATGCCAGCTAGTTTTAAAGTTGAATTACAAGATGGCAAAGAATATTTAACCGCCGATTTTGGTGAAAGTGCGATCGCCAGAGTTCCGCCTGTGGATTCCTGTTTGTGGTGGATCTGGCTGCTGCGAACCTATGTTAAAACTACAGGAGATTTCACGTTAGCTCAACAGCCTGAATTTCAGTCGGGAATTAGATTAATTCTAGATATGTGTTTGGTGCATCGATTTGCTATGTATCCAACCATGTTAGTTCCTGACGGAGCATTTATGATTGACCGACGGATGGGAGTTTATGAACATCCATTAGAGATTCAAGTGTTGTTTTATGCTGCTTTAAGGGCTGCAAAAGAACTGTTATTGTCCGATGATTGTAATCAAATATGCTTGAGGAACGTTCATCGTCGTCTAGAAACTCTTACCTACCACGTGCGGGAATATTACTGGCTCGATCTCCAACGTTTAAACGAAATATATCGCTTCCGAGGAGATGAATTTGGTCAAGAAGTTGCTAATCGCTTTAATATCTATCCTGGTTCGATTCCTAACTGGCTGACTGAATGGCTACCAGAGACAGGAGGTTATTTAGCAGGTAATTTGGGGCCAGGACGCATGGACTTTCGCTTCTTTGCCTTGGGTAACTTACTCGCAATCATTACTTCTCTCGCTAGTGAGGCTGAATCTCAAAGCATTATGAATTTAATCGAGCAACGCTGGCAGGATTTGGTGGGTAATATGCCGATGAAAATTTGTTTTCCTGCGGTAGAAGGGGAAGAATGGCGAACAATTACGGGATCAGATCCTAAAAATATTCCCTGGTCTTACCATAACGGTGGTAATTGGCCGATGTTACTGTGGCTGTTGGTGGCAGCAGCCCAAAAAACAGGACGTATTGAACTAGCTCACTCCGCCATAGAATTAGCTCAAGAGCATTTAGCCCAAGATGAATGGCCCGAATACTATGATGGTAAATGTGGTCGCTTAATCGGTAAAGAAGCCAGAAAATATCAAACTTGGACGTTGGCTGGGTTGTTAGTAGCACGACAGTTAATCGCTAATCCTACCTATTTAAAACTCCTAGATTTTGAAGAATAATCGCAATAATGCCAAAATTGACCGTCAACGGGAGCATCAAGCCAATGAACGCACTTTTTTAGCCTGGCTACGTACTTCTATTGCTTTGATTAGCTTTGGTTTTGCGATCGCACGGTTTGGGTTATTTCTGCAACAGCTTGACTTGACTCTTACTCAACAAAAATCTCCAGCACATTCGATTTTTAATTCCCAAAGTTTGGGTATCGCTTTAGTCATTTTTGGCATTGTGACAATCACTTTAGCTGCCTGGCGATATAATCGCGTTTTTTGGCAAATTGAGCGAGGCAATTATCAACCTAACCGTATATTAGTTTGGATTATGACTGGCGTAGTAGTAAGTTTGGGTTTTTTGAGTATTCCTTTGCTACTGTTGCGCGAGCAAATACCTTCTGTACCCAATCGAGAAAATTCTCGTAATTTAGATTAACTTATTCAGTATTTGGTCTTAGCAACTGCCCAATAGAAAGGAGCAATGACGCTTAGGGAAGCCTAATCGCTTTTTCTCGCCATCAGACCTACTAATTTTTAATTTGATAACGCGCCAGTTTTTTAACATTTTCTCTAGATAAACCTAATTCTTTGGCAATCTTCCTCTCTACCTGTTCAAACTCAGTTATAGAAAACTCGAATTTTAATTTTTTTAGTTCCGAATCATTGGTTTTGACTTCAACCTGAGTCAATCCCTTATTTTTATCAATTAAAACTTGAATTACCTCCACCGTAAAAGAAAGTTCAATTTTGGTGGATTGTTCGGCTTTTAGTTCAGCAACTATTCCATAAGGACGACTTAATACTTGATTAGATATAAGTTCGCCACCAATCCAGAAAGCAAATGCCAATATAGGTAGAAGCAGCCAAAAATCTAAATTGAGACTAGATGCTTTTTTTAACCAGCGAGATAAAGGCATAGGTTTGGACAATAAAATTAATATCGGTAATCAATAAATTAAAGTGAAACGTTACTTTGTTGTCTCTACCTTGAGAGTGAATATGGTTAGTAAAAGATCTAACCGTAGTGAGGTGTGTGGAATAAATAACGTCTATAAGATTCTAGTTAAATTAGCAAATATATCTGTAAAGCAGAAATAATCAAGAGTTTGGCAACCTATTTAACCTATTTAACCAAAGCAATGATATGAAAATTCTGTTGGTAGAAGACGATCGCGAACAATTAGAACCAATGCAGGCAGTTCTATCAGAACTTGGTTATTTAGTAGACGGCATTGAAGATGGACAAACCGCCCAATGGTTAATGTCACACAAAGAATATGACTTGCTAATTTTAGATTGGATGCTACCTAAAATTAGTGGTTTAGATCTTTGTCGTCAGTATCGAAATACAGGCAAAACTGCACCAGTATTGATCTTGACCGCTAAAGATACGATAAACGATAAAGTTACAGGCTTAGACGCAGGTGCTGACGATTATTTAGTCAAACCTGCTAACATTATCGAACTGATGGCGCGAGTTAGAGCCTTATCAAGGCGATCGCCCTTATGGCAAGGAGATACTCTAGTAGTTGCTGATCTAAATCTCCACATGAACACTTTAACTGTAGAAAGAAAGGCAGTTACGGTAGAATTATCAGCCCGCGAATTTCAGTTGCTAGAATATTTTTTACGTCATCCCCAGCAAGTTTTAACTCGCAACCAAATCGAAGAATATTTATGGGAATGGGGAGATGAACCAGAAAGCAATGCCGTTACCGCAGCCGTGCGTAGACTCAGACAGCGTTTAAATTCAGTTGAGGCAGCAGATTGGATTGAAACGGTGTACGGTATGGGTTATCGTCTCGCTCCTCCCGAAGAGCAAAAATAATCTTCAAAATTATCGCTTCATGTTTGATTGTAGTCGTCGCAATTTGGCTCGTTGGTTTACCTTTTCAATGGGCAGCATCTTAGTAGTTTTTGCAGGAGTGCTTTACTACGTAGAAGCTATAGACGAGCTAGAAAAACTGGATCGCTTACTTTATCGTAAAACTAGAGTGATCGCTACCACCGTCAAATATAATCGCCAAACCGACACTGTAAATTTAGAAAATGTGCCACTACTGGGAAATAACACGCGACTGCTCGACACTGAATTAGCATACGCTCGTTGGTACAGTTTAGATAGGCAAATAAGACAATTTTTTGGCAGTCCTGGCAACGAACAATTAATAATTCACTCTGGCTTAGAAACAATTAAAAGCGATTCTCTTCAAAATAGCCTCCCTTCACGCTCTTGGATTCGTCAAATTACTCTACCCGTTTATCAAAAACAAGAATTTATCGGCTATCTGCAAATTGGAATTCCCCTGACCACTACTCAAAACAACCTAGCTGAGTTACGTTTAGTTTTGTCAATAGCAGTACCAGTTTCTTTAGGGATTATTAGCGTTACAGGTTGGGTACTGGCAGGAATCGCCATGCAACCGATTCGTCAGGCATATAGTCAGCTTCAACGTTTTACTGCCGATGCTTCTCACGAACTGCGTGCGCCCTTAGCAGCAATTTTGACTAACGCCCAAGTAGGTTTAATTACCCCTGTCAAAGATGGTTCACAGCAGCTTTTTCGGCTAGAAAAAATTACTCAATTGGTAGAGTCTATCAGCACCTTAGTTAGTAATTTACTATTTCTAGCTCGTCACGAAGGACAATTTGCTACCGAGTCTTTACAACCATTGGATTTAACTAGCTTACTGCAACAAATCGCTGACGACTATCAAGTTTCAGCCTCAGAAAAAAGTTTAAATCTTACCAGTCATTTGTCTTCTCAACCAATGTTAATCTCAGCCGAACCTACTTTGTTGAGATTGGCGATCGCTAATTTACTCACTAACGCCTGTAAATATACACCTCCTGGAGGTGAAATAGAGTTGCGCTTATTTAAACGATCGCATCAGGCAATAATTGAAATTGAAGATAGTGGAGTTGGCATTCCCGAAGCGGATCTACCTCACATTTTTGAGCGATTTTATCGAGTTGATAGCGATCGCTCCCGCCAGACTGGGGGTTTTGGTTTAGGACTGGCGATCGCTAAACAAATTATTGAAGCTCATGGCGGTGAAATTTTGGTTTCATCTCAGCTAGAACAAGGAACTACTTTCACACTCAAATTACCTTTGTAATCCTGGTTACTGGAAATTATAGCCAACACCTAGTGTTAATCCCACATCAGTGTCATTGATAAAACTCACATTAGCTCCAGCATTAGCGGTAAATTCAGAAGATAGAGGAATATCTAAACCACCAGAAATAAGAGGGCCAATGGTATCATCTCTACCTGTAGATATCGCTAATCCACCGCCTAAATATGGGGCGATACTAAATTCAGCATTCGGTACTTCATCTCCAGAAAAATCAAAGGTTACAGGTAAAAGAAACACTGCGTCATCATCAATTAGAGCCGAAGGACGAGCGGATAAGTAGTCGGTTAATCCTATTTTGCTGATCACTGCAAAAGCTCCATTTCCTATGGTTGTATCTCCACTAAGACCAATGTTGCCACCAATGCCGATATAGCTAGAGCTAGAACGAGTTGCTGTTCCTGGTTCTACTTCAAAATTGCTCTGAGTTATTTTTAAAGTTTGAGGGTTTGTTGATTGGGGATTTAAATCGGCGGCAAAAGTATTTGGAAAATTATTAGAATTTGTTGTTTCAGCCGCCGATTGTCTAGTTGTCTGTTGATTGTTATTAAATTCGTTTGGTCTAGGAATAGTTTCGGCTTGTACCATTTGTCCACCAAAAATAATAGTAAAAACCGTCACACCAATTCTTGAAATAGTTTTTAAAGCCAAAGTTGATTTCATAGTTCACCTGTTTGTAGAAAAAAAGAACTTTAGAATTGCTTTTGATTTGCAATCTATATATTCTGTATATTTTTAATTTAGAGATAAAATATGACTCAAAAATGACTAATTAATCTAAGATTTTTTTATTTTCAATAAATTTATAACTTAAGATAGAGGCTTTAAAAGCCAAAAAATAGTCAAAAAGCTGATTAAAGTTTTGTTAATCAACTTTTTGACTATAAACTAAAATTACTGAAAAGATCAGAAAGTCTATTCCCAGATTAAGTTTTTAGTTGATGAAATAATCTAGTAATGAAAGAAGACATATCCACCATTTTGATTTTCAAAATCTCCAATGGATTAAATTGGCTTTTAAGTTCTAAATGATTATATTTACCTGTTAAATCTACAAAGGAAAATGACTCAATTTCATTCTTTTCAATTAAAAACTGTGAATATGGTAGAGCATATATTTTAGCTCCTACAGCTTCAGCAAAATATACTGCAAAAGGAAAAATTAAACTTGGCTCATAATTAGGAGTGTGTTGCCAAATTGATCTACTAAAGTCATCTCCTCCTATCCATCCGCCAACTCGAATTTTGTCAAACAAGCGGATTAAATCAATTGTTATTCCTTTTAAAGTATGATCGCCATCAATATAAGCAAAGTCCAGCGATTCATTGGGGATTTTCTCAACTACCTCGGTTGTTTTGCCACGTAATATTACTGTTTTATCGGCTACAAAACTGGTTTTTTCTTTTGTTTCTAAGAAAAATTGCTCAAAGGTATTATTATTTTTATTTGCGGGTTTATTCCAGTCTTCTAAGTGTCGCCAGGGGTCAATCAGATAATATTTCTCTATTGAATCGCAGTGTTGGAGCAGTTGAGAGGCAAAATCCCCTTTATAAACCCCTACTTCCGCCATAGTTTTGACCTTGCAGGATTCAACTAGACTAATCCACAGATTAAACCTAGAGTTAGATTTTTCTAGACCTTTTTTAACGATTTTTAGTGTATTCATTAGAATTATTGCACATTGCGAATAGTACCATCTGGCATAATTGTTTCATCAAATTCAGTTCCAGCTAGATTTGCCTCTTCTATATTTGCTCCCTTCAGATTAGTTTTTTCTAAATCGACTTGCCTTAAATCTACTCCAGTTAAATTTGCTTCAACTAGACTAGCTTTTTCTAGATTTGCCGATATTAAAACAGCTTGACTGAGATCGGCATTATTAAGAATGGCGCTATTTAAATCTGCATTCTGCAAATTTGCTTCACTTAAATTCGCCCCGCTTAAATTAGCGTTTTCTAAATCTACTCCCGTAAGAGTTGCCCCACTTAAATCTGCATTTGTCAGAATTGCATTTTCTAAATCAGCTTCAATTAGATCGGCACCGCTTAGGTCACATCCCGAACATTCTTTGGTTGAGAGTAAGCGATTTACTGCTTCAGATTTACTTTGCTCGGATACAGTGTCAGTATTTGAAGGTGCTGGAGGTGGGGTGGTTTCTGGAGGAGTTATTGTTGGCTGTTGAGCTTGCTGTGATCCTACACAACTACTAAGAGAAATTAGCGATATTAAAGCCAACATTCCCAGCATTATTGGTTGTTTTAAACAAGTCATATTTTATCTCCTATCAGTTCTATTTTGAGGATGAAACTCAAATATGACTAAAAAGTGACTAAAAAAATTCAAAATTCAAAATTTAGAAGGGTACAAGCTCTTCCATAATCAAAAACTCCCTTTTCCCTTCCTACCATAATTAATTTACAAATGACTTAGGAATGCTATATGTCATTTTTGAGTCATTTTTGATTTTTACGATGTTGATTATTTGTTTAAAAAAATAAGCGAATAAAGCGAACAATTTTAATTATTTAAAGATCAATATGAAGCTTATTAATATTTTGCACAGCAGAACGTTACTGATAACCAGCATTCTAGTAGGATTGGCTGCTTGTACTTTTGTCCCATCAAAGCAAGCTACAATCTTCTCAAAATATAGATAGTCTGGCTGGAAAAATCTTGCGTTTGACACCAGACGGACAAGTGCCACCAGATAACCCTTTTCCCAATAATCCAGCATTTATTATTGGTATTCGTAATACTCAAGGATTTGATTGGCTTAATGAGTCTACTTTAGTAGTTACCGATCACGGCCCTAGTGGCGAGTTGGGAAGGACGGGTGAAGATAAAGTTTTGGTTGCCCAGGCTGGAGAAAATTTGGGTTGGCCCACAACTGAAAACTGTCAGGCAGGAGAAAATTCGGTAACTCCTTCTTTAGTTTGGCGTGAAGCAGTACCACCAGGGGGAGCAGCTATTTATACTGGTGATGCTATTCCTGAGTGGCAAGGTAGTCTGATCATTGCTACTCTGGGTTCTCAGCATTTACACCGCGTTGTTTTCGATCCTCAGTCTCTTGGCTCAGTTCAGTCACACGAAGTATACTTGCAGAATGAATTAGGACGACTGCGAGAAGCGATCGCTAGTCCTGATGGTGAGCTATATATTACAACTAGTAATTGCGACGGTCGCGGAAGTTGCCCCCCAGAGCAAGATAAAATTCTCCGAGTTGTCCGCTAATAAAGGTTTTGAAAGTAAGTAAAATTACTCTTTTTTACTAACTGATGTTACGCACTAATTCATCTGTCAGGATTGGGAAAAGGTTAAAGGGAAAGGATCAAAGGATTTGCTTATCTTTTTCTCTAGTTTTTTGAAACTACTATTTTTTCGTCCAACTGCGTAACGTCAGTTACTAAGCCTCAAGCTCCTAACAAAGTAAAAATTAGAGAATTAATCACGCTTAAAGCGATCGAGCCAATCAAAGCACTCCAAAAACCCCAACGTAATTGAAATCCTGGGACTAACATCGCTGCCAACCCGAAAATAATTGCATTCAAGATAAAAAGAAATAAGCCAAAGGTCAAAATAACGAGGGGAAAAGTGAAAAAGCCTAATATCGGTCGCAAAATAGCGTTGAGAATTCCAAAAACTGCTGCTGATAGTAATGCCTTGCCAAAACTGTCAATTTCGACTCCGATTGGCAATTTAGAAATAATTAAAAAACTAACTGTAATTACTAACCAGGTAACGATGATTCCAGTCATGATCAATCTTCTCTTTTATTGAGCATTTTTTTTATACCATCACTGTTAAAAAACAATGTGACGAGAAAGTGACGAATCCTTTTTATCATATAGACCTTATGTTAAGTGTTTTGAGATAAGCAAAGGATTTCAAGAGCAATTTAATGAGGCAGGTAGCGATCGCTTTGGTAGTGGTTGGGTTTGGTTAGTACGTAACCCCCAAGGTCAACTGGAAATTATGAGTATGCCAAATCAAGACAATCCAATTATGGAAGGTTATTACCCGATTATGGGCAACGATGTCTGGGAACACGCTTATTACCTCAGATATCAAAATCGCCGTGCAGATTATTTAACTAGTTGGTGGGATGTGGTCAATTGGAATGAGGTCAATCGAAGATCTCAAGCTTCATTACAGCAGCAAAGTTAAAAGATTTTGCTCAATCTCCCTGCATTTCTTGAATTTCAAACAAGCTAATCAATACTCCTGTGATCGGAATTGCTAAAAATACGCCTACTAATCCCGCAATTCTAGCCCCGACTAACAAAGCAAAAAACATTACCACGGGATTCAGATTAATAGAACCTTGCATAATCCGAGGCATCAGCAAATTTTCTTCAACTTGTTGTAAGAGAATACAACCAATTAATACTTTCAACGCCTGCAAAATCCCTTGGGGTAAGACAATTAAGCAGACTAAGCTAATACCAATGGTCGCACCAATCCCAGGAATGAGATCGAATACACCAGCGATCGCTGCTAAAATCAATGAATAAGGCAAATCTAAAAAGATAAAGACAATATAAACCGAAACGCCAAAAAAGATTGATAATAGCAACCTTCCCCAAAAAAAGCCTAAAAAGTTCTTCCTAATTGTTTCGTTTAATTCGCGTCGAAGATTTAAAGGAAAAGCCTGGAGAATAAAATTCCAAATTCTTTCTCCATCCAGCAACATAAAAAAAGCAACAACTGCAATTAAAACTAAGTCGATTAGATTACTTACTAAACCTTGAAGTGTACTTATGCCGACTCCAATTCCTGCTAAAGCCTGTTCTCGTAATTGTCCTGCGATCGCTTCAAAATCCACCTGAAAATTCCAATTAATTAATATTCTCTGTATACTATCTAAAATAGAAATAGCCGATTCGAGAAATTGAGGAGCTTGAGAGAGTAATGCTTGAGCTTGAGAAATCATGGTTAAACCAAGGGTAGCGACTAATCCGCCGATTAATAACAGGCTTAGTAAAAAAACCAAAATTACCGCTAAACCGCGCGGTAAAAAACGAGCTACCCACTGTACGGGATAGTTGAGTAGAAAAGCTAGAATCGCGGCCAAGATAAAAACGACAATAACTGTTTCAAAATAAGCCAAAACTTGAGCGATCGCCCAAGCCAAAGTAAATAACAATAAGTAGCGAATTAATTTGGAATTACTCAATCGCTTTTCAAAAATATTCCAAAAATTCTTGACATTTGGTTTATTCACAATCGCTTTTAAATTTACAATCAAATATGTATATTTAATTTTTATATTTATCTTTATTTACTAATTGTGTTAGTTTACTGTCTAAATTTATCTATCGATGGTAACAATTTTTCTAAGTTTTTTTGGCTCGCTCTAACAATTTCTAAAACCCCAGACTGATGTATTAAAAAAACTTAACGTCAAAATAATAATTTAAAGGGCAGGCGGTCTTTAGTTCTGACTCTTAACTCCTCAAAAAAAATAAATTCAGGCTTTAAAATCAGTTAGCGATCGGGCTAAGAAAAAATGCGCCAATTACTGATACAAGTACCCCGTGGCAGAGGCAAAGAAATTCTCGAAATCGCTCAAAAATACGATGGGGCAAATTTAGCACAATTAGAGGCAACGGGAAGTGATGGCGCAATCGATCTGGCGATCATTCATGTTTCCAACAGTAAAGTCGAGGGACTGTTGGGAGAATTGGAAGATTTACCCGAACTGCACGTTACGCTGATTCCCCGTGGGGTCATGCCTTTACAACCACCAGCAAATGAAGCACCACAGCAAGTAACCAACGTAGAGCCTCGCAGCCCGATTGAAATCTTTCTGGCTGGTTTGCAGAGTGTTGGCTCGTGGAAAGGCTTTTTAGGATACGCAGCGGTGGCTGGGGTAGTAGTCTGGATTGGTTTATTTACCAATACCAACTATCTTCTCGTTGCTGCCATGCTGATTGCACCCTTTGCAGGGCCAGCGATGAATGTTGCGATCGCGACGGCCAGGGGAGATGTAACTTTACTCAAACGTAGCTTGATCCGTTATTTTGCTGCTTTGGGAGTGGCAATTGTCATAGGTTGGCTGCTCAGTGTCATCTTACAGCAACAAGTTGTCACCGAACTTATGCTGGCAACCAATACGGTTTCGGCAGTAGCAGTATTAATTCCTCTGGTTTCGGGGGCTGCTGGCGCACTCAATCTTGTTCAATCGGAGCGAAGTAGTCTCGTATCTGGAGCAGCTGCGGGAATGTTGGTTTCCGTCTCTTTAGCACCACCTGCTGCCTTAGTAGGTATTGCGCTCGCTATGGGTAGATGGGATATGGCAATTAATTGTTTATTTCTGCTTTTACTCCAACTAGTTGGCATTAATTTATCAGCTTCGCTCGTGTTTCGTGCCTATGGGCTATCGGCTCGCGGCGCTCGCTATGGGCGCGGCCAAAAGTGGCTGGTTCCAGTGGCTTTAGCCGTAACCACTCTCGCACTAATAAGCTTATTGACTTGGCAATTTTTCACTCCTCCTAATCTTCAACGCAGTAGCATTGCCCAACGTGCCAATGCAGAAATCCAAAAAGTATTGGATGAGAGTAGTCTAGCAGAGCTAATAGAAGCAAACGTGCGCTTTACTGCTCCCAAGATTGAGGGTCAAAACACATTGCTCGTAACTTTATATGTTCAAAGACAGGCAAATATTACCACTTCATCTGAGGAGATTCGCAACTCCTTGACAAGAACGATTCAAACTCGCTTATTACAACAGGAAACAAACGTCACACCACTTGTCGATGTTAGCGTTTTGGAAACTCCCAATCGTGAATAGAGCTATAAAAAGAGGAGGCGATCGTTGTCACAGATTTTTGATTCTATTGGTTTTAGCAGTCAAATTTGGCTAAAACTATTATTGACAATCGGCTTTCTAATTTTACTTTGGCTACTGCGTCGCGCTGCGAATAATCTTACTAGAGAATTGTTGCACCGACCTCATAACGAGCGAATTTGGTTCTGGACAGGACAGGGACTCAATCTCATCACAGCCGTATTATTGATTCTGGGTTTGTTAACCATCTGGTTCGATAATCCCAATCGCCTTGCCACTGTAGTAGGTTTAGTAACGGCAGGAGTCGCTTTTGCTCTCCAAAAAGTCATTATAGCGATCGCAGGCTATTTCGTAATTTTACGCAGCAATATTTTCAGTGTAGGCGATCGCATTGAAATGGATGGCGTGCGCGGTGATGTTATCTCCTTGGGTTTTATTCAAACGACGATTATGGAAATGGGACAACCTCTTTCCCTCGGCAATACCAATTCTTCTAGTTGGGTTAAAAGTCGTCAGTTCACTGGACGGATCGTTACTGTTACTAACGATAAGATTTTTGAGAAGCCAGTTTATAACTATACGAAAGATTTTCCTTATTTGTGGGAAGAAATTAGTATTCCAATCTCTTATCATGCCGATCGCGATCGCGCAGAGCAAATTTTATTAGTATGTGCAGAGCGTCACACCGAAAGCATTAACGAAATGAGTCAAAAATCATTACAAATAATGCGTGAGCGTTATTTTCTTCATCCTCATGACTTAACACCAACAGTTTATTACCGAATTACTAACAATTGGTTAGAACTTACCGTTCGTTTTGTTGTCCGAGAAAGAGCTATTCGCGATCTCAAAGATGCAGTCAGTCGAGATATTCTCAAAGCCTTCGACAAAGCAGGAATTGGCATTGCAACTACTAGATACAACGTTGTCAGCTTTCCACCTCTTCAAATTGAAAACGGCAATGACTTATAAATCGTATAAGTAACATTTTGTACGACTATATTTTCCTAACCAGAGATAGGTTTAAAAATAATTTTTTTTGATTACAGTAATTAATATTTGCTCAAAACAAGTACAAGGTACTACACCGTGAGACGGCTAAGCCTGCTTGCACTTCGTCAAAATTATCATAAAATAACATGAGTTTTCAAGAATCAATTGCAGCAGCATGGGCAAAAATTACGGGATTAATTGATGGTTTCATCGTCATGCTGCCCAATATTTTTTTAGCCTTAATTGTTTTTATCCTGTTTTTTTTCGCCGCCAGATGGTTGAAGAAACTAGTCAAACGCCTCACCCGCAGACATCGACAAGCGAGAAATCTGGGAATGGTATTGGGACGGTTAGCACAGGGAATTGTAATCCTTATTGGTTTGTTTGTCGCTTTGTCAATTGTCATTCCTACATTTAGAGCAGGAGATTTAATCCAACTACTAGGAATTAGTGGTGTTGCCATCGGTTTTGCCTTTCGCGACATTTTACAAAATTTTCTGGCAGGTATTTTAATTCTTTTAACTGAGCCTTTTAGAATCGAAGATCAGATCGTCTTTAATGACTTTGAGGGAACGGTAGAAAACATCGAAACTCGCGCGACAACAATTAGAACTTATGATGGTCGTCGCATAGTAATTCCTAATTCCGAGCTATTTACCAATTCGGTGACAGTCAATACGGCTTTTGATACCCGTCGAATGGAATACGACGTCGGAATTGGCTACGGCGACGACATTGATCGTGCCAAGCAGTTGATGCTCGAAGCGATCTACAGCGTCGATGAAGTTTTAAGAGAACCAGCACCAGATATACTGGTCGTAGATTTAGAGGAAAGTAGCGTCAACATTCGTGCTAGATGGTGGATTAAACCGCCAAGACGCATTGACGATCTCATCTCCCGTGACAAGGTAATCTCAGCCATCAAACAAAAATTATATGTAGAAAATGGCATAGATTTGCCCTATCCAACCCGACAAATTCTCTTCCACGACCAAACCGAATCAACAGATGGCGATCGCTCTCGTCAAAGGGAAGGCTGGCCCGCAGGTAATCAGCAACCCCCAAAAACTCTTCGTATCAGTGATTCTCTTCAACAATTAGCACAAATGCGAGGGTCGAGAAATGACGGTAATGGCAATCACAAACAGCCACAAACAACTAGTGAAGAATCATGAATAATGTCAAACTCACTAAGATCTGGGACTCGCTGCATTCAAGTTATTGGTTTTTACCGACCATCTTTGCCTTTATAGCGATCGCGCTAGCATTTACTATGCTCTGGCTCGATGTCCAAGGCTATTACGGCTTCATTGAAGAATGGGGCTGGATGTATACTGTGGGAACTGATGGAGCGCGTGAGGTGCTTAGTGCCGTTGCCAGTTCAACTATCGGCGTTGCTGGTACAGCCTTTTCGATTACGATTGTGGCACTTCAGTTGGCTTCTTCTAATTTTGGCCCGAGACTGCTGCGAAACTTTATGCAGGATACGGGCAATCAAATCGTCCTCGGCACTTTTATCGGTACATTTATTTATTCTTTGATCATCCTGCGAACTATTCGCGGAGATGGAGACGATTTTGATAAGTTTGTGCCACAACTATCGGTTACAGTAGGTTTGCTGCTGGCGATCGCTAGCATTGGAGTGTTAATTTACTTTATCCATCACGCATCTACAATTATTCAAGTGTCTCACGTTATTGCCGAAACGAGTGCCGATCTCGATCGCGCCATCGAGCGCCTGTTTCCCGAAAAACTTGGGCGAGGTGCGTCTCCAACTAGATTGGGAGTAGAAGACATTCCAGTCGATTTTGATGCTGATACTTATGGAGTCAAGGCGAAGGGTAGCGGATATTTACAGGCGATCGACAATGAAGAATTAATCAAGCTTGCCTGTAAACAGGATCTGATCTTGCGCCTCAATTATAAACCTGGACAATTTGTCGTTCCAGGGAGCGAATGGATCGTAATTTATCCCAGAAAATGTGTCACGCGAAAATTGCTCAAAAAGCTAGATGATACCTTGATTTTAGGTAAAGAACGAACCGAGCAACAGGATGTAGAATTTCCCATCGAGCAGTTAGTTGAGATTGCCCTACGCGCCCTTTCTCCTTCGCTAAACGATCCCTTTACGGCAATTCGGTGTATCGATCGCCTCAGTGCTGGACTATCTCATCTCGCTCAAAAAGATTTTCCTTCTCCTTATCGCTACGATAAACAGGGCAATCTTCGCGTTATTGCCGAGTCAGTAACCTTTGTCGGGATACTCGATACGGCGTTTAATCAAATTCGACAGAATGGCAAAAGCGATGTCGCCGTAACTATTCGTTTGTTAGAAGCGATCGCCATTATCGCTCGTTACACGCCAACTCAAAAAGAGCGTGGGACATTATTGCGTCATGCCGAGATGATTTGGCACGATAGTCAGCAAGCGATCTCGGCAGAATCAGATAAACAAGATATTGAAGAGAAATATAAAGTCGTCGCAAAAGCTTTGAAAAGTTAGAAAAACCATGATAATCGCTATATTCTAATCTTTTATTTTGTTTTTAAATTTCACCTTTATTCCTGCTGGAGAAAAGGAGCAAATTCGTTGTTTAAATACCCTGCTTGCACGAATTCAGCATAGGTATCGGCTTCAGTTGCCATCAATTCTTGACGTAATTGTTCGTTGGTCGAATTTTGCAAATCTGGATACTCATTTTGTAATTGTTCTATTTCCTCTTTTAGGCGGTTTAGTTCTCCTGTAATTAGCGTTTCTTGGTAGCGCACAAATTCTGGATCGATTCCTGGACGCTTATCTATTCGATTGAGGTATTGGAGAACGCGATCGAGGGCAGTATAACGGGCGATCGCTTCTGTATATTGCTCAATTAAAGCGCGATCACCTAATAAATGAAGCTTTTCCAGTAACGGCTTAACCGTCAATCCCTGTACCAGTAACGTAAATAAAACCACTCCAAAGACTGTAGCAATTATTGACTCCCGTTCGGGTAAGTTGATAGGAAGACTCAAGGCTAATGCGATCGCTACCGAACCTCGCAATCCACCCCACCATAGTATTGTTTGTTCTTGAGGCGGAATTTCCGACTTGACCAGACGATTGCTCAAACTGCTCAAACCATAAACCGATAATGCCCGCATCACAATCATGGCTACTGTGGTCACGGCAATAATTCTCAGGTTTTCTCCTAAAATGGCAAAGTGAATTTGGTCGCCAATCAGTAAGAAAACGATAGAATTAACAAAAAATGCCAGAAAATCCCAAAATTCCGTAACAATGATGCGAGTACGGGGATTCATCCCAATACGAGAACCAAAGTTCCCCAAGATTAAGCCCATTGTGACGACCCCAATTACACCAGAACCACCCAACGCCTCGATAATCAGATAAGTTCCGTATGCCGACACTAAAGTTAATGATTGCTCGACCAATGGCAGATCGAAGCGTTGCGTCAGATAGGAAATTCCAAAACCAATTAAAGCACCGAACGCCAGACCAATCCCGACGACGGAAAAGAATTGCAGCACAATCGGCTGAATCTCTAAAGTGGTAGTACCCAGGGGAAGCCCCACCAAAAAACTAAAAGCCACTACCGCCATCCCGTCATTAAACAGGCTTTCTCCTTCCATTAATGTCGTTAAACGGCTTCCTACTCCCAATTCTCGAAACAATGCCGTCACCGAAACTGGATCGGTAGCCGATAAACTTGCCCCCACTAATAAAGCGGTGGTTAACTTCAATTCAGTAAATCGCTCCAAACCCAAGGCAATTCCGACAATTGAAATAATGACTCCAGCGATCGCATATAAGCAGATGGAAACTAAATTCTTTTTTAAGTTCGACCATTTCAAATTCCAGGCTGCTTCAAACAGCAATGGTGGTAAAAAAATGGACAAAATTAATTCGGGAGATAAATCCACTAGGCGAACATCAACAAATGCCAAACCCAGACCGACAATTACCAAGAGCAAAGTATAAGGAATTTGGCGCAACCAGCTAACAATTTGAGGCAGAGTGGCGACGCTTAAAGATACAGATAAAACTAACAAAAATTGCTTGAGATTCTCTTCAATAGCAGTTTCATTCATTGTTTTTTTTTAAAAGCAACTATTTAACGCCGTTCGCTCAGGCAAGCTCTTGTATCGCAGCTAATACCTGATCCATCTCCTGTGGAGTGTTATAAACTCCTGGAGTTAGGCGCGCATAAGAAGGTGAGTAAGGCGTAATACTGGCAATAATTTTACGCTCTCTGAGTTGGCTTACTACTTGCGATGGGCTAAGTCCATCGACATCAAAACAGACAATCCCAGCAGAAAGATTGTCATCCATAGGCGTATAAAGTATTACGTGCGACATTTTACTGAGTCCTTGTTTAAGCTGTTTGCTCAAACTATGAATGCGATCGCTAATCTGAGATTTACCTATTTGCTGATGAAAGTCAAAAGCTTGTGTCATTGCCCAAAGATGCTCGAAAGATTTAAATCCTCCTGGTGTCATCGAGCCTCCCCAATCACCAGTGCGACTAAAAGTAGGAATTGTGGGCGAAACAGCAGCTTGAGTTTCGGGATTGCCCCAAATTATACCCGTACCCCGTGGTGCAAACATCCATTTGTGCGTCCCCGCCATCAAGAAATCACAGCCCAAATCGCTCATGGTTGCATCTTCTACTCCCAAACCGTGTACCCCATCAACTAACAGCAGTATGCGGTCTGCTTCATGGCGATCGCGATTAATTTGTGCCAATCTGTCGGCTATTTGGCGAATGGGAGTTTTTAAACCAGTGCTAGAATAAACCCAAGTTGTAGTAATGACGCGAGTTTGCGTACGGGCAGCATTAATAAGCGTATCGACAATTTCATCGCTGGAAATGTTTTGGATGTTCTCATAGAGAGGAATTTCTCGAATAGTTGCCCCAGTCCGTTCTGCTTTGTAGCGCAGTGACTCGTGGGTAGAATAGTAGTCGAACTCTGTAGTTAGCATCTCTTGGCCTTCACGAATGTCCAAACCATTAATAACTAGCGCGCTTCCCATTGTGGTGCTGTCCGTAAGTGCGATATCGCTCGACTGTGCGCCTATATATCTTGCTATTGCTTGACGTACTTCTTCGTGTAGCCTGTAATTATTTTCCGCAAGATAAAGTCCTGGGTTTTCATTAAGTGCTATCCGATATTGTGCGATCGCATCTCTTACTGGAGTTGGATGAGAAGTTATCAAAAGACCTGCCATGTGGATGTAGTTTGTATCTAGATTGAATTGGCTACGTATTTCTTGCCATTTATCTGCATTCTCTGTTTCCGTTTGGCTAACTGTTTTAGATTTAATTTGACTAACTGCTGTAGATTTATTAAGTCTATCGACAAAACCACTAAAAGAAGTAGCAGTAGCACCTAAACCTGCTGCAATAATCAAATCTCTACGTTTTGTCGATAGTTTTGTTTGTTAATAATTATTTTCTAACTATAGTATTAGTTAACAAATCACATCAGACTGCTATAACAGTTAACCGCGTCATTTTTTGGTCATCTTTAGTTTGAACACTAATGGTGTCAGAGAGATCAGATCTTGCCTTTGGAAGGCGAACGGGGCTTACAAGGTGTGGAGGTTTTCTCTGACTTCGTAAAAATTACAGCAGAGGTGAAATGACTAGTTCTGAAATAAAATATGGTGTTGGGATTCTTCCTAATCGCCAACAGCTAACACAAGCTTGTCAAGAATTGCGTCGTCATAACTTTTCTCTCAAAAATATCGCTGCCATACCTGCAACTGAAGGAGCAATCAAAGGTGCGATCGCAGGTGGTTCTACGGGAGGTTTACTGGCACTCATACTAAATCCGATTGACAAAATATACCTTTATTAATCTTGTAAAAGTAGTTGTAACTCTTCTGACTTCTGACTTCTGACTTCTGACTTACATCACCTTAAAGTGACCTATGAGAACAGGATTTAGTATCATTGGTGGTTTGAGCGTGATGTTGATTCCTGGCGTTGGGATACCTCTGGCTGCCGAGTCGCTGCTTACAGTTTTAGCAGGATCTGGAGCAAGTACCGCAGTGGGTGGTTTTGTTGGTGGAATGCGCGGTTGGTTTTTACCTGAAGAAGCTGCAAATATATATCGCGACAGTGTTTCAAAAGGCAATTATTTAATCATTGTCAAAGGTAGCCAAGACGAACTAAATCGCGCTCGATTGTTACTTGCCAATTGGCAAATTAGAGAGTGGCGAGTATACGACGAATCTGAGTACACAGTTAACAAAATATCTAAAAAGTCAAAAATTAAAAATTAAAAATGCCCTTTATAATTTCGGTTACAAACAATGAATTTAGGTCGATACATTGGGTTGCTGGCTTTAATTATTTCTTTGTATATTCTCTGGCAAATTCGACAATTATTGCTACTTGCTTTTACTGCCATAGTGTTGGCAACTGCCTTAAATCAATTAGTTAAACAACTTCAGCAATGGAAGCTACGACGCTCTTTAGCTATTTGGTTGAGCGTTGCTACTTTATTGATAATTTTATTAGTTTTTTTCTTATTAATTTTACCGCCGTTTGTTCAACAGTTTGAAAGATTAATTGAACTACTGCCAAGCAGCATCACAGAAATTGAGGAAATTCTCGAAAGATTAATTGGCTTTTTACCAGAACAGCCTTGGCTAGATTTTACTGAAATTGATAATTTATTTGAGCAAATTCAACCTTTAATCGAGCGTTTTTTAAATCAATCTTTAAATATATTTTTGACTTCTATTAACACTGTATTGCAACTAGTGCTAGTGTTAGTTTTGACTTTGATGTTGTTAATAAATCCCAGACCATATCTACACTTATTTATTCGCTTATTTCCCTCTTTTTATCGTCAGCGAGTTAGCGAAATTATAGGGCGTTGTGAAATAGCTTTAGGTAGTTGGACGATAGGAATTTTAATTGAAATGGTATTTATTGCTGTTTTGAGTGGGATTGGATTGTGGATTTTACAAGTTCCTTTAGCATTGGCTCATGCTGTGATTGCTGGATTATTAAATTTCATTCCCAATGTTGGGCCAACACTAAGTGTAGTTTTGCCTATGGCGATCGCTCTACTCGATGCTCCTTGGAAAGCGGGAGCAGTTTTGATTTTGTATTTAGTTATCCAACAAATTGAAAGTTACTGGCTAACTCCGACAATCATGGCAAAACAAGTATCTCTGCTACCAGCTATTACTCTCATATCTCAATTAGTTTTTGCTAGTTTATTTGGTGCATTAGGACTATTAATCGCTTTACCTTTAACTATTGTAGTTGGAACTTGGATAGAAGAAATATTGTTCAAAGATGTTTTAGATAAATGGAAAAAAAGCTCCCAAAAAAAATTAGTTTAAAGATTATTGAATAATTCTGAGTCTTGATAAGAAAAGTCATTTTTAATCAATAACAAAGTGAATTTATTAACAATTTTAGTATGAATATCTTAGGAGCTTAATTAAATGCTATCAAAGGAAAACATCGAGTCGGAAAAATGGCATAGTCACTCCGTGCAGGAGCTTAATCACTATTTAGAAACTAATTTAGAAACTGGTTTAACCTCAACTAAGGTCAAACAAAGACAAGAGCGTTATGGTGCTAACCAACTTAAAAGCAAACCAACCAAAAATCCGCTAATTAGGTTTCTCGAACAATTTAATCAACCCTTACTATATATTCTGCTTATTGCTGGTGCAGTTAAAGCATTTTTAGGAGAATGGGTTAGTGCCTGGGTAATTTGGGCTGTAACCTTAATCAATGCCATTATTGGTTTTGTGCAAGAAGCCAAAGCCGAAAGTGCGATCGCTGCTTTAGCTTCCGCTGTTCAAACTGAAACTACAATTCGTCGTAACGGTAAAAAATTGCGGGTAAATTCAACCGAATTAGTTCCAGGAGATTTAGTCTTACTGACTTCTGGTGATAAAGTACCAGCGGATTTACGTTTAGTTGAGGTGAAAAACTTACAGATTAACGAGTCGGCACTGACGGGAGAATCGGTTGCTGTGGAAAAAAACACTCAATCCCTCGAATCGGATACGCCTTTAGCAGAACGCAGTAATATGGCTTATGCTGGTAGTTTTGTTACTTCTGGACAAGCAAGAGGTATTGTAATTGCGATCGCCGAAGCTACAGAAACGGGGCGGATTTCTCAGCTAATGGAGAGTCAAACCAATCTCACTACTCCTTTAACTCGTAAGTTTGACAAATTTAGTCGCACTTTACTTTATATTATTTTGGGAGTGGCTGCCTTTACCTTTGCCGTTGGTTTGGGTTACGGTAACTCCTGGGTGGCGATGTTTGAGGCTGCGGTTGCTCTTGCTGTTAGTGCCATTCCTGAAGGCTTACCTGCTGTGGTTACAGTTACTTTAGCTATTGGTGTTTCACGGATGGCACGTCGTCATGCCATTATTCGCAAATTACCAGCCGTCGAAACTTTGGGTAGTGCGACAGTTATTTGTTCGGATAAAACTGGCACACTAACGGAAAATCAAATGACTGTACAAGCTATCTATGCAGGCGGTCAAAACTATTCAGTAAGTGGCACAGGATATACACCAGAAGGAAGAATTTTATTAGCAACAGAGGAATCAGCAAGTAATTTAAATCAGCAAAATCATACTGCATCAACTTTAAATAACGAACAGCTTAAATATCAAATCGCTCTCCTCGAATGTCTCAAAGCTGGTTTACTATGTAATGACTCTCATCTAGAAGTAAAGCAAGGAGAATGGGTTGTAGTTGGCGATCCCACTGAAGGAGCATTAATTGCTGCTGCTAACAAAGTTGGATTTACTCAAAGTGATTTAGAAGAAACAATGCCCAGACTAGATGTGATTCCCTTCGAGTCTGAGTATCAATATATGGCAACCTTACACGCTAAAGAGCTGGCAACAGATATTTTCCCTACTCTTGCTGAGGTGGGCAGTCATCATAATTCTTCACTACAAACAATTTATGTCAAAGGTTCAGTAGAAACAATTTTACCTCGCTGTCAACAGATGCTAGACACTCAAGGTAATTTTGATTCTCTTCCACAAGCAAACATTCAGGCAGAAGTAGAACGGATGGCACAACAAGGATTACGAGTGTTAGCTTTAGGGAAAAAATCCGTGTCAGCCAGTCACAATTCACTTAATCATCGCGATCTTGCCACAGAACTGGTTTTTTTGGGCTTACAAGGAATGATCGATCCGCCTCGACGAGAAGCAATTAAAGCAGTACAAGCCTGTCAATCAGCAGGAATTCAAGTCAAGATGATTACAGGCGATCATGCCGTTACCGCAAGAGCGATCGCGTCTCAAATGGGATTGCAGCAGCAGGGAGAAGTTCTGGCATTTACAGGGCGTGAACTTACTCAAATGAACCAACTAGAATTAACTAATGCCGTTACCGATGGCAGTGTCTTTGCTCGTGTCGCCCCTGAACAGAAACTACGGTTAGTCGAAACTTTACAAGCTACAGGCAAAGTAGTAGCCATGACAGGGGATGGAGTTAATGATGCACCTGCTCTCAAACAAGCAGACATCGGTATTGCTATGGGTAAAGCAGGTACGGAAGTAGCTAAAGAAGCAGCCGACATGATTCTCACCGACGATAATTTCGCCTCAATTAAAGCAGCAGTGGAAGAAGGACGGACAGTTTACCGTAATTTACTTAAAGCGATCGCTTTTATTCTACCTGTCAACGGTGGGGAATCGATGACTATTGTGATTAGTGTCTTGTTAGCAAGGGCTTTACCGATTTTATCTTTACAAGTCCTCTGGCTCAACATGATCAATTCTCTTGCCATGACTGTACCTCTAGCCTTTGAGCCTAGATCAACCAAGACAATGGAAAAACCGCCTCGCCCTGCCGATGAACCATTACTCGATCGCCCACTGCTGCTACGTATTTTAGTTATTTCTCTGTTTAACTGGGTGTTAATTTTCGGTGTTTTTGAATGGATTAATATTACTACAGGTAACATCGCTCTAGCTCGAACTATGGCAATTCAAGCCTTAGTAGCAGGAAGAATTTTTTATCTTTTAAGCATCAGTCAATTGGGAGCTGCTTTAGTAGCAGGAATTAGCGGTAGAACTGAAAAACTTACTGATGCTCCTGCTATTGTTATCGGTATTATTGGCACGATAATTTTGCAAGTAATCTTCAGTCAATGGAGTCTGATGAATGACTTATTCTCAACAGCACCACTCAACCTAAATCAATGGCTAATTTGTCTTTTGGTTGGCTTACCGATAATTCCAATAGCAGTCTTGGTTAATCGTTTCGATCCTCTTGACTAAATTGCTCGCCATTCTTGGTTGAACGTCTTGAAATATTAGTTAAGGTGGATAGTTGGACAGATTTTAGTAGCGCATTTGAACATCTCAATTCAATCTATCCCAGAGTCACGATCATAATTTATTTCACGTTCTATATTTGTGCCTGGGTTGTGTTCCCAGCGATCGCCTACGTGGGCATAGATCGAAGTAGTCCTGGGGTCAGCGTGACCCAGTAAATCCTGTACCTGTCTCAAGTCCGAACCAGTTCTCAACGCCAACGTACCAGCAGTATGTCTCAAGCTATGGGCAGAGAGGGTTCGACCAGGAGTATATTTTAGGTTAGTAGCTTTTAAATAACTATCAATAATTGCTCTAATGCTACGTCTAGATAGTTGTTTACCTTTACTATTGTTACTTAAGGATACAAAGACAAAATCGTGGGGTTTAATTTTTCGTCTTAAAACGAGTTGCCTTATCTGAAGATACTCGTTCAATTGAGCAGTTAAATTATCAGTCAAAGGAACAACTCTACTAACTCTACTCGCTCGTTTAGCTGATACCTGTAGTCCTGTTTTAATGCCCTGCCTAACAATATCTTCTATTCTGAGTTGGTGCATCTCAACCGTTCTACATCCTTCTAGACTCATGATGCCAACCAAAACGCGATCGCGCATCAATACTAGTTTTTCTTTATTAGTTTTAGCTTCGTCTAGTTGAGATTGAATATGGTCGAGCAAAAACTTTAGTTCTTCTGCTTCCATGAAAGTAATCCGAGCAGCAGGATCTTTTCTGTCTTTGGGTGCTTTGATTTTTTCGGCTGGGTGACTTTTAATTAGTCCATGACTCTGTGCAGCTTTGTAAAAGATTCTGACAATATTGAGTTTGGTGGCGATCGTACTATTTTGATAGCCAGATTGGACGAGATATTGACGATATTGCTTAATATCATCTGCTTCAGCATCTAATGGTGACAGTAAATTATCTCTACACCAATTTAAATACTGTTTAGTCTGTGAAAGGTAGGAACGAATAGTGTCGGCTGATGCTGCACCATCTCCCACTTCCATTTCTAAAAACTCAGCAAAGATTTTATCTAGCTCAACGATTGTAGATGGAGATGTAATTGGATTCGGTTTGGTTAATTCGTTCTTGAGCGTACAAAGACTTGTTGTTTCTACAACTGGAACAATTTCGATTTTCATAAAAAATTAAGTCTCAACGTCAAAACCATGTTCGTCAGCAATCCTTAAGATCGTACTTCTAAGTGTTTCGCTTCCCAGATCTATTACCTTTACTTTGGAAGAATTAATAGTTTCTTCTGCTCTTTCATAGAGTGTGATCGCATCTTCTCCATTATGCGCCCCGCTGAAAATTAGACCATCTACTCGATCATATAATTCTGTATGCTCGTAAAAATAACGTCCCCATGCCTGAGTAATTTCTGTCTGAGTAATGGCTGATATGGCAGTTACCGTGCCTGATGCCATTGTCGCTTTGCCCCTTAAATCTAATAACTTAATTTCTTTGTTTAGATAGATAATTGCCAGTTTGATATTTTCTACGTTGATAATCTCACCATCGCCAAAATATTCGGCAATACAACAAGAAAGAGAAAACCCAGCATAAATAATTCTCCGCTCTGGGTCTTCAGCGGGTTCCTTACTACTATGATGATCGAATCTACTTACTGGCCCATAACTTCTAAATCCAGTTGCCGTCGCATTAAATCGTGTTGGGTTAAATATTCTTCTAAGCTTAGTATTGGCTGGAAGTACTATTGTTTGAGGATTTACATTACGTTGGGGTGGCGGTAATTTGACTTTGACCATTAAAAAGTATTTACGGCTCTTGCTTCGACTAGAACATCATGGATATTTCCTTGTTTGAGCATTTCTACAGGAGTACGATTGTCAAATGCTGGATGGGGTTTCAAGAGCCAATTAAGCTTAGTCAAGTCAGAAACCTCTAAGGCTTCTAGTACTTGGGGCAAACCATCTAAGATCCCATCATCTCCTTCTGGGTCAAATTGCCAAGCGGGAAACCGATAAACACCTTTATCCTTAATACCCAAAATCTTATTGGCTTTGAGCTTATCATGTATGGTCTTTCTAGTCTTCCAGTCCAATAGCTCGGTTACCTCAGTTGAAGTTAAGCTTTTTTCTAACAGTCTTTGACGGCGTTGATACAAACGATGTAGATTAGCTAATTCAAGAGGCCATGATGGTTCGTCAGTATAATCATCTCCAGCAATCTCTTTAGCCAGTTCAACCTCAGTTTCACTAACTTTTTTGGGTTGCAAGGAAGCAGCTAATTTCTCTAAGTGTTCCGTATCCGCGATCGCAATTAATGACTCTACTAAGTCTTTAACTTGTTTAGTAACCTCTTTTCTACCCAAATTGAGAGTTAATTGTTTAGTTTTCATGGCATAAATGGCATAATGTATACAATGTATATTTAAATTATACAGCATAAATACTATAATTACTTACCTCTGATTATTGCCCAAATGGGAGGTAAAATCATAAGTTAAGTAGCTATAGCTATTGTTGTAACTGACTTTTAGATATTCACATTAAATACAATAGTTGTTTGATACGCAATTGATACGCTATTATTAAAACCTTATGTTCCAATACTGTTCGGTTAAGCTAAAAAGATGAGTTAATGAGAGTGTTAGTCATCAAAATTGTATGGAACTCACACCTTTAACTCTGATTGCGCCAAAAATTCAATTAAGTGAAATACTTCCCGCTTTGGAATTAATTATGTCCGAGGGAGTAATTGAAGAGGCGATAAGCCTGACGGCATGGCTTCGCTACGCCGAAACCAATAGTCAAGAAAAACGAAACCGTCTACTTCCAACTCATCTAATTATCGCTTTAGTAATTGCCCTCAGCCTATGGTCAAAAGACTCCGTGGTGGATGTGTTGAAAAATTTAGTTCAAGGATTATCAACAGAGATGGATTCTCCAAGGAGTAACCTGGAAAACTGCAAGTAAATCTTCAATCAGTGAAGCACGTCAAAGAGTAGGGTGTAGAGTAATGACACGACTGTTTGAGAAACTAGCTCGACCAATAGCAAACAAACAGACCCCATCAGCTTTTTTGAAAGGGCTACGATGGATGGCAATCGACGGAACAGTATTCGATCTTCCTGATACAGAAGAGAATGGACGCGTTTTTGGTTATCCAGGAAGTCGAAAAGGAACAAAAGCTGCTTTTCCCAAAGCGCGATTAGTTATTTTGGTAGAATTAGGAACTCATATAATTACTGATGCTCTGATTAGCCCGTATCGAATCGGAGAAAGAGTTAGAGCCATCAAACTATTACGTTCTGTTAAACCAGGAATGCTAGTCACGTGGGATAGGGGACTTCATTCCTTCAAGATGATTCAAGCTACCCTTGAGCAACAATGCCATATATTGGGGCGAATTCCTAAAAATGTCAAATTCCCCAGAGTACAAGAGTTGCCTGATGGTTCTTATTTATCTTGGATTAATCCAGACCGTAAATCGCAGCAAAAAGGAGCAAGTCGAATTCAGGTCAGAGTCATTGAATACTTGATTGTCGAACAAGGCGAAGAAGTAATTTATCGCTTAATTACTGACTTAATGGATTATGAATTATTTCCCTCTCTAGTTTTAGCTAGTGAATATCATTGGCGTTGGGAAGTAGAAAACACGCTTTCAGAATTTAAGACTCATCTTAATGCTCGAAAAACGCCGATTCGCTCCAAAAAACCCAGATTAGTTGTTCAAGAAATTTACGGCTGGTTGCTCGCTCACTGGGCAATACGTTCTTTGATTTTTCGTGCTTCAACTACTACCAACAAATCTCCTTTACAATTCAGTTTTACGGGTACTTTACGAACTTCTGCTACTTAATTATTAACCGAACAGTATTGATTACCAAGGAGCAATTACTGACTTTGATCGTGTTATTGCTCTCAATCCGAACTATATTGAAGCCTATTGTAGTCGGGGAATGGCGCACTTTGGTTTAGGTAATTCTCAAAAAGCGATCGCCCAATTCGATCTGGCATTACAAGTTGCTCCTCATCATGCTGATGCTTTGAATAGAAAGGGTATCGTTCTCGCACAGCAGGATAGTCTGGAGCTAGCAGTAGCCAATTTCGACCGAGCCTTACACTTCGATTCTAATTTTGTTGATGCCTACTACAATCGAGGTAAGGCTCGCACTGAATTAAGAAATTTTCAAGATGCGATCGCAGATTATGATGCAGCAATTAAGCTCGCTCCTAATCTGGCTGAAGCTTATGGCAATCGTGGATTTCTTCGCGCTCAGTTAGGTCAGAAACAAGAAGGTTTAAATGATTTACGCCACGCAGCTAAACTTTTTCTCAATTCAGGAAACATGGCTGGATATCAGCAAACACTTGCTTACATTCAGATGATTAAACGGTAGACAATCTAGAGCTTGTCTTCAAGTAACAAGCCTTAGCTCAATAAATCCTGGGTAATTCCTCCACAATCAAATTTGGTAGTTAAATTAATCTGCAAAAAAGACAAAGAAACAGAATGAAAGCTAATTTCTACGCTACATTTTTATAGAACTACGCTTTTTTTTGTAGCTTTATTCGGACAAATGCTGGACAAGAAAAACATATTTCTTTGCTCTAGCTGAACCTAAACTCTTCTATATCTGGCGTAACAATGGGACATTCTGACGCTAAAATTAATCATAAAAGAGTCAAGACCGAAAATAACTCTCATGAGTCCAGTATCAAGAGTCAATCCGAACTCTATCTCAATAGAAAAGAAGCAAGATCGCCTACAGAACCACAACTGTGCCAAAACAAATTTTACGAAGAATGTCCTAGTAGTGCAATAGCTGACACGGTTTACACGGCAGGGGTTACGGGCATGAACTTTTGGGAATTAAGACCAAGTAGCTTAAACGGAGGGAAAGATTTTTCCTCTGGTCGAGTCGAGTTGCAAATTCGAGACAGGTTTGACCTGACTGACTTTGCCGAAGTAGCATATCAAACAAAAGAAGTAATTGCCCATCAATTTGGCGAACAAACCCTGAAACTCCACTATGCTCTAGCTGCGATCGCTTTTCGTAAACCTGAAGCTTGGAAAGAAGAAATTAAAATATCAGTTTCTAAACTATTAGCTGATTTTGGTGAAGATCAAAAAAAGAGACGCTATATCCCTAAATCAGAGCGAGAAACCAGCAATAAACTTAGCCGCTATTTTTCTAAAGAAGAAAGATTAAGACAAATTGCCCATCATGTATATTTACTTAAGCGATTAGAAGTTTGGGTAAGAGAATGGCGGATACGCAGCAAAGGAGTATTTGCCATTGAAAGGTCTAATTTATGGGAAATTTACAGTATCACCGACATTGTTCGAGAGAACACTTATGGTAGTAAATCTCCTCTGATTGATATTGAAATTACTTTCCGTCCTGGTTTGTGGTTTGAAAAATTCGCTGGTCATGAATATCTACGGGAATTTGGATATTTGACTAGCGAAGCATTAAAGCTAGATCCTTATCAAGAAAAAATGGCTTTGAGACTGGCTTATTTTGCTCTCTTTGCCTTACAATCCAGTGATTACGGACGTTGTTATCAAATTGAAACTCTTCTTAAAAATATTGGTTATGAAAATGAAATATCAGCAGCTAAAGTAGAGCGAAATATTGCTCTAAATTTAAAACGCAGCTTTGACCGAGGACTTAAAACCTTGGCAAGTTTTGAGCATCCCTACAGTTTTGCCTACAATCTGGATGTTCCTCAATGGGTTCTTCCAGACAGCAAAATCAATAAGCCCAAATGCTGGTTTGATATCTGGCTCAAGTGTAATGGTACTTTACAACAACCAGAAATAACTCTAGAACACTCAACAAAATCTATATCTGTCTGTTCTCAAGAAAATAAAAAACAAGAATTAGAAGAAGCAGTTACTAATGAAAAATCTCTAGCCTTTGGCAAACAAATTAGACAAGCTCGTAAAGCTAGTGGAGAAAGCCTGAGAACTATGGCTAAACAGCTGAATATTTCAAGTTCTCGCCTATCTCAAATTGAAAATGGTTGCTATCCCCATCCAATTAACGCAGCTCTCAAAAACAAGCTTTTAGCTTATTTAGGTTTAGAAAGCATCTGAACTACCACAACTTACTTGGTCGAAGTTTTGGTTTCTAGCTTCGCTGAATCTTGTCTTACCTCGGTCTTACAGTCCCTTCACTGTGCAATAGGATGAGCGTTGAATATTTCAAAAAGAGATCATTCATACGTAATTTATCTAAAATTACAGTTAGTAAGTTCTCTTACTCCCATTCTACTCAATTTTAAAAGGCAAGTTAGTCAGGAAGATTTAGATAGGATTTTAAAATTAGATGTTGATACGGAGTTGATTGAAGCTCTGCCCAGCCTTTTCGCAGCAGATTTAAAAGTGGCAATGGGAAAGCCTGATGCACCGAAACGAGTTGTACTTTGTTTTGACACTCATGAAGGTTTTTGGGGCAATTGGCGCGATCGCGGTGAAGCGAGTTTTTTTAAGCAGGATGAATGGTTGCGATCGCTGCTGGCACAACTAGATTTATCAGTAGGAATTGTGGTGGTTGTTGCGGGGCGAGAGTTGCCTCGTTGGGCTGAAGCCTGCCACTGGAACATTCCCGCTAGCAAGTTAGATGCCCAGTTAGTATGGCACATGAAAGCCAAGGATGCTTTTACTTATCTAGAAAAGGTGGGAATCGAGGATACAAATTTAAGTGAGAGTTTGATTAATTACGCTAGCTTTGAATCAGACCAAGTGCATCCACTATTCCTTGGTATGTGTGCGGATGTAGTTTTGACAGCTAAAGAAAAAGGAGAGACTTTAACGCCTGAAGACTTCACAACCACATTGCAGATGGAACAGAAGTTGAAAATACTGCTGGAAAGACTGCTGAAATATGTGGATGATGATGTTAGGGATGCTGTTGATGCTTTAAGTGCCTGTCGAGCATTCGATCGCCAACTTTTCTTCCATCTGGGCGATGAACTTAGATTTGATGCTACTAACGCTTCTTTTCGTCTTCTTACTCGCTTTTCCTTTGTTTGGCAGGCAGAACAACAGGGACAAGACTGGTATCGCTTACACCCTCTCATTCGCCGTCTAAATATTGAGAATAATCGAGAAATGACTCGTTATGCTCATACATCTTTGGAGCAGCATTATCGAAAACAGGGGGATCTAGCTGAAGCAATTTATCATGCTATTTGTCAAAATTGGCAGAGAGGGGTAAAGGAATGGTTAGTTGTATTCCAACGTGCAAAAAAGGAAAAGGATTTTGATCTATGTCGAACTCTAGTAGAAATCAGGAAGGAACTTTCTTTTTAAAAGCTCAGGTTGCTCAATCTATGGGTGATTATTTGGCTTGTTTGGAGCGATATGAGGAAGCTAGAGAGGAATACCAACAAGCGATCGCAGATTACGATCGCGTGAGTGCTTCTGATTTTGTTGAAGCCCAAAAATATCAAAAAATAATCCGTGACGAACTAGATAAATTACCAGAAACCCAGCGATCGAGTGAAGTTTTTCGATTAGAAAGGCTTTTTGCTCCAAGTTTAGAATCTTCTCCTCAAGTTAATTTGAGTCAATGGCTGCAAAATACTTTTGAGGCAGGCTGGCAAGCGATCGAGCAACTTTTTGGACGAGGAGAATCTAGTTTTGCTTATGCCTTACGCAGTCAAGATGTCGAACCTGCAAATCCAGACGAGATCGATCGATTAATCGAACTGATTTATTTTGATCGAGATGAAATCGAGCAACAACAAGCAGTTCAGAGATTGGGAGAAATTAGCACGGGCAACCAAAAGGCGATCGCAACTTTAGTCGAGTTAATTCGTTCCACTTCTGATGACAATACTCGATGGATTGCAGCAGAAAGTTTGTCTAGGATCGATCCAGGCAATTTGGCGGATGGTGTTAGGAGAGTCAAAGAAATACAGTTAGAAAGTCATACTGTAGGGTTAATGATGTCGATTTTGCCCAAGGTTGACCAGAAGATAGCTCTTTTACTGCGTGTTTATCCTTTGGCAAATCAAAGATATTTACCCGCTAATTTGAAACTTATGGTGCTTGATGACAAGAATAATAGTTTTCTTGAAGCTGAAAGCAAAGATTTTAATAGAGGAGAACGAGATCTTTTTATTCAACTTGTATTTAGTGGTTCTTGTGGGGAAAAATTTAGTGTCAAACTATCAGTTGGAGAAGATGAAGTTAGAGAAGATTTTGTTATTTGAGGTAATTCAAGAATTATCTGCCAACTATTAGTTAGCGATCTTGAATTTGTTTAATATTTTTTTATGTTAATTTGAGTAAAAAATAATGATCGGAATTCGTAGCTCTATTGTTATTCTGGGAACAGTTAGTTTGATTGGTATAGGGGCGATCGCTGCAAATGCCAAGCAATTAAATGAGTTTATTACTTGGGTTAAAGCTGTAGACTCTTTTAATGAGGCAATTCAATCAGAATCAGCAAATGCGATAAAAGGTTTTGATCGAGCTATTAATCTCAACCCTAATTTTAGCGAAGCTTATTACCAGAGAGGTTTAAATTATTTTGGAATACAAAACTACCAAAAAGCTTTAGAAGATTTCGATCAAGCAATAAAACTAAATTCTAAATATACTCAAGATCCTAAATTTTATCTTCAGCGAGGGATAACTCATTTTTATTTCTACGATTATGAAAAAGCAATTGATGATTTTGATCGAGCAATCAATCTCAATCCTAACAACTCTCAAATTTATTTTAGTAGAGGGCAAGCTCATCATTTTTTAAGAGAATATCAAGAAGCCATTGATGATTACAGTCGCGCTATTGAACTTAATCCTAATAATTCTGTTGCTTACAGTAGCAGAGAAATAGCTCGTACTACTTTAAAAAAATATCAAGAATCAATGGAGGATCTTACTCGCGCTATTGAACTTAATCCTAATAATTCTATGGCTTACTCTAACAGAGGAGCAGCCCGCAAGTTTCTCCAAGATTATCAAGGAGCAATTGAAGATTTCAGCCGTGCTATCGAGCTTGACCCAAATAACCCTCTAGCTTATTTTAATAGAGGGAAAACTCGCAATTCTCTAAAAAATTATTCAGGAGCTATTCAAGATCTACAGATATCAATAAAACTGCTATCAAAAAATAGGGATACTGTTAACATTCGGCAAGAACTCCAACAGCAAGCGATCGAACAGCTTGAATTGGCTAAAAAAAATCTTAAGTAGCAGTCATTTTAAAAAAATTAGACGAGGATTTTATTCTAGCTCTATCTCATCTGAGTAAAATGCTCACGCAGTAGATCGTGAATAAATTTATATCTTCCGCCAGTTTAGAGTCGTACACACATCCCCTTTTGTGACTTGAACCATAAGCTGTCGCAAGTGGAAGCATAAGCTGTCGTTTTTAAATGCTATAACCACCATAATTCATTGAATATTTAAAAACTACTTTTAATTTTGAGAACCATAAAGTGTCATAAATCAAAAAAATGGAAGCATAAGTTGTCGTAAAGTTCTCATGTTTTTGGTAGACTAAGGTAGTTCAATAAAGAGTGATATTTCCTCACTCGGCGAAAATGCTGAGTTCTGAAGAGTTTCAACAATGGAATCTGAGCCGAAGATGGAGTCTAGCTACTACAGGAGTAATTGCTGATGTTCGCGCTGCACCACCAACTCGTAGAGTAAAAAGTAGATCGGGTAACGTAAGTGGTCGCTATCCTTCCCAAAAGATGGGATTAACCATCCAGTTTGAAAGTCATACTTTAGAACTGGCGGGAATTTACCAGATGGAATATGACTCAGACGTACTGGAATATTACGACCAGCCACCATCAATCAAGCTAAACTATAAGTCAAAAAATGAGCGTAATGTAGGAGTTTGGCATACTCCTGATTTTTTTGTCCTCCGTCAAAAAGAGGCTGGCTGGGAAGAATGGAAAACTGTTAAAGAGTTGTCCAAGCTAACAGATAAAATGCCCCATCGATATATCATTGATGATGACCATCAATGGCGATGTCCCCCAGGAGAAGCTTATGCGAACTCTTTAGGACTCTATTATCGATTGAGAACTGATGCTGAAACCGACTGGATTTTACAAAACAATCTGCGATTTTTAGAAGATTATTTTCGAGGAACATCCATAACCGTAGAATCCAAGCAACAGGCTTTAATAACTACTCTAATTACAAAACAATCGGGGATTACTTTAGCAGAGTTAATTGATCAGGGGGGAGAGCCAGATAATATTTATACCCTATTGGTTGAACAAGAATTACAGATTGATTTACATCAAGCCAGTTTGTCTCAAAATCCTGGACTAGTTAATGTATTTCCTAACGAATACAAAAAGATAGGCTCAGAACAACCTAAAAGTCAGGTTCAAAATTCAGAAATTCAACTTATTGCTCCCCCTGAGACGAAAACCAAAAAGATGGAGCAACTATTAGATTCTGCTAGTCCCGAAGACTGCGCTGAAGCTAATCGTCGCTATCAGATAATTGCTCCCTACTTATCAGCAGACAAACCTGCCCAAAACCAAGAAGTTTCTACTCGGACAATTCAACGTTGGTTGAGTAGATGGCATAAAGCAGAACAGCTATATGGCTCTGGTTACGTGGGTCTGTTACCTCGGATTAATCAAAAGGGAAACAGAAAGCAAAAATTACCTTCTTTAACTCATAAACTTATAGCAGAATATATTGCCAAAGATTATGAAACCTACAAACAAAAAAGTAAAAGGGCAGTATATGGAGCATTAGTAAATGCTTGCGAACGAGAAAATATCGCAGTTCCTAGCTACAAAACCTTTCTCAAATTCTGTAATAACAGACCTTCTTACGAACAAACTAAAAAGCGTCAAGGCTCTCGTTCTGCATATCCAAATGAACCACTTTACTGGGAATTAGAATTCACTACTCCCAGACACGGGGATCGCCCTTGGGCTATCTGTCATCTAGATCATACCCAGTTAGATATAGAACTAGTCTCTTCTAAAACTAAGGCACTACTAGGTCGTCCTTGGGTAACTTTCTTAAGCGATGCTTATTCTAAGTAGGCACACAAAATTAATTACACATATATAATAATAAAAAATGTCAGATAAAAATGCCATAAAAAAGATAGTTATATGAGAAGAATAAGAGACTTAACTTTGGAAAATAGAAAGCTGCTCAAAAGAATAAGCAGAGAAAGTAAATACTACCAAGTTAGAGATAGAGCTAAATGTATAATTTTGAGTTATGAGGGCATACCAATTAAGCAGTTAATTACGATATTTAGTGTTAGTCGAAAAACTATCTATAACTGGTTAACTAAATGGGAAGATGAAAAAATCTTAGGATTATATAATCATCAAGGGAGAGGCAGAAAAGCTAAATTCAACAATGAACAAAAAAACCAAATAAAAGAGTGGGTAAAACAAGAGCCTAAAGCACTTAATAAAGTATTATCAAAGAGTCAAAAAGAGTGGGGAATAAGTGCTAGCAAAGAAACTATAAAAAGAATCGTAAAAAAGCTAGAAATGAGATGGAAAAGAATGAAAAGAGGGTTGAGTAAAGAAGCTGATGAATGGGAGCTAGAAATAAAGCTACCAAGACTTACAGAGTTAATTGAGCAAGATAAAACAGGAAAAATTGACTTAAGATACCTCGACCAAAGTGGTTTTTCGTTAACACCATATATTCCTTACGGATGGCAAGAAAAAAATGAACAAATAGTTATTAAGAGTCGAACAGGAAAAAGAATAAATATTATCGGCTTAATGAATCGAAGAAA
>CAYMWC010000027.1:0-35968 GCA_964393695.1 uncultured Pleurocapsa sp.
TCCACAATGTTAAAGTATTGCCTATGTTGGGTTTCAGTCTTTTTGCTACGCATAATGTCGGTTCTGGTTCTTGGGGTTCGGTGGCTTTTGCTCTCGGTCGCGGTCGGCGCGTGTTGCTGTGGCTTCCTGCTGTGGCGCGTCCTCCTCTGTGGTCTGGCGTGCGTTGGTGCGTTGGGTTCTGGAGGACACGCCTTGTCGGGTCTCCCGACAAGCGTGAGATGTCCGTCTGGCTGCTGGTGGCTTGGTGTTCCTGTTCCTGCTCCCGCGCAGTTGTCGCTTTTTTCCCTAAAGGATACCTTCGGATAAGCTTCGCGTCCTCCGCGTCAGTTTTCTTGCTCTGTCGCTTTTTCTATCTCTTCAGCGATCGCCTGTCTTGCTACTTCCTGCCAATCTTTAACTACTCCAGCTTTAATCGCTGCTTTCATGCTGGACGGCAATCTGAGAGTCATTTTCTCGTTACAAGGCTCATCCCAATCAAACTTCTGTTTAAAACTATATTTAGTTATTTCTGGGTTTCCCCCTGGTCTACCTTTGGGCATAATTTCAAATCCAAATGTCTGTCCATCTTAGCACGTCGGACACATGAATATAACTTATTTAATGCACGCCAGACATACAATATTCTGATAGATTTAGCTAGTCGGACATACTATAATAAAGATTAACCGAGACAGAAACCCGTCAAAGTTACATCTCGGTTAAACCCAAATTAATTAGGTAATTATCATGTTAAACGATTCAGTTTTAAAAGTTTCACCACACGGTAGTTTCAAAGTTTCTCAACTCTGTAAAAGCCTAGCCATTTGCGAAGCTACCAAAGAAGATCGCCATGATTGGGGCAATGCCACAGAAACCGAACCAGCTTTTATAGTTTATTTAGGCTGCAAAAAAGACGAAGTAGCCGAAAAGATCAGATATATCAATAATGCTCTGGGGTGCTATTGGTGCGAGGTTCGCCAACCAAAGTATCTTCAAGAATTTGAAGCAGAAATCAAAATCCGAGGGATGCAAAGAAACTCGGATGATGAAACCAATGGCTTAGATTTCTTGCTTTGGGCTGAAAACGATTTCAATTATATCGACGAAGACGAGTACAACTACTACACCACAGGCTACCAACCACGCTGGTAAGCATTCCAAAGTAACCAGTAAACAACGCTGGTTACTTCCCTTCAACGATTAAAGTTTCAAGAGTTTTCAAAATGATTATCCGATCTAAATCCTTCCAAAATTGGTTTAAAACCAACCTAAAAGAACACGCTGAAGACATCGCCTTACATGGGGCTGACGCAGGATACCCATATATTACCTACACTGCCCACACCGTCAAGATTTTCGATAAATTTGCTGACGAAATCTGGTCAATGGCGGTAGAAGATGCCGAAGAGATAGGCTACAACAACGTAGCTGCAATGATTGCTGAATTTGTACGCAGCGATATGCTCTCTAGCATTGACTCTTTTAAAAACCTCATGGTTTGGTATGCCTGCGAGAAACTAGCCCAGCGACTAACCGACGGTAACTAATTAAAAATCTAAGTGTAGTCAAGTTTTGACCAACGGTCAGTCGCAGCGCTTGAATCCATATTCAAGCGACCGACTGACTGCACCCATTATTAATTCTCTCCACACTAATTCATCATGACTCAGAACATAAATCAATACACCATCTCTCTATCTGATTGCCTCGAAGACATCGCCGAAAATTTCATCTATGTAGAAAGTGAATATAGTGACGTTCCGCCCTTCGTGTTAGTTCCCATTATGTTTGAAGCGGTAAACGATTTGATTGACGAATTCTCAACCAATCCAGAAAAATATATTAGTAATACCCTCCGTCAAAAGATTGATGAAACTGTGAACGAATATCTAGCAGCAGCATAAATTAAGTACTCAAGCCATCGCAGACATTTAACCAAAATCAAGCGGTGGCTAATCAAGGAATTTTAACTATGTACTATGACGAACAAGCCTATCTTGAATTTATCGATGGGCAAAATGACGATTGGAAGGTGTTCTAATCATGTTTACCAAAGCAACTAAGAAAAAAATCAAAGTCAGACTAGCTATTAGTGGTGCTAGTGGAAGTGGCAAAACCTATTCCGCATTGGCGATCGCTTCTCATTTAGCTACACCTATTGCCTTAATTGATACTGAACGAGGTAGTAGTAAAAAATACGCCGATAAGTTTGATTTTGATGTCTGCGAACTAACCGATTTTCACCCCAGCCGTTACATTGAAGCGATACAGGCAGCAGAACAAGCTGGTTACAGCACGATTATCATCGATTCTCTTTCTCATGCTTGGTATTGGGAACTAGATACAGCAGCAAGTCAACGCAATAGCTTTACAGGCTGGAAAAACGTCAGACCTCTAGAGCGAAAGTTAATTGACGCTATTATCGGTTGTCGCGCCCATATCATTGCTACGATGCGGACTAAAACCGAGTGGGTAGTTGAAAAAAACGAACAAGGTAAAGCTGAACCCCGTAAAATCGGTACGACTCCCATACAAACATCTTCCATTGAGTATGAATTCGATATCGCAGGAGAAATAAGTCAGCAGCACATCCTAACTGTAACTAAATCTCGCTGTTCGGAGTTAGCCGATAAAACCTTTCTCAATCCTGGTAGAGAAATAGCGGTAACTCTCAATGAATGGATTGGGGAACCTTGGAAAAATTGGAATTCATCTGATGATGCCATTTCCTGGGCAGCAAAAAAGTTACCCGATATTCCCAGCGATCGCCTAAAAGCTGAATTTGAATCTCTAGAGAGCAATAACGGTAAAAAAGCTCTAGCTTGGGTTGAATATATCCATAAATTAACTAAATCCTCATCTAAAAGCCGTTATTTGTAACTAAACCACTTACATTGAGTTAAAAGTCAAGTTAGTATATTTAAAGACCAATTAAAATGAAAAAATCTATGACAAACAAGAGATAACCACCGATATCGTTCTACAATTCTCTTATCTAAGCTACAAATTCAGAAAGCAGTTGCCCAACTGACCAAAGTTAACAACTGCTCTCAAAATGCAAACCCCGCTTTCTCTATAGATAGAGATGACGGGACTATTATGTTTTAAACACATACGATCATGATAACAGAAAATCTTCAACGTGTAACCGCACAAATTCCCTGCCCTCACTGTGGAAAACCCGACTGGTGTTATTTCTTAGGCGTTCTCTCAGTTTGTAATCGGACTGAAGAAGCCGCCTCTGGTTGGAGACTGACATCTAAACGGGATAGTCAAGGAGGTCGTTTTTTTGCTCCTATAGAAAAACAGCAAAAAGCTATCAGACCAGCCCAAAAAAGAATTTGGGAGTATCCAAGTCGAGAAGGTAATCCATTGGTTCGCGTCATCCGTATCGATGATGGCAAAGGAGGCAAGCCCAAACGCTGGCAAGAGCATTGGAACGGCAAAGTCTGGGTCAAAGGGTTAAAAGGTGTTAAGCGAGAAGATATTCCTGTATATCGTTACGCAGAAATTAAAGAAGCGATCGCTGAGGGAAAAACCATTTTTGTTGTTGAAGGAGAACCCAGTGCTGATGCTATGTGGTCGATAGGTTTACCAGCTACCACTAACATTGGCGGTTCTGGCAAATGGCAACTATCAGATACAGCAGATTTACTTGGCTCGGCAAGAACAGTCCTCTGTCCCGACAGGGATAAACCAGGAATGAAGCACATGGAAACCATTGCCAAAGAATTTCCCGATGCTCAATGGTTATATGCCTTTCCCCATTCTCCTCTCTGGAAAAAATTACCCCAATCCCAAGGAGTCGATGTCGCCGACTGGATCGCCGATTATCAATTAACCGCCAAGCGAGTTGTTTATCATATTGGAGCAAAGGGAAATACAATTCAGAGAGAAGTATCAAAAGATATAACCTTTTCCCAAATGTGCGCCCAATTTGACGAAATCAACGCTATTCCCTGTCCTGGCGAACGTAAATGGATGTTATACAAGCTAGCCAGAGACCACAAAGTATCCGTTGCTCAAATAATGAATGCCTATGAAGCTGCCTTGACCAATCAACCCACCTTTGACGGGGTAGGGGTAAAAGATCTATTAGCTAAAACTCCCGAACGTTTTGACTGGTTGGTAGCTGCCTTAATGCCAATGGCGACCACTGCCCTACTCTATGCTAGACCTCTTGCAAAAGTTTTTCATGATATAATTAAAAGTTATCTGTTTTTTGAGTTGGCTGGAACAACTGTCAAATTGGAGATCGCCACTATCATACATAGAGCGAACGCCAAATCTCTCCAAAATAATTAAGTTTTAAAACAAGAATCGTTGTCTAATTATTAAAGACAATTATTCACCTAATAAAATTGATTTCATAATGAAATATTGGCAAGCCAAAAAGTTAACCAAAGAAGAGAAAAAATATAATCGGCAACTGAATCGACTAAGAATCACAGTTGAACATATTAATAGACGATTAAAAATCTTCAAAATCCTCTCTTATCCTTATCGAAATCGTGGTAAGAGATTCGGATTAAGAGCGAACTTAATAGCTGGTCTTTATAATTACGATTTGGCTAATTAAGTTGGAATAAAAATTTACTAAATCTTTAGTTAGTTGAGCTTTTAATCATTAGCTGAACCTGTTGAGTCTGCCGATTTTTAATGTTTTTGTTAATTGGCGATCGCTAAAAAATTAATCATTCAAAAAAATCAGGAATTCTGGGTATCTTGTCACGTAAATTTAGACAAAAAAATAGCATTTAATTATACCATAAAATATTTTTGCAAGAGGTCTGAAGAACAAGAATGGGTAACTCATGGAGAAACATATCAGGAAGCATTACAAAATGCAGTAGAGGTTATGGATATTTTGGTGGAAATATATCAGGAAAAAGGTAAAACTCTACCAGAAGCACAAACTTTATATGATTCTGTTGCCTAGCAAAACGATCAATAATAGATTAATTCCTTCACTCGCTCGACAGATAAATTGAGTTTTTTAGCGATCGCTTTTTCTAAAAGCTTTAACTCAGTAGTCGGTATGGTAAATTCTTGTTTTTGAATAACACTGGTGGTTTGTTTAACTTTAACTTGTGAAGAATTAGATTGGCGATCGACTATCACTTTAATTGATAAAATCTCTCCAGAAGGAGATGGTTGATTTTGACTGACTTCCAATTCGCGATCGCTGTAACTACTAAGACGTAAATTCTGAACGGTTACAAATTGAATTATTAGCCAGAAACCAAGTCCAACTAAAGGTAAAGGCAACCAAAATTCTATACCTAAAGAACCTAAAAAACGAAACCATCGAAATCGGCGCATGGCGCATTCAAAATATTGTAGAATTTTTTGAACCTCCCGTCGCTCCTTGGCGAGGGATTCCCATATAGACTCTTAGCTAGACCGAAGTCCCCGCCAGAACGCCGTTACTGGGCTGTTTAATCACTGTAGTTCCTACAGCAATATTTTCTAAACCTCTGTTTCTAATTACTTCAGCAGCAGCAACATCTCTGTCTTGTTGATACCCACACTCAGAACAAGAATGTATTCTTATGTTTAATTCTTTTTTACCTGTATGAGTTCCACAATTAGGGCAAATTTGAGATGTATAGTTCTTATCTACTTGAGAAAAGTAAGTATCTGTTACAGAACTAACATATTGAAGAATATTAAAGAATTGACCTAATCCCATATCTAAAGATTGTTTAGCAAATAAGCCTTTAGACCATGAAACAAAGTTAATATCTTCAACAAATATCATTCCTACGTCTTTACAAAGACTATGAGCTAATTTAAAATGATAATCTTTTCTTTTGTTTGCTACGGCTTCATGTAATAGAGCAATACGATGTTGTAATTTCTTCCACTTAATAGAACCTATGGTTTTTTGTTTAAGCTTTTTTTGTAGCAATTTAATCTTACGCAATGCTTTATCTAAAAACTTAGGTCTTGGAATAATTAATCCATCTGATGTAGCCAACATTGATTGAATACCTACATCTATACCCAAAGCATGACTATGTGGAATAGGTTGAACAACATTAACATCTAGCTCAATCATCAAATTAGCATAATATCCTGATGCCTTTTTAATAATTTGTATCTGCTTAATCTTAAATGCTTCAGGAATATTCCTAGATTTTCTAAACTTAATACTCTTAAGTAAAGGCATAACGATATAATTATCTTTAATTAAAAACTTTCCTATTAAGTTAAAAGATTTTAATTTCTTTTTATATCTAGGAAAGCCCATTTTTTTAGATTTCATATCGTTGAAAGCTCTATCTAACTTACGTAATGTTTGTTGCATAGCTTGAGCATTACCCGATTTAAGGAAAGTGTTATTTTTCTTTGCTATAGTTAGCTCTGCTGATTGAGTATGGTAATTAGGATATTCAAAAGGCTCTACTATGTATTCACTTTGAAGAGAGCATTTGTTAATGTCACAACTACGACTGTTGTACCAAAGTTTACGCACGTAAAGCGCATAATTCCAAACAGACTTACAAACATCTAAGTTATGTTCTATTATTTCTATTTGTTTTTGTGTTGGCTGCAACTTGTAGTTGTAAGTAAGATTAAGCACTTCGACCTCATGTCAATGTTGATATTTCAATTATGTTGTATATTTTACAAAATAGTAAGACTAATTGTAAAATATGTTTAGTCAAACCCAGCCCAAAATTCATCCCATCGCGAGACGCGAGGGTCTTCTTTTGGAAGAATGATAAAATTTTAACAATTGAAGCATCGACCTATGCTTATTTTATTTGTTGAAGACGATCTACGACAGTTAGAACCTCTACAGACAGCTTTGTCTCAAGCAGGACATATTGTCGATGGAATTGCAGATAGTGAAATAGCAATTTGGTTAATTGAGGATAAAGAATACGATCTGTTAATTTTAGATTGGATGCTACCCAAAATTAATGGCATCGATTTGTGTCGTCAGTATCGAAACAAAGGAAAAACAGCACCAGTAATGATGTTAACTGCTAAAGATACCATTATTGATAAAGTGCAAGGTTTAGATGCAGGTGCAGATGATTATTTAGTTAAACCGATCGATGTACTAGAATTATTAGCTAGAGTCAGAGCTTTAGGACGGCGATCGCCTCTTTTGCAGGGCGAAATTCTTAATGTTGCCGACTTACAATTAGATTTAAACAGTTTTACCCTTGTCAGAAGTCAAGAATCAATTCAGTTATCGGTGCGCGAATTTCAACTTATGGAATATCTAATGCGCCATCCCCAGCAAATTCTATCTCGCGATCGCATTGAAAGATCTCTGTGGAGTTGGGGAAGTGAGCCAGAAAGTAATGCTGTAACAACTTTGGTTAGAAGACTCAGACAGCGTTTAGAATCAGTAAATGCTAAAGACTGGTTAGAAACTGTCTATGGTATTGGTTATCGTTTGAATCCACAATAAATAGATATAGTGACACTCTCCCACGGTAAATCTGGCGATTATGGCGTGGGACTTCTGTACCTCCAAATCCCCTTATTTAAAAAGCTTAGAGCTTAGAGCTTAAAGCTTAAAGCTCAAAAATAAGAAATGTTCAATCATAGCCGTCGTCGTCTTGCTTATTGGTTTACCCTTTCGATGGGGGGCATCCTGATTTTGTTTGCTTTGACTCTTTATTACATTGAATTGAGAGAGAAAATTCGGGTTGTCGATCAAGCATTATATATGCAAAGCAAATACGTTACTTCCAAAACAAAATATCAACTTCAACCAGAAAAATGGCAAATAAAAATTGAAAATATTTCTTTGCCAGGAATTAAAGCTTTACCTCTCGATATGGAAGTAGATATAGCTTACATTCGTTGGTACGATAAACAAGGAAATTTACTAGAGTTTATTGGTAAAAATACTACTAACCAATTTCAACCAAGAGCGCAATATAAAACGATAGATCCTGATCGCTATTGTCAAGAAAGTAAGCATCAAGAATTAGTTCGTCAATTGACTTTGCCAGTTTACTACAATAAAGTTTTGATAGGTTATTTACAATTTGCTAATTCTCTTTGTTCGATTCAAAAAGATCTGGCTAAAACTCAATTATTTTTATCTTTAGGTGTTCCATTAACTCTAGGTTTGATTGGTTTAGTGAGTTGGTTTTTGGGCGGAGTAGCAATGAAACCAACTCAGAAGGCTTACGAACAATTACAGCGTTTTACGGCTGATGCTTCTCATGAATTACGCGCTCCCATATCAGCAATTTTAAGTAACGCTCAAGTTGGTTTATTATCTCCTAAAAATGACTCTAGCCAACCTATTCAAAGATTAGAAAATATCGTCACTATTACTAAGTCAACCAGCAGCCTAATTAGTAATTTATTATTTTTAGCACGTCATGAAGGAAGATTAAATCCTGATGATTTGGAGGCGATAGACTTACACGGCTTTTTGCAATCTTTGAGTGATGAATTTCAAACTTTAGCTACAGAGAAAAACTTAAACTTGACTACTAACTTTGCTGCTTCCACAATCATTATTAAAGGCGATCGCGAACTTTTACAACAGGCACTAAAAAACTTAATTGATAATGCTTATAAATATACACCTGCTCGTGGAACAGTTCGCTTGACACTTTTGATTAAATCTCGTCAAGGAATTATTAGCATCGAGGATAATGGTATTGGCATTCCTCCAGACGATTTACCTCGCATTTTTGATCGCTTTTATCGAGTAGATGTCGCACGTTCGAGAGAAACAGGAGGTTTTGGTTTGGGTTTAGCGATCGCCAAACAAATTATTCAAGCCCATAATGGTCAAATTACCGTGGAAAGCTCTTTAGGGAAAGGGACGAAATTTCAGATTTTTCTATCCATAGTTTAATTTGACTATATCGCTTTAAGTTAAATATGGCTTACAGCATCAACTTAGTCGGCTTCTGGAATCCTGCCGATATGATTGAAGTTCAATCCTAAATTGAATTCAATAGCTTATTAGGTAGATGCGATCGCTATTTTTCTCCCAGTTAAAGCCATTACATCAATCAAAAATCAAGTATCAAATATTATGAAAGTAGTGATTATCGGTGCTGCAATTGAATTACCCAAAGGAATAAGAATAAATTCAGTTAGTCCTGGTGTTGTCTTGGAATCGATGGATAGCTATGGTAAGTTTTTTAGAGGACATGAACCAGTTCCAGTATCAAGAGTTGCTTTAGCTTTTAGTAAAAGTGTTGAAGGGTTATTAAGCGGTAAGGTTTTTCAAGTAAGTTAGCAAAATTCAATTAAACTCTGTCAAATAGAGATCGCTTTAAATACTTTAATCAAAAGATAAATATGAAAATTGGATTTATTGGTTACGGAAGCATGGCTGAAGCATTAGCTTCCAAGTGGGTTGCCAAACACTCACTTTTTATCGGTGGGCGTAATATTGAAAAAGCTGAGAATTTAGCTAAAAAACTGGGAAAAGAGGTTGAATTTGGTTCGGAAAAAGAAGCTGCGACCTTTGGCGAGATTGTAGTTCTGGCAACTCGACACGAAGCAGTTTTTGAGGCGATTGATGCTGCTGGTGGTAGTGATGCTTTAACTGGCAAAGTTTTACTAGATATTAATAATCCAGTAGATACATCTGATTTTTTAGCCAAAAGCTATGATGGTGTTTCTTTATCCGAAGAAATTGCTAAAGTTGTTCCCCACGCTCATGTAGTGAAGGCTTTTAATATGTGCCAAGCCTCAGTATGGCAGATGAATCCCCCAGTGTTTGACGCTCGCCCTTTAGTGGTAATGTATTGCGGAGATAATGAACAAGCTAAACAGCAAATTGCCGTTTTGATTGAAGATGTTGGTTGTGAAGCTAAAGACATTGGCGATCTAAAATATGCTCGAATGCTCGAACCTGCTGCTGCCATTGTCATTAAATTACTCTTTTCGGGACACGATCCTTTTACAGTGTTAAATCTCATCCAGCCAGAAATCAAAGCGATTTAAACATTAACATTACATAAATTGTGCAGTTTCTAGTTATAGCGAGAGTTGCTGAAGGCAGATCGTCTCATGGCACCTCAACAGTTATTCGGGAGAAATTCTATGTCTACTAATAATCGAATTCATGAATTGCTAGAGTTTTTCAAAACCAATCCACCCCCAGAAGAAGTCTACGAACGTTACTACGAGGAAAATGTCGTGGTTCAAGAAAATCTACAACCTCCACGGATTGGTCGCGCTATGAGTATCGAGCGACAAAAGCTAATGAACGCTAATATTCGAGAAATTCATGATTTTAAAATCGGTGCTGTCTTAGTAGATAGCGATCGCTCGATGGTAGAAATGCACTTAGATGCAACCACTAAAGATGGCTATCATTTTCATCTCGAGGAAGTAGGTTTACAAACCTGGAAAAATGGCAGAATTATCCACGAACGCTATTTTTACGATCCTGCTAGTTTTGAGGGCAAGGCAAAAGAATACAATCAAATATCCTGAAATTGGCTCGATTCTAACTACATCGTAAATTTTTGATTAACTTATCCATTCAAAATTGAAAGGTTATTAGATTATGCAAGTTTTAGTTATCGCTCGTGTTAAGTCTGGAATTGCTGTTGAAAAAGTTCTACCTCTTGTCAGCCCTGAAGCTGCAAAAGCCTGGGAATTTTACGCCTCCGAACAAATTCGCCAAATGTATTACATTGCTGATATGAGTGGTGCTGTCATGGTTTGGGAAGGTGAGAGTGTTGAATCTGTTACTCAAGAAGCGCAGAAGTTACCCATGTATGAGGCTGGTGTTCTCGATTTAGAAATTTTGCCACTCAAGCCTTATACAGGATACGCTTCACTTTTTACTCAAAGTTAATATCTAATCTTATAAATATAAGGAATTTTAATCATGGTCAAAATCGTTCGTTTCCATCAATTTGGTGATGCTGATGTGCTTCAGCTAGATGAATTACCCGTATCCGAACCAGGTAAAGGAGAAGTACGCTTAAAAGTTGAGGCAATTGGTTTAAATCGTGCCGAGGTAATGTTTCGCCAAGGAGCATATTTAGAAGAACCAGACAGTTTCCCGTCAACTCTGGGTTACGAAGCAGCAGGAGTTATTGACGCAGTGGGACAAGAAGTGACTGAATTTAAGATTGGCGATCGCGTTTCTACTATTCCTAGTTTTTCGATGAAAAATTATGGTGTGTATGGTGAGAGTGCGATCGTTCCCGTCTTTGCGGTTGCTAAATATCCTGAAAAGTTATCACCTCAAGAAGGAACTGCAATCTGGATGCAGTATATTACCGCTTATGGCGCATTAGTCGAGTACGGACAGGTAAAATCGGGGGATTTTGTTTTAATTTCGGCAGCTAGTAGCAGTGTAGGTAGTGCAGCAATTCAAATAACTAAAGCAGCAGGTGCAACTGCGATCGCTACTACTAGAGGTGTGAGTAAAAAACAAATGTTATTAGATAACGGTGCAGATCATGTCATTGTTACCAATGATGAGGATTTACCTACTAAAGTAATGGAAATTACCAACGGACAGGGAGCTAATATTATTTTTGATCCTGTAGCTGGTTCTTATATTGAAACTCTAGCTAATGCAGCAGCCAAAGGAGCAACTATTTTCGAGTATGGTGCTTTAAGTATGGAAGCAACACCTTTTCCACTATTTACTGCACTGCAAAAAGGATTAAAAGTACAAGGCTATACTCTATTTGAAATTGCTGGCGATCCAGTGAAGCTAGAAAAAGCCAAAAAATATATCTATGATGGTCTTGATACTGGCAAGCTTGCACCTATAATTGATCGTGTTTTTCCTTTAGAACAAATCGCAGCAGCCCATCGTTACATGGAATCAAATCAACAAAACGGCAAGATCATTGTCACTGTACCGTAATTATTGCTTAGAGGTGAAGATATGCCATTTCATGACATTACTGAGTTGCCAGAAGAATTCTGCGAGCCAAAAACAGCTTTAGAGCAAGAATTATCAGTTGGCGATCGCATTCAAATCACAGAGTTACTCCACCGCGTCTATTTATGTGAAGACAGTCGAGATTATGATGCACTAAAAAAAATTTTAGTAGATGATTATATCAACGAGCATCCTTTATTTGGGCGACATGAGAGCGCGAATAGCTTTATTGAATGGTTTAAGAATACTCCTGCTGGTTTCGATGGTATTCGACATAATTGTTTAAACTCCATAACTCGTGGAGTTAGTCAAGATGTAGCCGAATCAGTTAGTTATATCTTGGTACTTCAGCTTTTTCCAGCCAAATCCCGTAACGAGTCTCCCAATGAAGAGTTAGATTCACTATTGCCTCGTACTATTGGTCATGGTGTTGTGTGCGATCGCTGGATACGTCAAAAAGGTAGTTGGTATTTACAACATCGAGTTTATCAACAGATGTCTATTAATGGTGATTTCTTACCAGACAAAGTTATGCGCGAAAAAGCTGCTCAAACTTCTTACATTTTGAAAACGGGGGAGTAAAAATGAAAATTGGTATTCTCGGTAGTGGTAATATGGGACGCTCTTTAGGTATTCTTTGGGCAGAACAAAAACACGAAGTATTTTTTGGCGCACGGACAGCAGAAAAAGGTAAAGCGATCGCTGAATCGGCAGGAAACAATACCCAAGGTGGCACAAATGATGAAGCAGCAGCTTTTGGCATGGTACTGCTATATACCATTCGTGGTATGAATCCAGCCGAAGTACTTACTTCTATTGATATTTTAAACGGCAAGATTTTAATTGATTGCAACAATTATGATATTCCTGAAAACTTTGCTTATTCACCTATAGAGATTTCTTTAGCCGAGAAATTAGCCTCCGAAGTTCCCCATGCGCGAGTAGTAAAAGCATTCAACACGATGGCACAGGAAGTTTTTGAATTGTCGCCACAACCATTGCAAGGATATAACGTTTCTGTGTTTGTCGCAGGTGATGATACAGAAGCAATAAAGACTGTAATGAACTTGGCTCAAGATATCGGATTTGCACCAGTCGATTGCGGTGAATTACGCTTTGCTCGTCTGCTAGAGGGAGTTGCAGATTTTATTCGTTACCTCATGTTCGGTCAAAAACTTGGTTCATACGCCACAATTTCTGTTGCAACGTTACCTGAAGCTCAAAACCAGCGTTTAGGTGGACGACAATCGTCATCCCTTTATTGAAATTTCGTTCAAAAGCAATGACTGAAAGTATAGGAGGACACATAAATGAGTTTAGATAAAGTTGTCGCGGTTACAGGTGCAAGTAGTGGTATCATGGTGTTGCTTATCACCTTACTGATGTTACTAATGCCAAGCAAATACAAGAGATGGCACAAGCAGCCATAGAACGCTTTGGTAAGATTGATGTCCTTGTGAATAATGCTGGAGTTATGCCAGTTAGTCCTTTAATTGATCTGAAAATTGACGACTGGAATAAAGCCATCGATATTAACATTCGGGGCGTACTGCATGGAATTGCTGCGGTGCTTCCCCATATGAGCGATCGCCAAACAAATTATTCAAGCTCACAACGGTCAAATTACTTTAAAAAGCTCTCTTGGTCAAGGGACAAAATTTCAGATTGTTTTATCTACATAGTAATTTCATTGAGTATTACTACAAAAAAGGCGACTACTGTTTGCAGTCGCCAACCATGAGGTATGAATCAACAGTTGATCGAAAATCAACTAATGATTACTTATGTTAAAGCACGTTGTATTATGCATTTTGTATTATCTCTTAATATAAGATAAAACAATTTAAATGTTTGTAACTTAATAGAGTTACTTATTAGTAATTAGTGTCAATGGTCAAAAAGATTTTGGTATTGCAACAGATCTAACGCCACAAACACAGGTATTGTCTGAAAGCATTGTTGTGCTAGTTGATAACGATCTTCTCGCTTAAGCATGGTTGTTAATTTATCTTTGACATCTAACAAATAACGAACATCATTAGCAGCGTAATTGTACTGTTCTCCAGAAAGATTTTCGGCATTCCCCCAATCAGAACTTTGAGCTTTTTTATCCAATTCAACCCCCGCAAGTTCCGTAACTAAACTTTTCAAACCATGATTGGAAGTATAGGTACGAGCTAACTTACTAGCAATTTTGGTACAAAAAATCGGTGCCGTGTCAATGCCAAATGTAGTTTTAAATTGTGCTACATCAAAACGAGCATAGTGAAAAACCTTGGTGATATCCCAAGAAGTTAGTAATTGTTGTAAATTAGGTGCTTCTGTTTGTCCTTTAGCAATACGAATAGCGGTAACAAAGCCTTGAGAATCGCATATTTGTACAAGACATAAGCGATCGCGTCCTAGAACTAACCCCATAGTTTCTGTATCAATGGCGATCTCATCGGCAGATAAATAACGAGCTAAACTAGCTATGTCTAAATCTTCATCACAAATTTGAATGTTCTCTAAAACCATATTGCTAATTTCATTTACTCTAATTGTCTAAGTTTATTACTTTAGTCGTTTAAAGCAAATCACCTAAATATTTAGCCACTGTTTGTACATCTTTATCCCCTCTACCTGAACAGTTAAGGACAATTCTTTGAATACCAGTTAATTGAGGACAAAGATATTCTAAATAAGCAAAAGCATGGGCAGTTTCGAGGGCGGGAATAATACCTTCTTGTTCAGATAAAAGACGTAAAGCTGCGATCGCTTCGGTATCGGTTACAGCATAGTATTCTGCTCTTTGGGTATCTTTTAAATAGCTGTGTTCTGGCCCGACACCAGGATAATCTAACCCTGCACTAATAGAATGAGCCTCAATAATTTGTCCTTGAGTATCTTGTAATAAATAGCTCATTGCTCCATGTAGTACTCCTGGACGACCTTCGGTGAGAGTAGCAGCGTGTTTTCCTGAAGCAACACTTTCTCCTGCTGCTTCCACACCAATTAAACGCACACTAGATTCTGGTATAAATTCATAAAACAGTCCAATCGCATTTGAGCCACCACCAACACAGGCGATCAGAATATCAGGTAGTCCGCCAAACTTTTCGAGACATTGAGCGCGAGTTTCTTTGCCAATTACCCCATGAAAATCTCGAACCATCATTGGGTAAGGATGAGGCCCTGCCACCGAACCCAAAATATAATGAGTACTTTGGACATTAGTAACCCAATCTCGAATCGCTTCTGAAGTAGCATCTTTGAGAGTCCCTGTACCAGCAGCTACGGGTTGCACTGTTGCTCCTAAAAGACGCATCCGAAAGACATTAAGCTTTTGCCTTTCCATGTCTTCCACGCCCATATAAATAATACATTCCAAACCAAACCGAGCGCAGACGGTAGCCGTAGCGACTCCATGTTGTCCTGCGCCTGTTTCGGCAATAATTCGCTTTTTACCCATGCGGATTGCTAGTAGAGCTTGAGCTAGGGCATTATTAATTTTGTGTGCGCCTGTATGGTTGAGATCTTCTCGTTTAAGATAAATTTCAAGTTGTAGGTCAGGACGAGCATAATGTTGACTTAGACGTTCAGCAAAATAAAGAGGATTAGCTCTACCTACATAATCTTTTAACAATCCCTGTAATTGTTGGTTAAATTCAGGGTCATTTTTATAGTGGGCATAGGCGGTTTCCAATTCAGCCAGAGCTGGCATTAAGGTTTCTGGCACATATTTACCACCGTAGGGGCCAAAGCGTCCTAATTGATCAGGAACAACAGCCAAAGTACGCGATGAAGTCATACCTTCAGGTTGATCGCCTCTAATTGGAGTAGCAGTCATAAGAGTTGTTTAAATTAACAGTCAGTGTCATAACAATCTTACAATTATTGTCTTATTGTCTGAGCAGTTATACGATTATTGCTAACTAGCTAATTCTGAAGTTTGGGAGTAGTAATTGTGAAAGTTTTTCAGATTAACAGTCAGTGTCATAACAATCTTACAATTATTGTCTTATTGTCTAAGCAGTTATACGATTATTGCTAACTAGTTAATTTTGAGGTTATTTGGATAAGAGTGAGTTTTAAAGATAAGTAAAGATATTAACATTATCTAAAACCAATGTATAAGATGTGGTGCTAGTGCCAATATAGTCTAATTTTAATATTTCTCTATGGCGACAACTATTATTGTTAAGCCGTTAGGATTAGTGCTGCAAACTGCTGGGCTGGTTTCTCCTGGAAAGGTGCGAATTGCCCTCAAAGAACGCCTATCCTCCTCTAATTATCGCCTGGGCGAGATTATGGCTCGTCAAGGTTGGATCAGTCAACAAACTGCCGATTTTTTTGCTGAACAATGGCCTCAATTGCCAAATCGAGAAGTACAGCAACCCCTCGGACAGTATCTTAAAGCTGCAAATTTAATCGATGACTCGCAAATCGAGACGATATTACAGGAGCAAACTGCTAGTGGCTTGAAATTTGGCGAAGCTGCCGTACTTAAAGAAATTATTTCTCAGACTACGTTAAATTTTTTTTTAGAACAATTAGAGTTATTTAAATCTAGCCAAAATGGCGATGATCTTGCTCAAAATCCGCAGATAATCACTGAAAAGCAATTAGCTCATTGGAATAACATCGAAAATCATCTTTTATACAATCGACGATGTGAGCCGAAAAAATTATTTAATCTTTACCGTCAAATTTGGCGACAAGGAGAAATTCCAGCGACGAATAGTCGAGCAGAGCAAGAATTATTACAGAGTGGGTTAGTAGTTAAACACCATAATAAAATTCAGCTAGCACCATCTATTGATCGTCAAAATTTTAGTGACAATTGGATTGATAATCAACTAGTTCGTTTACAACCCTATAGCAAAATTAAAATAAAGTTATTTAATTTAGATATTAAAGCTAGTCTTCCTTATAAAGTTTTAATTGAAGTTCACGCCTGGACTAATGGTCAAGCTTTTTTAACCCATAAAATATATCAGATTATTCGCGATCGCGAATCTTTTATTCCCAGAAATCAAGAAACAGAAAAAATCTCGCAGCTAGTGCGGCAATATATTATCGATGATTGGGAAAATAACCTGGCTGCATCTCATTTGATTTCTTTACGTTCTCAGTTACTTAATTCTCCTGTTTCTCTTAACTCGCTGTTATTAAGTTATCAAGAAATTTGGCATCATCAACCAATCGCTTTTTACCAGACACCAGAACAAGAATTTCTTTTGACAATTGGTCTGATAAAGTTAGACAAAAAACAAGTCAGGATAGCTAACCGTATTTATCATGATATTTTTAATGATATTTGGCTCAAACAACAAATAATTAGGATTAATCAATCGATTAGTTCGGCAAAACAAAATCAAGATTTTAACTCGCCATTAAAACACATCTCTAATAATGTGAAGCCAAAAAATCTTTCTATCTTAGTTAAAGTTACAGTGCTACTGCTGTGTATAGGCAGTGTTAATTGGGTTGGTTTTCTTCTAACTAATCAATATTTTCAGACGCAACATTTTAAACAGGCTAACGACTTACTGGCGCAACACAAATATCATGCTGCGATCGCTGCTTATGATCGACTGTTGCAAACTAAACCCAGACAGCAACATCTCCTTTGGACGAATCGCGGATATGCCATGTTAGGTTTAAGTCGCTACAACGATATGCTGCAATCCTGTTTTGAGGCAACTTCAATTGAACCTCAAGCTGCCTTTGCCTGGAATTGTCGTGGAGAGGCTTTATATTATTTAACAGATTATGAAAATGCTTTGCAAGCTTTTGAGCAAGCTACTAAGATTAATGCCAAAGAAGCTACTTTTTGGCTCAACAAAAGTCAAGTGTTATCTGAATTGCAAAAATATCAGCAAGCAATAGCTGCTAGTGAGCAAGCAATTAAATTGATTAAATCTTCACAATCTCCCAAGTTAACTCATCATAAATTGGCGATCGCTTTTAATCAAAAAGGTCAAAATTTACTCAAAATTAATCAAGATCAAGAGGCATTAACAGCTTTTATTGAAGCTTTGACTAATTCTCCTAATCATTTATCTGCTCAACAGGGACAAGGGGTTGCTTTCTATAGACTAGGTCACTATCAAGAAGCAATTAGAACTTTTGAACAGGTTTTAACCCACAATAATTTATCATCAGAGCAAAAAGCCATGAGTTGGCTATATACGGGTGTTAGTTTTTGTGAAGCCCAAAAATTTAAGTCTGCTGAACAAGCGTTTAAGCAAGTAATGAAATTAACTACAAATCGCCAGTCTCAAAAAATTGCCCAAGCAGGTTGTGGAATTCGGTAATCTCTAAGAAGTCAGAAGTCAGAAGTCAGAAGTCAGAAGTCAGAAGCAGAATTAATTTGTTTGGCGTTGGTGAATGCGATCAGGTTTTGCTTTCGGGTTAACTAATAACTGTTATTAAAAAGCTAATAGCTAAAAGCTGACTACGTCCTCGAAGGAGGATAGCTAAAAGCTACGAACAGTAATACTTGATATGTCATTACTCAAATCAGCAACGCCATTTGTTTTAATGAGATCTATTACTGGAAAGGTCATATTTACATACGATTAATTCATGGTTGAACATTTAATACATAAAATTGAAATTATTGTCTATGAGATAAATGAAACTGAATATCTACTCAAGTCTGATGCTAACAGAGATAGGCTAATGGAGGCAAAAGCTAATGTCGAAAACAAGACTAACTTAATCGAAGTAACCAATGAAGAGATAATCATTTTGTCTTGTAAATATCATTATGATTAAAAATACAATGCAATCGCAATACACAAAAAAAGCTACAGAATTTATAAATGTGATCGCCTTATTAGATAATTAAAATGAGAGATAACTAAACTAGATCAACATTGATAAGTAGGTAGGCGTAATTAATTATAAAATGGAGTAAGGCAGGGGGAGCAGAGGGAGCAGAGGGAGCAGAGGGGGAGAAGTAGAACGTTCTTATTTTATATTTAATTCTACCCAGCTACTTAAATAACTATCAAAATTAAATCTCCACAGCAGCGTCAAGTTCTCTTATATCGAGCGTGAAGACGGTTACTTGGTAGTAGAAGTACCCAGTTTACCTGGTTGTATTAGTCAGGGGAAAACTCGCGAAGAAGCTTTAGCCAATATTGAAGAAGCGATTTGTCTCTATTTTGCCATTTATTATTTATTAATATCCCATATTCAAGTAACCCAACTAAATAAGGACGAGATACATTTAGAATATCAACAGCTTCTTGAGTAGTTAACTCGGCGTGAATTGGAATCAACGTTACAGCATTTCCCTGTGCCAGATGAATTAGAAGGAGTAACGGTTTAGTCAACAATGGATAATAAATTTTGATACGGAGCAACTCGTCAGCAGTCATAACCCCAATCTCATTGATTTAAAGCATAAACATCTGAAGCTTTACCCAAAGCAAAATTCAGAGAGTGACGAAGATTTTTACCTGCTTGAGTAGCAAAGATAATCAAAGCAACCAATGATAAAAGTGCAGCCACTGCAAATATACCCTGATAGCCTCCTAAAATAGTAGCAAGAGAACCAAGAACTAAGCCTCCCAGGGCAATACCAACATCAAAACCGCCCATGCATAGAGCAAAAACTCTACCTCGCTCGTTAGCGTAAGAACGATCAGAAATCAAGGCTAAAACTAGGGGAATCAAAATACCTGCGCCTGAGCCTTCAGCGATCGCCGATAAAATAAAGATGATCGGAGTCTCAGCTTTGGTAAGCAAAAGCATTGAGAGAAAATATAAAACCAAACTGCCACTAATAAACAAACCACGACCATAGCGATCGCTTGCCTGCCCTACAAATAGTCGCACTGTAAATGAGGCGATCGCAATTACTGTATAAAATAGCCCCACATTAAAATCTAATTGTAATTCTTGAATAAATAAAGGCAGAAAAGCAACTAAGGCCCCAAAAACTAAGCCTATTAACAGTAAAATGATCGTTGGTACAAGTAAAGCAGGATCTTTAGTAAGCTGCCAAAACTCTCGTTGAATTGTATTTATCTCTGTTGCTGACTGTGAATTGATTACTGATGGCAATGATTCTTTAATTTGAGTAGACAGTAATAGGGCAAAAATACCGCAAATTATGGAAAGAATAAATACTACTTCGTAGCCTGTACCATTCGGTACATACTGTTTACCAATAGATTCCAAAAATCCTCCCAAAGCTGGCCCCATAGACATTCCAACAGGTACAGCTAAATTCATATAGCCAATTAAAGTACCTCGGTGTTGGAGAGGGGATAAATCCACAACTAAAGCACTATAGCCAATGGTATAGGCAGCGATACTAATACCGTGAAACGCTCTAATCTGTGCCAACCCGAAGACAGAATGAACCAATAAATAGCCCACAGGAGCGATCGCAGCTACTAAAGTCCCAATTAAAATAACTATTTTACGACTACGGCGATCAGCTACTCTACCCAACCAAGTACGGGAAGCTATTAACCCAATAGCAAAACAACTCATGACTATGCCTACCTGCTGCGTATTTCCTCCCATAGCTTGAATATAAGTAGGTAGGGTAGGTAGCAGCAAAGTAATACTAATCCAAAATAGTAAGCCTCCGATAAAGAGGTTAATTAGCTGTTGTTTGGTTGTTTTATCGAGAACTTTCCAAGCTTCCACAAGTTTGTTTTTAAAATTATTATTGCTAACTTATGTTAATTTAGCTTAACAAACTCAAAAAATGCTCATTTTTAAGGGAGCAACAATTAGAAACTTAGTAAGCAACACTCATGCGACGACGAATAAATTGAGGATGTTCTACTTCATCTAGTAAAGCGATCGCCCTCTGACTAACGCCGAATATCAAGCGAAATTTCGGCAAAAAGTCTAGCTTTGCTTTTGTTTCAAAATCAATCAAAGAATTTAATTTGAATGATGATAATTTTCTTGTTCAATCCATTGTTTGATAGTAGCTACTACTTCTTCCAAGGGTATATCTTGAGATTCTTTAGTCGCTCGTTTGACCACTTCAACTTTCCCTTCCGAAAGTGATCGCCCTGTAACTACTCGATAAGGTATACCAACTAATTCGCTATCTTTAAATTTAACTCCTGCTCGTTCTTTGCGATCGTCAAATAAGACTTCGACTCCTGCTTGTTTAAAATCTGCATAGAGTTGTTCTCCCACAGCCATTTTTTCTGCATCAGAGATATTGGGTACTATTATCACTACATGATAAGGAGCGATCGCGACAGGCCAAATAATCCCATCTTGGTCGTAAGATTGTTCTACTGCTGCTTGCGCCAAGCGGGAAACCCCAATCCCATAACAACCCATCCATAAAGGTTCTGCTTTACCTGCTTCGTTGGTAAAGGTTGCACCCATTGCTTCTGAGTATTTAGTTCCTAATTGAAAAATATGCCCTGCTTCAATACCTCGCGCACTGATTAAAGTTTGACTGGAATCGTGAATAGCGCGATCGCCTGCTTGGGCTTTTTGGATATCTACTTGTAATTCGGGTAGAGGAAAATTATCGCCCCAGTTTGCCCCAAAAACGTGATAACCTACTTCATTTGCCCCAGTTACAAAGTTTTTGACCTCCACAGCCGTTTGATCCACTAGACGTAAAAATTGCTGGGCAACATTTTTAGAGGTACTGATATAACTATCATCCAAATTAGGGGCAATATAGCCTAAAGGTAAAGGTTTAGCTGCCCATTTTTTCTGGGAAGTAGCATCAGGAACACCCAAATAAATTACTGTGTTAGCTTGATATTGAGGAGCAAGTTTAGTCAACTCATTTTGCAGCTTGACTTCATTCACATCGCGATCGCCACGAATACTAACTAAAACCAAAACTGTCATCTCATTGTCGTATACTACCTCATACAACACGTTTTTAATAACTACTGTTGGCGAACATTTGGCTACTTCTGCTAACTTAGCAATGGTTTCAGTTTCGGGAGTTGCCCGCTTTTCATAACTACTAAAAGGCGACTCAGCCAGATCTGGAGGTAGAGAAACAGCTTTTTCAACGTTGGCTGCATACTTACCATCTTCGGTGTAGAGAATTTCATCTTCCCCTGCATCTGCTAGAATCATAAATTCCTGTGAACCAGAACCCCCAATTGCGCCAGAATCGGCCTCTACAGGGCGAAATGCTAATCCACAGCGAGTCAGAATCTTGCGATATGCCTGATCCATCGCCTGATAAGTTTGTTTTAAACTCTCTTCATCAGCGTGAAAAGAATAAGCATCTTTCATAATAAATTCTCTACCACGCATCAAACCAAAGCGAGGACGAATTTCATCACGGAATTTAGTTTGGATCTGATATAAATTTAACGGCAATTGACGATAAGAACGAATAGTTTCACGGGCAATAGTAGTAATTACCTCTTCGTGGGTAGGGCCCAATCCCAATTCGCGATCGCTGCGATCGGTAAGAGAAAACATAATCCCTTCCGCTTTCGTATAGGTATCCCAACGTCCTGATTCCTGCCATAACTGTGCTGGCTGTAGCTGCGGTAACAAACATTCCTGCGCCCCTGTGGCATCCATCTCTTCTCGCACAATCTGAGAGACTTTTTGCAACACTCGCCACATCAAAGGCATATAAGCATAGATCCCACTACCAATACGACGAATATAGCCAGCACGGAGTAATAATTGATGGCTGGGTATTTCTGCTTCTGCTGGAGTTTCTCGCAGTGTTACAAACAGCATCTCGTTTAGTCGCATCGTTATTTCCTGGGGTAAAAGTCGGGTAGGTCAGAGACATTGTTGTCTCTTTTCCGTCTAAGAAGCGAGCGTGCAACTTTCAAAGCAATCGGCTCAAGCAACATCACTCAATCTTGTTTACTTTTGATAGTGTACTTTATGATGACAAAATTTTAGAAACTTGCTTTTGAGAATTGGGAATGATTAATAAATCCCTTGCTGTATATTAAGTTTGATGTTGAACAGGTAGTGGATTAACTTGCCTAATCTGATGCCAATCAATAATAGCCACCCAGATTTTTTCGTCTTCTGAAAACTGAACTATGCCATCAACTTCTAGATCCTCGCTATATAGCATTAGCTGTTGACCGTTTTCTAACTCTATCTGCTGACGTGCTAAATCTTCAATCGTACCGATGCAGTTGAGACGCAAATGCCCCTGTTTATCAGCATTATGAAAATCAACAAAGACTCTGGATAAGTTCATACATCACTCCTATTCACGATGTCTGTTGGGATGGATTTGGTATTGTCGGGGTCAGAAGAAGACTGATTTCATCTGGAATTAAACCTGTTAAGGTCGCATGGTATATACTCTTCCCAGATGTTCGGATCACGTCGCCTCCCGCTTCTCTAATTACTCCAACTGTTGTGACACCAACCTGCCCGTGGGGAATTGATGCGGACAACTCTTGGACAGACGCTTCCTCACCACATTCTACCGAAATTCCTGTCACACCGCTGGGATGAGTTCCAATGCCACGCCGAATATCCTCTGGTCGGTTTCGTCCACCTCGAACGACGATAGCTCGATCTGGGATTCTTTCCACAAGTTCAATTAGTCTAAATTATTGATATACGCATTAAACTTTACCAAAAAACATAATAATTAGCGATCGCGAAGCGTACCCGAAGGGTTATCGCCTGAATCAAATAATTTTTAATTCAACAACGTCCCTAAATAAGAATTACTAATCACAGGATCTTGACTCAATTCCTTAGGTGTACCTGTTTTAACAATCTTTCCTGTTTCCAGTACATAAAGTCGATGAGCAATGGCTAAGGCTGATTGAGCCATTTGATCTACTAACAAAATTGACATTCCTTGAGTACAGAGAGAGGCTAGAGTTTGATAGAGAGAAGTAACTAACTGCGGTGCTAATCCCAGGGAAGGCTCATCTAAAAGTAATATCTGTGGTCGAGCCATTAAACCACGAGCGATCGCTAGCATTTGTTGTTCTCCGCCTGAAAGTAACCCAGCCTCTTGTTGTTCTAGTTGTTGTAATGCAGGAAAACGCTCTAACATTAGTTTAATATCCCTATTTATTTCCGTATCACGACGGTGAAATGCCCCTAAGCGTAAATTATCCCTGACTGATAGTTGAGTAAAGATCTGTCTACCTTCGGGAATTAAGACTACACCTTTGCGGGCTAATTGTTGGGCTGGAAGTTTAGTTAAGTTTTGACCACGAAAGAGAATGCTGCCCCCTTGTGCTGGTAATAATTGAGCAATACTTTTTAGTAGAGTTGTTTTACCTGCGCCGTTTGCGCCAATAACTGCTACTAATTCTCCCTGACAAACTTCTAAAGATACTTGTTCTAAAACCTCTAACTCTCCATATCCTGCTGTCAAGTTGTCCACGGCTAGAATTGCTGGGGTGTTTTGAGGAGCGACATAACTCGAATGACGACTAGCCACACCCAAATAAGCCTCTAAAACTTGGGGATCTCTCTGTACCTTGGCTGGTGTTCCCTCACAAATTACTCGACCGCGATCTAAAACTACCACGCGATCGCTAATTTCCATCACCAAATTCATATCATGTTCAATAGCAATAACTGTAATACCTGCATTTGCCAGACGAGGTAGTAACTTGGCAAGCCAAGCTCGTTGTTGCTGTCCTAATCCTGCTGCTGGTTCATCTAAAAGTAAAACTTGGGGACTAGTTGCCAAAGCACGAGCAATTTCGATTAAACGGCGATCGCCAAATGCTAAACTATCAGCACGGGCATTAACATCTCCTCGATAACCAACAAAAGCCAGCAGTCCGATTAATTTACCATCTGTTGAAGCTTGATTGCCTTTATTTTGACCTAAGAGGGCAGTAATAATATTACCCAACTTGTTGCCAGCATACGCCACCCGTAGATTATCTAATACCGACAGGGAATTAAATAAACGAGTTGTCTGAAAAGTACGACTGAATCCCTCCAGAACCATTTCTAGAGTATTTTTACCTGTTAAATCCAGCCTGCCTAAACGAACCGTACCAGATTCAGGTCGATAAAAACCTGTTAACAGATTGAGTAAAGTAGTCTTCCCTGCACCATTAGCACCGATCACTGCCGTGATTGTCCCTGATTGAGCGGTTAAATCCGCACTATCTACGGCTTTAATCCCACCAAAACTAATAGTCATTTGCTGAACTTCCAATGGCAGATTATTTTGATGCTTAACTAACAATGGAGGTAAATCTGTTAAAGACATTGATGGTGGATAAACAGGCTGAGAGCGACTTAACCGCTTGAGCAAAAAACTAACTACTCCCTCTGGGGTTAACCATAGAGTCAGTAACAGTAAAATTCCAAATACCAAAAGCTGATATTGAGCAAAATCATTGAGCAACTCAGGTAAAATTACTAGAGCGATCGCCCCTACTACCGAACCGGCTACTGTTCCCAAGCCACCTAAAATAACTACTAATAAAAAGAGAATCGAACGGTGAAAAGTAAAGCTATCAGGGCTAATAAACCCGACAATTGAAGCAAAGAACACTCCGCCTAAACCTGTAAAAGCTGCCGAAACAGCAAAAGCAATTAGACGAATACTCAATATATTTAAACCGACGGCAGTAGCAGCAATCTCGTCGTCTCTTACCGCCTGCCAAGCTCGTCCCCAAGGATGGTTTTTAAGGGCAGCAAAAGCCATTAAAGCTAAAATAGTTGCAATCCAAGCAATTAAAACTACGTCTTTTAAGGCTGGCTGTAAACCTAATAGTTGCGGCTTAGGAATATTAAAAATTCCTCCAAACCCCCCCGTTAAATCCACCCATTCCACCAGCACCCGCTCAATAATAATGCCAAAAGCTACCGTTACCATCGCCAGATAAGGTCCTTGAACCCGCAAAGCAGGTGCAGCCAAAGCAATTCCCGCGATCGCCGCCATAATTAAAGCAATCAGGGTAGCTAACCAAAAGTTCCAATACAGCTTGGTCATCAATAACGAACCTGCATAAGCACCGATGGCAAAAAACCCTGCATGACCAATAGAAACTTGTCCCGATAGTCCTGTGAGAATATTTAAACCTACACCAACTAGGGTAGTTATGGCGATCGTGCCGATAATATACAAATAGTAGGTATTAGGAGCAATCAAGATAGTCAGGAAGACAACAATGATTAATCCCAGCCAGTAAAGATAGCGCATGAGCGATTTGGTAAGAAGAGTATCTCAATGATTGAATAAATAATAACTTAGGCAAAACTTCCCTCCTCTTATCAAGATATTAATTCAGCGATCGCGGAACAGCCTACAAGTAGCACCAAGATCCTTGGGAACTATAGGGCGATTAGCCCGAAGGGCTACGCTTCGCGATCGCTTGCTAAGGTTAAATCATATTTTGTTAACACTGTAGCTAAAACTAATTTCATCTCCAAGAAAGCTACTGCATATCCAATACTCCGTACACTATGAAAGATAATAAACTAATCCCTCAATTGACTCAGGATGGATCGTATACTTTTTTTTCTCAAGAGTATCAAGAAGCTTTTCATTCAGCCTTTGGAGCAAAACAAGAAGCGGAAGTAAGATATATTCAACCCTGCTTAATTAAGCAATTAGCAGCCAAGCAATCTACCATTCGTTTATTAGATATTTGTTATGGTTTAGGTTACAATAGTGCTGCTGCTTTAGAGGCAATTTGGGCTGTTAATTCTGAATGTCAAGTAGAGTTAATCGCTTTGGAAATAGCGTTAGATGTGCCTCAGCAAACAGTTAATTACAATCTCTTAGCAGAGTGGCAACATCCTGTTCCCCAGTTACTAGCTAAGTTAGCCAAGCAGTTAGTAGTTAAAGATGAATTTTTACAAGCTAAATTAGTGCTAGGTGATGCCAGACAAACAATTTCCTCAATAATTCAGTCAGGTTGGCAGGCGGATGCTATTTTTCTCGATCCTTTTTCACCGCCAAAATGTCCACAATTATGGACAGTTGAATTTATTAGCTTAGTAGCCCAATGTCTTACACCTCAAGGTAGATTAGCAACTTATTCTTGTTCCGCAGCAGTTCGGACAGCCTTGGTGTTGGCTGGCTTAAACATAGGCTCAATAACTGGAATTGGTCGTAAGTCACCAGGTACTATAGCTAGTTTCGAGTATAAAAAGTTACCACAAATTTCCTTGCAAGAGCAAGAGCATTTAAATACTAAGGCAGCAATACCTTATCGTGACCCTTGTTTACAGGATAATTTAGAACCAATTCTGGCTCGGCGACAACAAGAACAGCAAAATAGTAATTGGGAATCTACTTCTCAGTGGCGAAAACGCTGGTTATAGTTAAATATTTAGCTTATCTTTAACCGTAAATTTATTGAGATATTATTTTTGGCTCTAACTTAAGAACAAATAAATTAACCCTAAATCCGTATTATGCCCGATCTCAAATACAAAATTAACATCGATAATATTACCAATGACAATTTCAAAACTTTGTATCAATTTTGTCATTTAAATCAGAGATCCGAGCTAGGCTTGGATAACTAGTTAATACAGCTTAAAGAACTATTACTCAAGATCTAAGCTCTAGAGTAATAATCTAAATTAAGTTATTAGCGATTTGTACCAAAAGTTTTCAATAGCAAGGAAAATAATGAAAGAAGTTGACGCGTTTCCTTTGGCTACTAAAATAGGTTCTTCAGTGAGCAATAATCCTAATTTGACTGCTGCTAAAATTTTAATTGTGGACGACAACCCCCTTAGTCGTATGATGGCAGTTGATCTTTTATTGTTAGATGGATATCAAGTACTAGAAGTCGATCACACATCGGCGATTCTCGACAGTATCACTGAACAACAGCCAGATTTAATTTTGCTTGATGCAATGATGCGACAAGTAGATAGCTTTGCCTTTTGTCGTCAGCTAAAAACAGATTATCGTACTGCCAATATACCGATTGTCTTGACAACTTTAACCGACAGCCGAGAAAGTCGGATCAAAGTTATGGAAGCTGGAGGTGATGATCTTTTAATTAAGCCACTCAATCGGATTGAACTGTCTACGAGAGTAAAATCTCTAATTAATCAAAAACGTCTTAATGAAGGTTTAGATCAAACTGAACAGGTTTTGTTTACTATTGCTAAAGCGGTAGATAGCCGTTCAGTTAATCAAGGAGGTAGTTTGCGGATTGCCTCCCTCGTTAAATCTTTTGGTACATATCTTAGTCTAACTGCCGACGACATCGATAATTTGGCTTTTGCTGCTCATTTACATGATATTGGGACGATCGCTATACCTGATGCGATCATGCTCAAAGAAGGAAAATTAACCACAGAAGAACGAGAACTAATTAGACAGCACGTTTTATTCGGGGAAGAAATTTGTCAACCATTACGTAACCGTAGTGGAGTTTTACCGATTATTCGTCATCATCACGAACGCTGGGATGGGACAGGTTATCCTGATGGTTTATCAGGGTCGGCAATACCCTATTTAGCTCAAATCTTCCAAGTTATTGATATTTACGATGCTTTGACGAGCGATCGCCCACACAAAAAAGCTTATACTGCCGCTGATGCCTTGCAAATTATCATAGAAGAAACTCAAAAAGGCTGGCGTAATCCTGAGCTTATTGAGGGATTTACGGCTTTTATTCGCTCAAAAGCACAATAGCTGTTACTTAAAATCTAAAGGTTTAGTAATGGTGTCATTACACCATTTTTTAGGGGTTCTAGTTGACAAAATTTCTAAAAATGATACAAGATAACAGATAATAAGATGGGGAGACTTTAATCAAAACCAATATCACCCATCAGCTATGCCCAAAACTAAGCGAAAAACCTTTTTACTAGATTTTGAAAAACCTCTTTGTGAACTAGAGTCAAGGATTGAGCAAATCAAAACTCTAGCAGCAGAAAATCAGGTGGATGTTGCTGCCGAAATACATCAACTAGAGCTTAGAGCAGAACAGTTACGCCAAGAAATATTTAGCACCCTTACCCCAGGTCAAAGGCTGCAATTAGCACGTCATCCTCGTCGTCCCAGTACTTTAGATTATGTGCAGGCTATTAGTGACGAGTGGCTAGAATTACATGGCGATCGCGGTGGTTACGATGATCCAGCTTTGGTGGGAGGAGTTGCTCGTATTGATGGTCGTCCAATGGTGATTATCGGACATCAAAAAGGTAGAGACACCAAAGATAATGTGGCACGTAATTTTGGGATGGCTTTCCCTGGAGGTTATCGCAAAGCTCTACGATTGATGCAGCACGCCAACAAGTTTGAAATGCCAATTTTGACTTTTATTGATACCCCTGGTGCTTGGTCAGGAGTAGAAGCAGAAAAACTTGGTCAAGGAGAAGCGATCGCTGATAATCTGCGACAAATGTTTAGCTTTGATGTGCCAATTGTCTGCACCGTAATTGGAGAAGGTGGTTCAGGAGGTGCATTAGGTATTGGTGTTGCTGATCGCCTATTGATGTTAGAACATTCTGTTTATACTGTTGCTAGTCCTGAAGCTTGTGCAGCTATTCTCTGGAAAGATGCTAGTAAATCAGATCGCGCAGCAGCAGCCTTAAAAATTACTTCCCAAGATTTAAAAGAATTAGGTTTAATCGATCAAATTGTTACAGAACCCAGTAGTGGCGCACACGCCAATCCTGTCGAAGCAGCAGCCAAATTAAAAGCGATAATTTGGTCAAATCTCGAACAACTCTGGCAAATGACTCCTCAGCAACGCAAAGACTTACGTTATGAAAAGTTTCGCAATATGGGTAAATTTGCGATCGTTTCTAATTAACCTAATAACTTATAACCTATAACGGTTTAAGTTATAAGTAATCGGGTTTAGCCGTTGATTGTTACTTTCTAATGTCTTCTGCCTTTTGACTTCTCCAAGATTTATCTTTTCATCAAATTTACCTTAAATTAGCAATGACATTTAGTGATGCTATAATGCAGAAGCAACATTTCGTTACATTAATTTTAATGTAAAGTTGCATACAAATGTACTAGCAAACTTATGCTCTATTGACAGTAGAGCCTTAAATACCAGTAGTGCCTGACAACCAATGAAGTCGAATAAACACTCACAGTATTTTATATTTAGCATCATTAGTGGAGAAAAATATCCAAAGATATCAAGCTAACTATTGATGATCAATAAGACGTCATTAGAATACAGTTGTTTAACTGAATTCCAGATTACTTCTGTCTAGTGCAATTTTATAATCAGCGAATTTGGCAAATTATAACCAATAATAAATGAATCCACCCTCAAATCAACTACGAGCAATAGTGACAGGTGCAAGTAGTGGTATCGGAAAAGCGACTGCTTTAGCCTTTGCTAAATCGGGTATTGAGGTTGCTTTAGTCAGTCGTTCTGTGGCGAAGTTAAAAGCTGTAGCTGCTGAAATAGAAGCTTTAGGAACTACAGCCAAGGTTTATCCTTTAGACTTGGCAATTCTAGAGCAAGTAAAACATCAAATGACTGAAATTTGTACTCATTTTGGTCCAATCGATATTTTAGTCAATAATGCAGGGATGGGATATACCAACTCTTTAAAAAATACGACTTTAGAAGATTGGCAAAAAGTTCTGGGGCTTAATTTAACTAGTGTGTTTCAGTGCATTCAGGGAGTTTTACCTCAGATGCGCGATCGCCGTCAAGGGACAATTATTAACGTCGCCTCGATTGCTGCCTTTAATGCTTTTCCTAACTGGGGTGCTTATGGTGTAAGCAAAGCAGCTTTAGTAGCGTTAAGTAAAGCTTTATCAGTAGAAGAGAGGGAAAATGGTATTCGCACAGTTACTATCTCTCCTGGATCTGTTAACACCCCAATTTGGGATACAGATACCGTACAAGCGGATTTCAATCGGTCAGCAATGTTAACCCCAGAAATTGTTGCCCAGTTAATACTCCATACAGCTTTACTACCCAAGCAAGCGGTAGTGGAAGAGATGATCGTTATGCCCAGTGGAGGGGCTTTATAAATAAATAGCGTTTATCACTAAAATTAATAGCAAGAGGACAGAGTTTTACTCATATTAATCAATTATGACAATAGTTTCTTCTAACGGTTCTAGTCGTTCTGAATCTTTCAATACCAATGGTTCTAACCCTCTAAAATCCAGTTTACTAGACCAAGTTTCTAGTAGACCCGATCGCAATACCCATAATGGTCAAGCTGCCCAAATAAAAGCCACCTCAGAAACTGCCAAAGAGAAAATGATGGAAGCAGTTTACAGCATGTTAGAGTCGGTAGGCGAAGATCCAGAAAGAGAAGGATTGCTAAAGACTCCTAAGCGAGTTGCTGAAGCAATGGAATATCTAACTAGTGGCTACAATCAGTCTTTAGAGGATCTGGTCAATGGGGCGATTTTTGACGAAGGACACAATGAAATGGTGCTAGTTAGAGATATTAATTTCTTTAGCCTGTGTGAGCATCATATGCTGCCCTTTATGGGAAGAGCGCACGTAGCATATATTCCTAACCAAAAAGTGGTAGGCTTAAGTAAACTTGCCCGTATTGTTGAAATGTATGCTCGTCGTTTGCAGGTACAAGAGCGTCTCACTCGTCAAATAGCTGAAGCAGTGCAAGAAATATTAGATCCTCAAGGGGTTGCGGTGGTGATGGAGGCAACTCATATGTGTATGTCGATGCGCGGAGTGCAAAAACCTGGTTCTTGGACTGTAACCAGCGCGATGATCGGTGTATTCCAAGATGAACAGAAAACTCGGGAAGAATTTCTGAATTTAATTCGGCATCAACCTAATTTTGTTTAGGATTAAAATTGGGGATTAAAGATTGGGATCTAATATTATCTTGGATCTTTTTTCCCTAGCTTTTATCATTAAATTTTTCCAAAATAATCATCTGTCATGGAGGAAAGGCGATCGCATTTCTGCCCAACAACCAGATGTCACTTTAAATATACAACTACAAGCAATTCAACAGGAGCTTGATCGGGTAATAAAGGTTGAGTTGAGCGATCGCCAGTTAAGTCCCTTAGCTTCTCTCGCTTTTAATGTTGGGGTTGATTTTCTTAAAAATAGCACTTTAATTAATAAATAAAATGCGAGCTTTTGTTACGGGTGCAACAGGTTTTGTTGGAGCTAATATAGTTAGATTATTACTGCAACAAGAATATGAAGTAAAAGCCTTAGTACGTCCTGATAGTTGTTTAGATAATCTTAAGTCTTTAGATTTAGAGATGGTTCAAGGAGATTTAAATGATGACTGTTTAGCACAGCAAATGTCTGGATGTCAGGTATTATTTCATGTCGCTGCTCAATATTCTCTGTGGCAATCAGATCGAGAGATACTTTATCGTAGCAATGTCTTAGGTACACGTAATATTCTAAAGTGCGCTCGTCAAGCAGGAATTGAACGGACTGTATATACTAGTTCGGTTGCAGCGATTGGGGTGGGAGAAGACGGCATAGTAGTAGATGAAACCTATCAAAGTCCTGTAGCTAAATTGGTAGGAGATTATAAAAAATCAAAATATTATGCTGAACAAGAAACAATTAAAGCAGTGCAACAGGGGCAAGATATAGTAATTGTTAATCCTAGTACTCCCATAGGTGCGTTTGATCGCAAACCTACCCCCACAGGAGAGATTATAGTTCGCTTTTTACGACGACAGATGCCTTTTTATGTGAATACGGGGCTAAACTTAATTGATGTTCAAGATGTAGCTTGGGGACATATTTTAGCTTTAGAGAAAGGGAGAACAGGCGATCGCTATATTCTGGGGAATCAAAATCTTACTTTCCAGCAATTATTAGACAAACTTGAGGGGATTACGGGTTTACCAGCACCAAAACATAATATTCCTTATTGGATTCCTTATACTATAGCTTGGTTAGAAGAAAACTTCTTGGCAGTATTAGGTAAACAACCAACAATTGCTGTGGATGGTGTACGGATGTCTCGACAAAAGATGTTTTATAATCCCAGCAAAGCAGTTACCGAATTGGGTTTACCACAGTCGAATATCGATCAGGCATTGAAAGAGGCAGTAGGTTGGTTTTCTGAAAGGATGAGGGATGAAGGATGAATAATATATTTGACCTACCGAAACCATTGCCAAAAGCTGAGTTATTTGAGACTTTATATAACAATGGACAGGTTTTGATTGAAAAAATAGTTTCTACAGGACAAGTAACTCCAGAGGGAGAATGGTATAACCAAGAAAAAAATGAATGGTTAATTGTGCTTCAAGGTGAGGGAGAATTAAGCTATGAAGACGGCTCTCGTATTAAGCTAATTACAGGAGATTATTTATTGATTCCTGCTTATCAAAAACATCGAGTTGAGTATACCAGTACTGAACCTCCTTGTATTTGGCTCACGCTCTTTTTTAATTCCAGATGAACTTTACTGACAAATTAAATCAGGCGATCGCTACTAATAATAGTTTATTAATTGTCGGACTTGATCCTAATCCTGAAATGATGTCTCCTAATTATCAACAAGGAGATCAAGATAATTTAATTAAGCGTCTTGAGGCTTGGTTATTGTGGGTAATTAGTTCAACTAGCGATTGTGTCTGTGCCTATAAGCCGACTTTGGGTTTTTATCAGGCACTGGGTATAGAAGGATTGCAGTTATTAGAGGGAATTTTAGCTGCTATTGCGCCGTCAATGCCGATAATTTTGGATGCTAAACATAGTGATCTTAATACTAGCAGTGTTTTTGCTAAAACTATTTTTGAACAGTGGCAGGTTGATGCGGTTACTCTGACTCCTTTTGCTGGACAAGATCATGCTGCCCCCTTTTTGGTATATTCAGACAAAGCAGTATTTATCCTCAGTCATACTTCCAACCCCCAGGCAGAAATCTTACAAAGATATCCTCACCCAGAACAACCTTTTTACTTACAATTAGTCAAAGAAGCCCAATCCTGGGCAACTCCTGAACAGCTTTATCTCGAAGTTGGGACAACTAACTCTGAGATTTTAGCAAAAATTAGAGCGATCGCGCCTGAAAGAACAATTTTACTCCGTAGTCTGTGGAGTGGTAATAAAAACAATTTAGAATCTCTAGTCAATGTTGGCTTAAATAGTAATGGTGAAGGGCTATTAATTCCAATTCCCCAAGACTTTTTAGCTACTAGTAATCTCCCCACCCAAGTTGCTGAATTAAATAAACAGATTAATAGCTATCGAATCTCAAAAACTAGTCAGGTTTCTAGTTGTGAAATTTGGACACCAGATGTCTGTTTACTGACTCAGCATCCTTATCAAGATTTAATTCTGCAATTATTTGATATTGGCTGTTTGCTGTTTGGGGAATATGTCCAGGCATCAGGGGCAACATTTTCCTACTATATCGATCTGCGTAAAATAATTTCCAATCCCCAACTTTTCAATCAAGTCCTCAGTGCCTATGGTGACATTGTAAAAAAACTAGAATTTGATCGCATTGCTGGCATTCCCTACGGTGCTTTACCCACCGCCACAGGTTTAGCGTTAAATCTCCAACGTCCGATGATTTTTCCCCGTAAAGAAGTCAAAGCACATGGTACTCGTCGTCTAATTGAAGGCAACTTTAACCCTGGTGAAAAAGTAGTAGTTATTGACGATATTTTAATCAGTGGTAAAAGCGTTATGGAAGGTGCAGCCAAGCTCAAGTCTGCTGGTTTAAAAATAGACGACATTGTCGTGTTTATCGATCATCAAGGGGGAGTCAAACAGCGGTTAGCAAACAATGGATATCGCGCGCATTCTGTCCTCAGTATTTCTGAAATTACCGATACCCTCTATGAATCTGGACGTATCAATCAAGAGCAATATAATTCTTTTCAGGAACATCAAAAATCTTAGTAGCGAGTAGTAAAGTATACAGAAAACATTATCTTTGTAATTATTGGCTTATACCTTATAGTGAGACAGTTACGGTGCGGAGGTGTCTGACCTTGAGTAACCGAAGGGCTAATCGCTCCGCGATTTTAAGATCGTGCATAAAGTATAGAATGTAAGTAAATATAATTATTTTCGTTGCAGACAATGACTCCCAATCCCAAAATTGTCAAGTCAATTGAACAGCTAGATTATCGAGTTACCGTTGGCGATGTAGCAGCTAAAGCAGGACTAGAATTAAATTTTGCTCAACAAGGTTTATTAGCCTTAGCTAGTGAGGCTGGAGGGCATCTCCAGGTATCGGAATCGGGCGATATTGTCTATCTATTTCCCAAAAACTTTCGCTCGATTTTACGTAACAAATATTGGCAGTTGCGTTGGCAGAAAACTTGGTCAAAAATTTGGCAGGTTCTATTTTATTTAATTCGGATTTCTTTTGGAATTATTTTAATTGCTTCTATTTTGCTAATGTTGGTGGCAATTATCGCCATATTCATTGCCATAAATTCTAGCAATGATGAAAGAGAAGGTGAAAGCAACAATAGCTATGGGGGAGGCGGTTTTTTTATGCCCCATTTTTGGCTGGGGGATATATTCTGGTGGTTCGATCCTGGTTATAATCAGCGTCGTCTTCAGCGTCGCCGACAGGCAACAGGTACTTATCAAATGAACTTCCTCGAATCAGTCTTTTCTTTCTTATTTGGCGATGGTAATCCCAATACGGATTTAGAAACTGAGCGTTGGCAGTCAATTGGGGCAGTAATTCGTAACCACCAGGGGGCAGTAGTAGGAGAACAAATTGCTCCTTATGTGGATAAGACGGATCAAGATGAAGACTATATGATACCTGTCCTTAGTCGCTTTAATGGCTATCCCGAAGTTTCTCCTCAAGGAGAGATTATTTATTACTTTCCTGAACTTCAAGTAATGGCAAGCCAAAGACAAGCAGAACCAATTTCTTCTCTTGGTTATCTACAAGAAAAACTCTGGCGTTTTAGTCAGGCAAATAGCGGTCAAATTACTATGGCTGTAGGGTTGGGGGCTGTTAATATTATTTTGGCTTTGGTTTTGGGCTCGTTGTTAAGAGATGGTACGATCGCTGCTCAATTAGGAGGTATAGTTGCCTTTGCTGCTTCAATTTACGGGCTATTACTCGGCTATGGAATCTTATATCTACTAATTCCTTTAGGGCGTTATTTTTGGATTCAAGGGCGCAATCCTAAGATATTAACTCGTAACCAAACTCGTGAACAACGAGCGATCGCTCTTCATCAACCCACTCAATCTCTACGGCAGAAAATCGCCTATGCTAGTCAGTTTGCTCAACAAAAAGTAATTGGCGATCGCGATATTACCTACACTA
>CAYMWC010000028.1:0-34614 GCA_964393695.1 uncultured Pleurocapsa sp.
CATCGTTTTTTCTTCATCATCTAAATGTTTTTCGGAATTTGTAGGTTGGATAGAGCGAAAGCTTGCTGTGTAGCATTGTCGAAGACCAACCTAACACCTATATCATCATTTAACAGGATAACTTAGTCAGAAATCATTTGAAAGTGTTAGTTTTGTTGGGTTTCGTGCTTCAAGCCAACCTACAAGAGCAGGCGATCGCACTATTGTAGATTGAGCGATCGCACCCTTATCAACCGTCCTACATGAGCGATCGCACTCTTGAGAGCAGACATCGCTCCTTTATCAACCATCAGACAAAAGCGATCGCCTGGCTTTTAAGACTGTCTCTACAAGAGCCTGGAAGAGCAGGCGATCGCACTACATTACAGTTTGTTCGGGGTCACTCTAACACAACTTCCTTAACATTCTTAGATGCATAAATTCTGACCCCCCTAATGTTACCTTGTCTTGGTAAGGGACTATAAATTACTTTTATAGGCATTATTACTTGTGGAACAGAGCCATCTGGCGGTTGAGCTACGAAATCGAATTCCACGAAATCGATTTCACCATCTGGTGGTAAAGGGCGCAGAATCAACTATTGAAGTTAAGCTGTTTGCTTTGGTAAAATGTTAAATTTTTAGATTTCCGCAATTTTGGCTTTTCGTATTTTTGGATTGGCGAAATTCTCAAATGGGATTTGAGGGATTCTACCGCACCTCGCGCAGCGAACTAAAAGCGCACCGCTAACTCTTAGATCATTTGGAGCAGAAAGTCTTGATTATTTAAAAACTTCGCTCTGCTTTAGTGTTATTTTCGTACTCGAACGCTCATGAGCTGCCATGGATTAAGCAGCAGTTGATAAGCTCTCGTCTTGATGTTGAGCTAGATAAATTTCTCGTTTAATATCTAGTTGAGCTTTATACATAACTAAATTTTTAGGGCGGTAATTATCTACTAAAGACCACCGTTCAATCACACTTGGATGTAAAGAAGCAAAATCTAAATCTACTTTTCTTGAATTACGTCGAGTAAAAATTAAAATACCTTTAGGAGTATTGTTAAAAGGAATAGTTGGATTGGGATTAACTAGAACTTTACTTTCATCAAACTCCAACCCTTGGACTTTACTTTCATCAATCATCCACTGTAATGCGCCATCAGATAACCCGCTTTGTTCTTTAGTTCCACCACCAACGCAACCATGATCTCCTGGAAACCAAATTTGACTAAGAGTTTGCTGAGTATTTTTAGAGCTTTTCACCATTGGGGTAACATCAAAAACTTTTTTTCTTTCATCAATAGCTACTGCATGACGAGCATTTTGAATAATAGGACTGAGAAAAGTGTCGTGAAACTGGTACTTTTGATTAAACTGCTCGTCTACAGGAAGCCAAGAAATCAGGTCGGGAATTCCTAAAGCACCTACTGTATCCCAACATCCAAGAAAAGTAATGGGAACATAATCTCCATTTTCTTGACGAACTCCATTTTCTTGACGAAACCGAACTACTTCTGAATTATCGGGAAGAATATCTGCCTCTCGATAAAGCTCGTATGCTCTGGGAGCTTGACGGATTTTATCACGAGTAAGCAAACCCGAAAAATCAATTAGCCCAGCTAAACTACGAACTGTATAAGCTCCACGGCTAAAACCATATAGATAAATTTCATCTCCTTCGTTATAGTTTAAGCACAAAAAACGGTAAGCATCTTGAATGTTTTGGTCAATTCCCCGCCCTATAGCTCCACCAAGCAATTTGTCAATTTTCCCTCCTGTGCCTATTCCTTCATCGTAGAAAACAATTTGTGGTGTTTTATCTTTAGCTAAGGGTTTAATCGCTTGAGTAATTTTAACTACATTAGTAGGATAATCACTAGATAACTTTTGCCAAGTTCCGTCACAACAAACTATTAAGCGTTTCATAATTTTGTTTTAAATGATTCTAACTGGAGTTTAGACTAAATCAAAGATTACGCTACTGGTAGTAGGCTGAATACTCTGAATCTTCAAGAAAAACACTACCTGTGAAATTAGTCTAAACTCCAATTGCAACGGGTTCCTTGTGCATTTTGGACATTGTGATTGATTTGATTGAATACCATGATAAATTCTCCTGTTTAGCGATCTAAATTTATTTGCGCGAACATACTCAGTTTTCTTGTTTCTTTTGGGGATAATGGAGTTTGAGGTAATATTCAGTCCAGCAACTTGAGCAAACAGGACTAAATCACCGAATCGGAACTCCCAAAAACCCTCATTCAATCCTTATCTTGGGATATCTGTAGGGTCATCAGGTACTTCAGGGAGGTCTGGAGGTACTTCAGGGAGGTCTGGAGGAGAGACAAAACTCCCTTTGCAACCTTCATTGTTTTGCCACCTTCTATTCAACTCAGCAACAGCATCTTGTGCCTTACTCTTTCCTAACGGGACCTCAAAAAAGTCAACAGCAACAAAATTTGGAAGCTGCTTGGCTGTCTCACAGCATCGATTACCGATTCTGTCCATGATTTTGTCATAGTGATTATCAAGAGCTGCTGTGATCACAGTAGGGACATCTCTGTGATGATTGAAAACAAACAATTTGGGGTAATCAGCATCTACATACTCACCTTCATTCCATCTTGAAGGACAATCCCATTTGTTACCTAAACCACCAAGGCTCCAGTAGTTTTGTTTTGTGTAATCGTAGTCGTAAGCTACATAATTGCTTCCTCTTTTTTTACTATCACTGCTGAAAATAATTACGCGCTTGCCCCAGGCGATCAGATCAGATAACAGAGGCCACTGTTTTTTTTCTTTTACCTTCCAATTTGGATCATTGTCAGGATTGTATATTCGTTCTAGGAATTTTTGACCATCTCGACCTTCATTTGTTTCTTTGTCAGCTATGAATTTGAATTCTGCCTCTAGCTGCTCGGCTGTTGTGTAATCCTCTAAGAAAATCGTTACTACTTCATTAGGGTTATCGTTTAGAAAACCCCACACATCATACAAGGCGTGATACAATCGCCGCGAAGGTTGAGCAAAAGTTATCCCAGCTACCCAGGAGCCTCCTTCGGCTCCAACGCCATGCAATAAATACACCCCTGGTTCTGGAATCACGTTAGCAAAATCCCAAAAACCAGGTTCCGCGTAATGTGTATCAAGCATTAATGCTCTGACACCATTCTTAAGTTGGTTGGTAATAGACATAGATTGATTTACCCCAGTCCAACGAGCATCTTGATAATTGGTAAAAGCATTATGGGTACATAAAAAAGATCGCTCGTTATATCTTTGCCCACCAGATTCTATTGGCAGTTTGATTGCAGGATTACCTGAGCTTCTGTAAAGTGCCTTAATGATACTCTTGCCCTCTTCCCAGACATCATTGGAAAGTTCCCAGATAATCACTCCCTGCGCTCCGACATCCTTTAAGAAATTCAATTTGGTAACAGCAGTGTCTGGAGTTTCAAAGTAGATATTGTGAGTATACGGGTAGCTTCCTGAAGCAGAGATAAAAGGAGGTCGCGGGCTACTTCCCGACACTTTAATATTGCCATTGGCAGCCGTATGAGCATCCGGAAATTGAGCCAGGATATCTTTGTACCGAATAGATTTATACCCTGGAGGAACTTCACCACTCAGGTCATCTGGATCTTTCCCGTAGGCAAAGTCATAGCCATAAATCGGGACTCCTGCGGCGATCTTATCTCTGGGTATATTTTGTCCTGCACCCTGCCAGTTAACAAATAACGGATTCGTCCAGTACCAGAGAGTATCTTCCACTGAAAGAATAGGATTATTTACAATCCCACCACCAGGCCACTCTCCCTGTTGTTCTTCAACATAAGACTCCTGATAAGAATCCTGAGTGCGTACACTAGAGGACTCCTGATTGCGTATTTTAAGGAGCGCTGACTGAGGTCCCACTGGAGATGCATTCCACGAACCCGTCAGATCGTAGGTCATAATCGCAAGCCAATCCGTATAGTCTGCTAATTTTGGGTCATAGTTATTGCCATACCATGAGGTGCCGAAAATAGCTGCGGAAACCAATTTATCAGGCATAGCTTGCTTTAATTTTTGAGCAAACAAAGTCAAAGCAGATCCAGCCGGATGAGGTCCATCACCTTTTGGTCTTCCTCCCTGATCCTGTTCACCAGGTTTGCCCCACCAGCACTCTAAATCCAGGTCTACGCCATCTAGATTGTTTGAGTTGACAAAATTGACTACATTTTGTACGGCGCGATCCAGAAGTGGATTATCGGGATTATTTCCTACAGAGGTCATCAAATTGAGGAATCCATAATCAACTGCGCCTCCCAGCGCAATTAAGATTCTGGTACCGTTTCGATGTCCGGTGTTGACCACATCGGAGAGGATTGCCTTAACCTCATCCAAGGACTTTGGTTCAAACTCACCGAGATTTACCTCACTAAACATGAGAAACGAGACGATGCCGTGGGTGATGTATCGATACATCTCATCATTGGCATAGTTAAATCCCTCTTTCTTTCTCCAAGTAGGAATATAGGCAATGATTTTAGCTTGTGCGGTAGGCGTGTGAGATGTTTGATCGTACAACTCATCGTAAAACCGCCAACCATTGGTATTGGCATCTCCTACCCCTGGTTCGGTCGCCCAGAAGTTAGCATAAAAGATGTTGCCTTGATATTTGCACATTTCTCCAGTCTTGTACCCTTCGGGTTTAGCAACCCAGTCAGGAACATTCGGATAATCTTGAGAGAATCCCATTTTTTCCTCTTTCGCTCAATAAGCTGTTCTAGATTTAACTTGCAATAAATCCTCCATTAGACATCTCCAATTAGAAGACTAAAACTCTTACAATACTTGAGCCGAAATCTAATGTCTGGAGATGCCTATTAAGAAGACAGATACCGTTAGAAAACTGATTGACCACGAACATTTCCTGGTGAAACGTAGCGGCAAACGAGTCTATAATTCCCATCACCACCGTCAACACCAGCACATCCTACTTGCGTCGTATTCCTCCAAACCATTTGAGTATAGTGACCGACATCAGCCCAATTGCCAGTATTACTAACATTTGGGAAAGTTCCACGAACAAAATGCTGCTTTTCTTTACCCCATGTCCCAACCATTTGTGTAAAGCTAAACCTGCGTGATGTGCCTATCCAAAGGTTCTCTCCTTGACCAGAAGTCCCACTATGCTGGAATAATCCCTTGGAACTGAGGTGATTTGCCCACTCTTGAGACTGTCTCGCCAAAGTATCAGACCAAGCGATTTGTGGAACACCGACTTGCGATCGATACGAGTTGTGGGCATTCAGGATCTCTTGTGCCATTGAGTTGTTTGCCATTGTTTATCTCCCTTAAAAAATAGTTATTTTTGATTTCTGTATTGGCAAGTTTTGGTTGCAGAAGGTCAGTTTAATTGTCTAACCTTCTGCATTCTTAATAGCTGCTGTTAGAATCAGCTACGTTGACAAGTCTTTCAAACCTGTTAAGCAGGAATTGTAAGTTGTTGACCAACATATAAACTTTCAGGCGTAATGCCATTTGTATCAGCAATTTTTTGCCACTGATTGCCATCACCATAGTAGGCTTGAGCGATGTCGAATAATAGGTCACCATTTTGTACGGTGTGTTGTGCAGGGGGAACTCCAGGTTGTTTTTGAGCAGTCATTTTTTTTCTCCTTGAAAGATTAGAATTTGTTGTTTAGATTGAATGAAGTCCTAGCTTTTTTGCTAACCCTTTCGCTCTTTCTTAATACCAATACTATTCTTTCCTAATTGGTTTGATAATTAACTATTTTTCGGTACTTATAGAAACGATACTTAATTATTTTTAGGTAGTGATAATTTATTTCTCTCTATATAAGCCGTAGTTGATTCAGTCAGGAAAAATGGATAAATGTAAAAAACTTTATCAAAAAGCAGCAGTGAGCGATCGCCGAAACAATTACTCACTGCTGCAATAATTTACAACTTAGTAAATCTACTTTTTTTAGCACTCGATAATTGAGATAATTTCACTCTCAAATAGCAAGGCGTTTGTTAATTCTAAATATTCTTTCTATTTTCTTGTTTGTTTGTGTTTGGTTCTAAGCTACTTGACAACGCTGTACTTCTCTCCAAGCACGGGGAGTATTTTGATAATAATTACGAAACTGACAGTAGAAATGATTGATATTTTGATAGCCTACATCTAAAGCAATCTGTTCAACGGAGTAATTAGTTTCTAAAAGCAAAGTACTTGCTTCCACTATTCGTCGCTCGATAATCCAATTATTGACGGTTTTTCCAGTAAGTCTGCGCACTAAGTCGGTTAAGTAAGCTGAGGAATAACCAACTGCTTGAGCTACTTCTTTTAGTTTAATATTTTGGTGATAATTCAATTCAATGAACTCGAAGACCTCACGCAGTCGGGTAATAGATGGAAATATAGACTTCTGAGTATTTGATTTTTTACTTTCGCTGAGAGTAGAAAATTTCTCATCTGCTAACTGAACACTAACAAGACCATTTTCTGTACCAATTACTTTAAATCCTGCTGTCTTCAAACATTCAATTAAAAGGTTTTTGGTTTCAGGATGTTCATCATTGACTAAAATGTTAGTCATTTTCTCTCCTAATATTCAATTATGCAGCGATCGCGCGATTACATTCTTCTCAAAAATAAACTCGCTATAGTCAGCCAAGTTATCGATTCCTGTAAAGTTGAACCAAATCTCTGTGATTAACCACATAGTGGTTGTCACTAGTAATTTTTTCCATCGGATATTCATTGGTTTCAATCTCCCTAAGTATGTTTGATTGCTTTTTACTGTCTTCATCGTAGGGATTAAACTTAGGTAAAACATCTGAAGAACGTCTTGAACCCTACCTCCATAAAAGTGATAAAGACTCTCTGACTTTCGCTGACCTATTAGGTAGCTCTCTCTATGACTAAAGTCTTATAGCTAAACCAGCGATTACCACAAAAGTCATAAACTTAGGCTTTATAGTGGTAGTGGGAGAGGTTGCTGCTAATGTATTGCTGTTGGCGATAAGCCTAACGGCATGACTTCGTTGCGCAATATTTTTCGACAGTTTAGTCATTTTCTATTCTCCTTTGTTATAAATTAGGGTGTTAAAAGAGCGAGTCCCGAAGGTCAATCGCTTTCTGGCATAGTCAGATACTTCGGGATATCCACCTTTTTGGCTGTATTAAGCACCATGCATTATGCTCGCTTCCAACGCCAGTTGATCGCATGGGGCTTTTGATAGGGCTTGGGGGGTTGAAGCTTACGCTCGTAAGTATTTCCTCGGTAGATTAGGGTTACAGTTGGCCCATCTGTTTCCACCTCTTCGGAAACCACCACAGGAGGTGAAGTATAGTCAAGTGTGTGACCTCGATAAATTAGTTTAATTTTGGGTTGTTCTGTAGAATCAGAGCCAAGCTGGATTGGGGCAGGAGCTTCGTACAAGTTGCCGCGAAAGGTGAGTTTCATCATTAAGACTCCTTGTTGGTTGAATCGTTTGTTTGCAGGATGGATAACAGGGGTGAAGCGGTGTGATTAATCTGGATTAACAGCTAGAAACTTTCTACTTAGAACATTCTTGATGAAAGTAGACATATAATTCTCCTTTTTTGTGTTTTGTGAACTTTACCTGCTTTTATAGTAGTTTTGCTCTTAGTCTCTTAATCTCATAAAACTCATAGCAAAACTCATAGCAAAACTCATGAAAAAACATAGCGATCTGATTTGGAAGAGCAGGCGATCACCTATAATCAGAATATTACTATTTGGAAGTGAAGAGATAATGCGTAAACAAACCATTCAATATACATCATCCTTAGATGCTTTGGTTGCGGTGACCAAACGACTCAGTGTATATGAGAATCAGCGAAACATGGACTCTGAAGCTTTTTTTGACCAATACAGTCAGGAAAAAGTTGTGTTGGGTTTCGTTGCCTCAACCCAACCTACAAGAGCGGCGATCGCACTCTATGAGCTAATTCGCTCTAGGAGTACCTCATTAATAACTGTTTGATAGCCAATACCTCTTTTTTGGGCTTCTTCTTTCGCCCAGGCTAGGACTTTCGGGTGAAGTCTGAGGGAAATGAATTCATACTTCTCATCTGCATTTTTTGCTGGTCTACCCCGCTTTCTCAACTTCATGCCAAACTGTTCAGAAATCGCTTCTCTGAATTTCTGACTTTCTTCTGGTGTGACTCGCCTCGCCCTCTCGAAAGGGAACTCAGATTCCTTCTTCATATCTCTTGCGCTCTATTTTTGTCGCTTTTCTCGCACTGATTATCCTGATCTGTTCGCCGCGCATTGTAAAGACAACCACAATTGTTGAGCCATTTTCCGCTTCCCCAATTGCCCATTCTCTTTCTTCTTGCTCGGAATGCTTGGAGTCTTCCGTAAACAGGAGATAAGGATCGGCAAAAACTGTCACGGCTTCCTCAAATGTAATGCCATGCTTAAGAAAATTAGACTCAGCTTTGTTGTCGTCCCACTCAAAGCGCATTTATAGTATATACCAAAAATCTGTCTTCCAGTTATTTTATACTAGCCGCTCGCCCTTTCTCATCTAGCAGTTAACCATTGCTCCGTCATCCGCGATCGCACTCTTGAGAACAGACATCGCACCCTTATCAACCATCATCCATAAGCGATCGCCTTACTTTTAAGACAGTCTCTACAAAAAGCGCGATGGGCGAAGCCCCGCCTTCGGCGATTACCCGCAGGGTACGCTTCGCGATCGCACGCTTGTTTCAATATTCAAGCCTAACCAATACAAGCACGTAAATCGTTAAGAGTAATCATCTAAATTATGGGCGTTGCTCAATAGGTAAGTAGCTGGGTGGAATTAAATATAAAATAACGGATTCTTATCTTTCTCCCCTATCTCCACTACTCCACTACTCCACTACCTCACATCAATCTTTAAATTTAATTAATGTCTTTACTTGATAATACGAATAAACTTGATCATCAGCAATTTTAATCATTACTAATTTGAGTTGGTAAAGTTACGATAAATTCTGTATATTCACCTTGAATAGAAGTAACTGATATTTTTCCCTGATGTTTTTCGATTAATTCTTGACCAAAATGAAGACCTAAACCCAAACCTTCAGGAGAAGTTTTGGTTGTCCAAAATATTTGAAAAATTTTGTCTAGGTTTTCGGATGCTATTCCTATACCGTTATCTCTAATTTTTATTTCTATTGAATTTAGCTTATTTTGAGTAAATATTGATAACTTAGGCTGATAATTTTTTATTTCAGTATTTTTTTTATAGAGATAATAAATTGCATTGGCAATTATATTATCAAAAGCTCTTTCAATTTCCGAGGCTATACAATTAATTTTTTTAAGTTGTTCATCATAGTCACGCTCAATTATCACTTCAAAATTATTATATTTAGTCTTACTAATCTCAAGAACATCTTCTAAAAGAGTATCAAGCAATTGATTTATATCAACCTTAGGATCAATAGAATCATCTTTATTATTCTTATCTACATTGTGATTATAAATTTGACCAATAATAAAAGTAACTTTCTGATTGATAGACTCAATTCGTGATAGTTTATTATTTAAATTAGAAATTATTTCTTGAGGCGATCGCAGAGCGTACCCAGAGGGCGATCGCGCAACGTACTCAGAGGGCGATCGTGTCATATCTCCAGGGTCAGATCGCAATTCGGAATCGGTAAGTTCTTCAAATAGAAAGGCGTTATCTTCAATAATTAATTGTAGTTCTTCTAGATCTGTCTGGCTATTTTGAATATTTAAACCCATGATATTAGTTTTATTTTTAATTTCATGGGCAGTATATTGAGCTAATTTTTGATAAAGAGCTAATTTTTCTTGGGATAAAATCTTTTTTTGTGCTTCTTCTAAAGCCTGAGTTCTTTCTTGAACCTTTTCTTCTAATATGTAATTTTCTTGCTGAAGTCGCTCAAGTTTAATAAAGATATAGATCCCAATTTCACTACTAACAGCCAGAAGTAAAGCAGTAACTGTAGGTATCCACCATCCCCAAAGTAGTAATATATAGCCAATGATTAAAATTAAAACTAAGTTAAAAATTGAACTGACAATATATACTATTGTTTTTTGTTTATAAAAAATTAATTTATTGCTATACAAGCACCAGGAGCTAAAAGTAATTGTTATTAATAAAATCAAAAGTCCACTGTACTGCCAAAAAGTTGGTAGAAATTTAATGATTGTTCGCTTGGCTATAGCTGCATTAATAATTTGACTAGTTAAGCTAGCGTGAATTTCTACTCCGTAAGTAAAGTCATAATTGATTGAGTTGTAACTATAGGGAGTAGTGTAAATATCTTCAATTGTTTCTGCCATAGTCCCAATAAAAACTACTTTATTTTGGAAAAAATCAGGTTTGACTTTATTTTCCAATACTTCAGAAATATTAACTTGTGAAAATTTTTGTTTGGTATTACAGTAGTTAATTAAAACTTGATAATTATCTATAGTTGAGTTAGCATAAAATAGTCGATTTAATTGTAGCATCGGAAAAACTGCATCCCCTAATTTCAACCAAGACTGTTGACCATCACTAGTAGGAAAAATATTTTCTTTTTTCAAATATTTGAGAGCTACAGCTAATCCTAAACTAGGTATTGTTTTGTTTTGACTAGATTTTTGGACGTATAGATATCCACGACGAACTATACCGTTTGCTTCATCTTCGATGATCTCACTAGCTCCAGTTTGACCTCGTTTGGCTAATTCAGTTGGTGGCGATATGGAATTGAGGCTTGGATTACCACCATCAGTTTTTTCTACGCCAATTAATTGCGGTGTAGTATTAAAAATATTAGCTAATTCTTGATTACCTTTTGTGCCAATATTAACATTACGATGCAGATCTAAAGCGATCGCACGGGGATTTTGGGCTTTTATTTTGGTTAGTAAAGTTGCTAAAGTATTGTCGCTAATAGGAAAACCAAATTGTTCTATATCTTTTTCATTTAACCCCACAATCACAATTTTTCGATCTTGAGGTTCTTGGGGACGTAATTTCAAGTAATAGTCGTAGAGTTGACGCTCAGAAATTTGCAACCATCCTAGAGAATTAAAGGTGGTAGTAGTTAAGAATCCAATTAATATGGCTATGATTGGCGGTTGCCATCGCATTTAATTTCATCAGTACACAACAGCTAATTATTCTAACTGATGTTACGCACTAATCAATCTGTGAGGGTGGGGAAAAGGGGAAAAGGGTTAATTGTTCTTTTGTCATTACTCCTAGTTGATTTGTACTTAGGAGTTACATTTGAGACTTTTCATAAATTCTCTAAAAGACGTAAGATTGTGCTTCTAGGCGACCGTCATCTAAGTTGATTAAGCGATCGGCAAAATCAAAAATACGTACATCATGGGTCACCAGTAACACCGTACAGCTTTGTTGCTTGGCAAGCTCTTGCATCAACTCAATCACTTCTAAACCTGATTTTTTATCCAAAGCTGCGGTAGGTTCATCGGCTAAAATAATTTTAGGATAAGCAACTAAAGCACGAGCGATCGCGACTCGCTGTTGTTGACCTACAGATAGATTATGGGGATGTTGATTGATATACTCAGCTAAACCAACTTTGGTTAACAAGCTTTCCGCTCTTTCTATCCCCTCACGTTTAGAAATATCTGAATGTAACCCAAGTGCCATTTGTACGTTTTGTCTGGCGGTTAAAGAATTAAGTAGATTGTGTCCTTGAAAGATATAGCCAATGTTACGCCGTAAATGTCTGAGTTGTTTTGCCGATGCTTGGTTTAATTCTTCACCCATAACTTTCAGGCTACCCGACTGAAGCGATCGCAGTCCCCCAATTAAGCTTAACAGCGTGGTTTTTCCCGATCCAGAAGGCCCAGTCAAAAAGACGATTTCTCCAGCATTAACATTGGCACTAATATCAAATAAAATTTGTCTGCGGAGTTTTCCTTTACCGTAAAAATAATTTAGCTTATTGATCGCGACAACTGTGTTTGATTGCATGATTTTAAAAAATGTCAGCTGGATCGGCAGATTGAGTTTTCCGCATGGCAACTATCCCCGAAATAATACACATTAAAATAGTCAATAAAAAAACCGTTAATCCTCTCTCCAAGGTCATTGCTAAGGGTAAACCAGAGCCTTCTTTGGCGTTATCATAAAGTCCCAAGCAGAGAGCAAATCCAGGAATAAACCCTAAAACCGAGAGAATAACTGCTTCTTGAAAAACAAGAGTAGATAAAAACAAGTCACTGTAGCCTATAGCCTTGAGAGTGGCATACTCGACCATCTGATCGGTAACATCAGCATAGAGAATTTGATAAACAATGACAATTCCGACGACAAAACCCATAATTGTCCCCAAAGTAAAAATAAAACCAATGGCGGTACTCTCTCCCCAATAGCTTTTTTCTAACTTGATAAATTCCGCTTTAGATAAGACTTTAATATCATCAGGCAGACTCTTTTGTAATTTTTTGATAGTTTTATTCACCGATGCGTTTGGCTTGAGAGCGATCGCACCTATATCAATCAAACCATTAGTTCGTTGTGGATCAAATAGACGAACAAAGTTGATATCGCTGGTAATCACCGTACCATCAGAACCAAAAGATGCTCCCATCTCGAACATCCCCTTGACGGTAACACGACGGTCTTCTATTTCTACTGGAACTTCGGGTTTTTGACGCAATAATTCGCCTATATCACCAAATTCTGGTCTAGAAGCACTATCGAATAAAACTACGTCTGCTTCCCTTATTTTGTTTAAATTTTCCTCTACTGTGGGTAAATCTAAAATATTATCTTCAGGATCGATGCCAATAGTCATCAAACTACGAATTTTACCTGTTTGGGGATTTTTCCACGAACCGTAACCAAGATAAACCGAACCTACAGACTCAACCTCTGGTAATCCCAAGGATTGATATAAACGTTTTTGCGAAAATTCTTGTAATTCTACTAAAGAAAGAGACTGAGAATTAAGCAGAAATATATCTCCTCTCAATCGCTGATGTACTCTCACGGCAGTATCAAATAGAGCGTCACGAAATCCTAATTGCATTAACATTAAAATTACGGCAAAGGCAATACCTGCTAGAGCAACTAACAAACGGGTTTTTTCTCTAGTTAATTGCAGCCAGGCTAAAGGGGGAATCGAACCAAACATCTGTTAAAATCTTTCCTCACAGTTAAATTCAAGATTAGTTTTGAGTTTTGAGTTTTGAGTTTTTAGTCAGCTAGGATTTTGGAGACTTTGCTGATTCAATTTCGACATCAACCTGCAAATTAATTAAACTAGCAACTAAAGTACTGTCTTTTTGGTTTAAACGAATTTTTACTTCGACTACCCTTGAATCTGTATCTGCTGCGGGATCACTATCTAAAATGTCATTTTTGTTAATTTGTGAGCTTATGCGCTCTACTTTTCCCTCGACCTTTCTGGGCAAACTAGGATCGGTAATAGTTGCTTTTTGACCGAGTTTAATCTTACCAATATCGCTTTCGTAAACTTCCGCCACCACATACATCTGTTTAACATCACCCAGATCTAAAATCCCATCTTCACCGATAACTTCTCCAGCATAGGTGTTGATATCTAATACTTCACCCGATCGCGGTGCGCGAATTATGGTACGCTCTAAACGTGCTTCGGTGAGTTGTAAATTAGTCTCTGCTGAAGCTACCTGAACTTCACTTTGAGTGTTAGCTAGAGAAGCTTGGGCAGATTTGAGTTGAGCCTCGGCATTTTTTAAATCTCGACTGCGGGTTTCGGTGAATTGGGCTAAAGAAGCTTTGGCATTTTCTAATTCACCTTTTTTGGTGAAATAATTAACGGCTTTTTCATCCACAACTTCTTGAGAAACTGCCCCTTCTTTGAGTAAAAACTGATTGCGTTCAAAATCCTTTTTAGCGATTTCTGTCTCTGAAACAAATCGATCAACTACAGCTTGTTGAGCAGCAATTTGAAAAGACTGAGGTTGTTTAATCTGGTCGATACGAGTATTCGCCTCTTCAATTTGTGCCATGCTATATTTAGTTACGCCCTCATAACGCATACGAGTCTCTGCCAATTGACTTGCAGCAACATCTCTCTCGGCTACTCGTTCCTGATAATCTTCCATATAAGCTATGACTTGACCTTTTTCTACCTGTTGTCCTTCACTAACTAATAGTTGGCTAATGCGACTACCATTAGTTCCACTAACGGTAATAACTTCACCTTGAGGCTCAACACGTCCCAAAGAAGTTACGTTTCTAATTACTGGAGTTTGAACAACTTGTGAAGTACTAACTTCAGGTGTAGTGGTTTGAATTCGCCAAAAATATAGCAAAGCTAAACTAGGAAATAAGGAAATTAAAGCAGCTAAGGAAATTGCAATGCGACCTTTAGGTAATGATTGTTGTGTCATAATTGTTCTACTTTTTTAAGAGAGATATTGTAATTAATTAAAAATTTGGCTCATGCTTTGAAATGAAACGCTCGAACCCTTTGATTGATGGTTTTTAGTAGTCTCAATATTTCTTCTCTTCAAGTATGACATTCAAATCCTAGATACAAGATGCAGAAAGGTTTTGAAACTGCTTAATTTGTGTAGATTTTATGTTGATTATTATTGTTAAGAGCTTTTACTATTTACCGCGATGTTTTTGTTTTTTCTTGTAGATAGCAACTTCCCGTTGATAACGATGTTGAGCAGCACGTTCTTGTTTCGAGGTTAATTGTCGTTCTTTTTTATTTTCTTCCTGTTGAATCCGCATTACTTCTCTTGAGTGATTAGAAATACCCACACGCTCTTTTTCTTTTTGAATTTGACGACGTAGACGTTTAGGGTTAATGCGTTGTTTTTTTGTTTCTACAGATAAACCCACTGTCATGCGCTCAACTAAAATTTGATACTCATTACTTTTAACAAACTCATAAACAATTTCCGAACCTGGTTCAGAGCCAAAAACATGACGTGTTACATATAATAAACCATCCCGTTTGTCTTCCAATAAAGCAATCCAAAAAGGCGATTCAAACAAAATAGAAAGTTTCATTTGACTTTTGACTTTTGACTTTTATCAGTAACGAATGTAGAAAAGATTTTGACTACAAATAAAGTCAGTGCTGCTTGTAATAAGAAAACACCCGTCAGATTATAAGTATTGGCTAACTCCACTAGGTCAATTAGAGGTTGAAAAAGAATAGGTGACATAAATTGACCCAAAAAAATAAAGGTGGTTAATCCTCCCAAGGCTTTCCCTCGAAAAAAATCAGGCGCGATCGCAGCTAACCAAACACTCAGATTAGGCATCATCAAACCAAACCCTAAACCGCCAATAATCAAACCGCATAAAACTAATTGATAGCTATTTCCCCAACTAATCACAAATAAACCGATCTCCGTTAAAATAAAAGCGATAATGACAATAGTGCTAAAATTTAGACTTTTTTTGAGCGCACCATATCGCGAAGAAGCGATCGCTCCTGCTAAGGTAGAAGCAGCTATGGCAATACCGCTTTCGGCAGCACTGGAGTTGCTAATCTCATGGAGATAAAAGGGTATCTGTACAGGAATTAAAAAATACGTGACCATATACAGAAAAGCAATCAGATATATTCCGCCTAATAATTCTCTTGGAGGTTTAAGACGATTATCTTGATAAGCTACGCTTTCTGTATTTTCTCGTCTTGGTTCATATAAAGTACTACAAATTAAACCCAAAACTACTAAAGCAAATAAATAAATCAAGAAAGGAAAACGCCAGTTAAAATCGGCAACTATCCCACCAATAGAGATAAACACCACTCCACCTATACCCATCGACGCAGCTTGTAACCCCATAAAGTTGGCTTGCTTTTGACCTTGGTAATAATCGCTAATAATCGTCATTACTCCAGTCATAGTCCCTGCTACCGATAATCCTAAAAGAGCGCGACTAAAAATAATACCCCAGAGAGAATCCAGCATAAAACCTTCACTACCTGCACAGGCAAACAGCAAAGTTGAACCAATCAATAACGGTTTACGACCAAAACGATCTACTAAATATCCAGCAACAGAGCCACTCAAAGCAATAAATAAAGCAGGAATAGTCAAGGCTAATTTGACTAAATATTCGACATGATCGACATCAGCAAAATGCTCTTGCATTGCTGGTAAACAAGGAGCTATGGTTGCTCCTGCCATCACAGTTAAAGTACTAGTTAACAATAAGGTGACTTTGATGAGAAATGAGTCGGGATTGTGTCGCTTCATTGATTTTGTTTGGAGAGAAAATATGATAGTTATTCCAAGATCATTGGTACATTGCTGGTAAACAAGGAGCTATAACTGACGAATGTAGCGGACAGGTAGGACATGAAAGGATTGTCTTTAAGAGAAAACTTTGTCGAGCCACGGGTTCAATATTTGATTTTACCTTTTCACTCCAAAACACAAGTGTAGATTGTGGAGAACTAAAGTAGCAAAAAAGATGAATCAAATTCAACTACATGATAGATTAGAAATATGACTATAGTCGTGACCAGGGGCATTATGGAAATTTCTAAAAGTAAACTTAAAGGTAAACTATTAGAGTTTTTAAGGTTTGTAGAGTCCGAAGGTGAAGAGATTATTGTAACTGATAGGGGTAAGCCAGTCGTGAAAATTTCTCGATATGATAATAATTCTCCGTCTACAGAAGAACTATTTGGGAAAATGCGTGGCAAGGTAAAATATTTTGAAGATTTAACCACTCCCACTATCGAGGAATGGGGAGAACTGTGATTATCCTCGACACTTGTGCTTTAATTTGGTGGAGTCTAGATCCAGATAAACTTTCTGTTCCTGCTAAAGAAGCTTGCAACCAGATGGAACAGCAAAGAAATGGTTTGGTTTCTTCTATTGCTATTTGGGAAATTGCGATTAAAACTAAAAATAAAAAATTAGATTTAGGAGTCGATCTTGATGAGTATGTAACCTGTCTACAAAAATCCAGGGTAATTCGTCTTGTTCCTGTGGATGAACTTTTATGGTTAAAAAGTGTCAGGCTAGAATGGAGTCATAGAGATCCAGCAGATCGCATTGTTGTCGCCTTAGCTAAAACTGAGCAAGGTTCAATTATTACAGCAGACCAAGAAATTAGAGCATTTTACTCAGATGTAATTTGGTAGAATCATAAATTGCGATCGCCAAGTAAAATTATTGGGAGTTAAGGTACGAAATTAGACAAAATCAGTCACCTTGATCGCCTGTGCATCTATTCCTGATACAGAAGCTAGTAGATCACCCGTAGATAATAACTTAATATCGGTATTGTCGCCATTTTGTGAGATTTCTAGCTGGTTAAATTGCCAAGATAAATCGAAAGAAAACTTATCTGTGCCATCGACATAATCGAGAATTTGGTCTGTATCGTGTCCTAATGTGAGCTTGAATATGTCCGCGTCATCGCCTCCAATCAGGGTATCATAGCCTGCTCCACCTTTTAAAATATCGTACCCTTGACCACCCCGTAGTAGATCGTCTCCGTAACCACCAACGAGCGTGTCATTTCCTTCATTACCAACAATTAAATCATTCCCTCCTTGACCATCAAGATGATTATTACCCATATCGCCGTATAGGCGATCGCTATCTTGACTGGGTTGGGAAAGAGGATCGGCAACTAACAAATGTAGCGGACAATAAATAGCAGAGATACTTTAGCAAGTTCCAGACGACCTCGCCTACCTCCTATCAGGGGTAAAAATACAGCAGTTTTCAACAACTTGATTGGGGAAGTAAAGTAAAGTATTTGTGCCAAATTGATTTAAACAAACATTAATTATTTTTTTACTTACAATCGAGAATGACTATAGCCATAATCGACACAAAATAAACACAAATTAAGCAGTTTGAAAACCTTTCTCCATCTTGTGTTGAGCATTTAAATGCCATACTTTAGGAGGATAACAAAGACGACTATTTGAATTATAAACATCAATTTATTTTCTAGAAGTTGAGAGTAAAATAATCGATGAAACGTTTATTAAAAATCAGTCCTGTGGTAGTAGCAGCTTTCTGGATTGGTATCTATCTTTTAATTACTCTGTTACCCCTACTGGTACTTTTATTTTATGCTCCTCCAGAAGGGAGAGGATTTTGGACTGAGTTCTCGGTGGCTTTGGGTTTTATTGGGCTAGCAATGATAGCACTTCAATTTGCTTTAACAGCCAGGATTAATTGTATTGAAGCCTCTTATGGAGTGGATATTATTCTCCAGTTTCATCGCTATATATCTCTAGTTGCATTTAGTTTAATCTTGATTCATCCTCTGATTCTGTTTGTCACCGAACCAGAGACGTTGCAACTATTAAATATATTTGAAGCCCCTTGGCGTGCTAAAAATGCTGTAGCATCGACTACAGCATTAGTTTTATTAGTGATTACTTCAATCTGGCGTCAGCCTTTGAGAATTCCTTATGAATCTTGGCGAATTCTTCACGGAATTTTAGCTGTGACGATCATCGCTCTGGGATTAGCTCATGCTTTAGGAGTAAGTTATTATCTGAGTTTGTTTTGGAAAAGCTTTCTGTGGAGTGCAATCTCGCTATTTGCTTTATGGCTACTGATTTATGTACGTCTGATTAAACCTTGGCTGATGATCAAGAAGCCATATTTAGTAGAAGAAGTAATTCCTCAACGGGGTGATGTCTGGACGTTAGCCTTGCGATCGCAAGGGCATAAAGGGATGCAGTTTCAGCCTGGTCAATTTGCTTGGATTACTTTAGATATTTCGCCTTTTCGGATGCGAGAACATCCATTTTCCATGTCTTCTAGTGCGGTAAACCCAGAACGTTTGGAGTTTAGCATCAAAGCTTTGGGAGATTTTACCAACAAAATCAAAGATGTCAAACCAGGCACAAAAGCTTATCTTGACGGCCCTTATGGCGTATTTACTAGCAATCGCTATCGGGACTCGGCGGGATTTGTGCTGATTGCTGGTGGAATTGGGATTACGCCGATGATGAGTATGCTAGTCACTGCTGTCGAACGGCAAGATTATCGACCTTTTTTGTTGATTTATGCCAGTAAAACTTGGACAGATATAACTTTTCGCGAACAATTAGACGAACTAAAAACCCAGCTAAATTTAACTATCATTCATGTTATCAAAGAACCACTAAAGGACTGGAAAGGAGAAATAGGTCATGTCGATCGCGAACTGCTAGAAAAATATATACCTCTGCACCGAGGTACTCGCCAATATTTTATCTGTGCTGCTCCTGTAATGATGGATGCGGTAGAAGTTGCTCTGCATGATTTAGAAGTCCCTGTTACTAACATTCACATGGAACATTTTAATCTCGTCTAACTAAACAATATGCGCTATAGCATCATGCTTCAACTGGTGGGCATTATCACTTTAATTCTCGTCGGTGCAGCTTGCTTATTTGCCTGGCTGCAAAATCGTGAAACTCTACCATCAAAATTAGAAAGCCAAGTTTTAGGCAACCCTTGCTCGTTTACTCAATAAAAGTTTTAAACTTCTGATCACAGACAGGTGTAGAGTGTATGGAAATTTCTAAAAGTAAACTTATTAAATTAATTAAGTGATTATTTAATATTTTCACGAACTAGATTTTCTTCTATTTCCAATCTTTGAGCTATTTGTTCAATATTCAAGCCTAATTCTTGTAATAAAGGAATCATGGCAATTTTTTGCTCTAATTTACCTTGTTGAAGACCTTGTTGAATGCCTTCTGACTTAGCATCCTGATAAACTCTGGTTTGTTTAATTTCTTCTAGATTTAACATGGTTTCTATTTCCTGATAACTGAGGTTTGGAAATTTATAAATGACAATAGTTTCAATTAATTCAAGTAGTTGTTTTTGACTTTGACTACCTTCAAGTTCTTGTTTTGTTCTATTAATTAAGTTTCTAGCTAATTCTCCTGCACCTGCTTCTGGTTCAACTACTAATTTTAATATACCTAACGCGATAGTAGAGATTTCATCCTCTGGCATTTGATCAAGATAAATTCTCTGTAGTCTTTGATTGGCTATTTCTTCATATCTTGGTGGAATAATTACATCATTATTCTGACTATCGAAGATAACAATTATAGACCAGTCGGGATTTACTGGTTTATATTGACCGAAGTATAGAAAAATACTAGGAAATAGACGGTCATAAAAATCTATTTCCCGATAAAACTGTACTTCTACAAAATATAAGGGTTGGTCGCTATATTCTTCAGTAGTGGTAAATAAACCATCCAAGCGAAAAGAGCGTTGTTTAATTTCTGGCGCAATAAATTGATAAGCGTCAAGGTTAATTTGTTCTTGTTGAATTAGTTGAAAGAAGATCCAGGGAAATTCTTGAAATAGCTGATAAAAAAGGGTGTCAGTTTTCACGCTTGAATTAGGTAATCATTATGATACAAAATCAGTCACCTCGATCGCCTGCGCATCTATTCCCGATACAGAAGCTAGTAGAACACCCGAAGATAATAATTTGATGTCTGTATTATCGCCATTCTGGGATATTTCTAGTTGGCTAAATTGTAAATGAGCATCCAAAGAAAACTTATCTGTGCCATCGACATAATCAAAAATTTGGTCTGTACCGTGTCCTAATGTGAGCTTGAATATGTCCGCGTCATCGCCTCCAATCAGGGTATCATAGCCTGCTCCACCTTTTAAAATATCGTACCCTTGACCACCCCGTAGTAGATCGTCTCCGTAACCACCAACGAGCGTGTCATTTCCTTCATTACCAACAATTAAATCATTCCCTCCTTGACCATCGAGATAGTTGTTGCCTATATCGCCGTATAAGCGATCGCTATCTTGACTGGGTTGGGAAAGAGGATCGGCGCGGAAAATAGCAAAATTACCGTCTGTTAGTCTAGCTTGAAAAGCCACCTGACCTGAATCATTTATTCCTTCTTGAACAATTACCAATTCTTCTACCGTTGAACCAGCCAATTCATCTCCCACCGCCACAATCTGCTCATATCCTATTTCCGAGGCGACAAAGATCCCTGCACTACCGTCATCTAATTCTCCATAAAATGCTACTTCGCCATTATTGTTAAAAGCAGGTTGGGAATTAAAAAAGCTGAATTCACTACTGTCATCTACCAAGATATCTAACTTTCCATAGGTGTTGGTGTATATACCACGGCTGCCATCATCTCTTTGGGTAAGAAAAGCGATCGCACCTTCGTCATTGATATCTGGAGAACTAAACTGATCAAATTCCCCATCGTTATTGGCAATTTCTTCGATTTCACCATCATCATAGACAAAAATTCCCTGACTTCCAGTATCTAAATCGGCATTAAATGCTACCTCGTCATTTTCGTTAATTGAGGGAGAAATATCTAATGCGGTTACAGGCCCATCACCGCCAATAGTATCTATCCCAACGTCAAAACTACTAAAGATACCGTCTGTAGAAGCAATTTCAGTTTTTGTTCCTTCTGCACTGAGGGTAAAGACTTTCGTAGCTACAGGAAAATCTACTGGTACGTTTAAAAGATTGCCTGCAACATAAACAACTGTACCGCGTTCATTGATTTCAGAACCACCAAATGTTTCGTAAGGGACATTGCTTTCAACAAGGGTAACTGGTTCTCCCCCATTACCAATTTTGATGGCACTTTTGTCTAATTGGATGATCGGCTCATTATTTTCATCGAGAATTACATTGCCGTTTTCATCTGTTAGTTGACTAGTTTCGTTATTAACAAAACTTACTGTTCCCGAATTATTAATTGAAGGCTCAAAAACAGGTTGAAATGCCCCTTCGTTTAAAAATGCCTGGCTATTATCAATAATATTTGTACTCCCCAAATTGTTAGCAGAAAAAATACCCAACGGAGGTAAATTAGGGTCTAAAAAAGCTTCAAAAGCAACATCTCCCTGCTCATTTATTGAAGGATTAGTGAAGGAAGTATAGGGAGGAGTAACAGTATCAGATAGTTGTAAATAATTATAGTTTGATTCAAGCATATTAGTACCTAGTATGGGTAATCAAAGTAATAGATCTTAGGGAGTAGGGATTAATTTTACAGTCGTTTGCAGTTGAATAGACTCCGTTGCCAATTAATTAGTTCGTAGCTATCAGCTATCAGCTATTAGCTTTTTTTTACTACTATTTTAGATACTTAGATAATAGTAGAAAATAACTGCTTATGAACTTAATAAAAGCTTTACATACTTACTTATTGATTGACAAGTAATTAGGCTCAATTTTACACAAACTTTATTTTAAGTATCTTACTTCTAATTTTGCTACATCTAAAATTTATAATATTAACAACTACAATTAAATTATAAAAAATATGAAATGATAAGTTTAGAAGTTTTAAATAAAGTATTGCTACCTACTACCTTTGAGCCTATTATTTTTTGTCCCAACTAATTAACGTACTGCGATAAAATAGCTTCCTCAAACATAATTAAGACACAAGCTGTAAATATCTTCTGCATTATTTCTACCCATGCCGATGATGGTGCGTGATAGATATGAAGAAACTTAAGTATGAGCTAGTTTTCTATGCAGATACAGCAAAAACAAGGACAACCTGCGACAGACATCAAATCAAAAATGGCATTACTCCAAATGTCGAGCGGTTATTGGATTTCTCAGTCCCTTTACGCTGCTGCTAAATTGGGAATTGCCGATTTAGTTAAAGATGGTGCTAAAAATTGTGATCAACTAGCTAAAGCTACAAATACTAAGGCAGACGCTCTTTATCGATTGATGCGTGGACTGGCAAGTGTGGGTGTTTTTGCCGAACAAGAACCAGGTTACTTTACCCTAACACCGATCGCCCAAGGACTTCGTAGTGATATTCCAGGCTCAATGCGCGACTCGATTTTATTGGGAGGGAGTGAATATTATCATGCTTGGGGGAATTTGCTTTATAGCCTCCAGACTGGTGAGAATGGTTTTGAGCAGTTATATGGAACGTCTGTATTCGATTATTATCAACAAAATACAGAATCAGGTGCAATATTTGATCGTGCCATGAAGAATATTTCCGAAGCGATTAAACCTGCAATTGTCCACGGCTATGATTTTTCTGATATTAGCAAGTTAGTGGATGTTGGTGGTGGTAACGGTAGTTTAATTGCTGCTATTTTGAAAGCTAATCCTCATCTTCAAGGCATTCTCTTTGACCAAAATACCGCGATCGCCACTGCCTCAGAAGTATTAACCAGAGAAGGAGTAAGCGATCGCACTGAAGTAATAGCAGGAGATTTTTTCGAGTCTGTACCTGAAGGTGCTGACGCTTATTTCTTAAAATATGTTTTACACAATTGGGATGACAAACAGGCGATCGCGATTCTACGTAACTGTCATAGTGCTATGAATGCAACAGGGAAGTTACTGGTAGCAGAACAAGTTATTCCCCCAGGTAACGAACCTTTTTCAGGTAAGTTAATTGATTTACATATGTTGGTGACATTAGGTGGCTGTGAACGTACCGAAGCTGAATATCAAGAACTGTTTGAGGCTGCTGGCTTTAGTTTAAGCAAAATTATTCCCACTCGTTCTAATGTCAGCATTATTGAAGGTCTACCGATTTAAGTAATAGGTAATAGGTAATAGGTAATAAGTAATAAGTAGGTAGGCATAATTAATTTAAAGACTGATGTGAGGTAGTGGAGTAGTGGAGATAGGGGAGAAAGATAAGAATCCGTTATTTTATATTTAATTCCACCCAGCTACTTAACTAATGAGTAAATAAAACTTCTGACTTCCTACTTCCTACTTCCTACTTACGAACCAATCACCCTCGCTATTTTAAACTCATCTTGTACGACTATATATGATTATGGAATTTCTCAAAAATTACTGGTATCCTCTGGCTTTATCATCAGAAGTACCAGTAGACAAACCTTATGGCACTTCGCTACTAGGAGAACCATTAGTACTATTTAGAGATCAAAACAATCAGGTTATCTGCCTTTACGATTCTTGTCCTCATCAAGGAGTACCTCTATCTCGCGGTAAAGTTACGGATGGTAATGTCGAATGTCCCTATCACGGCTGGCAATTTGGTTCAGGTGGTGATTGTAAGAAGATTCCTTCCATAGGAGAGGAAAAATCAATTCCCAAAGGAGCAAAATGTCGCTTTGCCTATCCCACAGAAGAAAAATTAGGAGTAATTTGGGTTTTTGCTGGAGAAGCAACTTCCATCACTCCCCTCAGACTTCCAGAAGGCACAACTGAAGAGGGGTGGAGACATGAGGTAATTGTCAAGGAATTAGACGCGCCACACAAAACTATGATTGCAGGTGCGCTAGATTTTGCTCACTTTCCGTTTCTGCATACCCAAACCATTGCCAAAAAAGAACAGCGAAATTATTTGCGTCCGTTAGACGTTAGTTTGGATAAATACGAATACGGGATGAGTATGAAGGTCAAAAATCCCGATGGCGAGTTTAATGATTTTGTCTACTTTTTTGAACCACCTTGTTTAGTTAAAGTTTTAATCGAACCTAAACCAGGCTGGAAATTAATTGCCAATGATTACTTTGTGCCTTTAAGCGAGAACAAAACTAGAATCTTTGTCTTCGAGTGTCGTGACTGGCTTACTTGGAATCCTCTAGTTACCTTTGGACTCAAAAAGAAAGCCAGCAAAATTTTAGAAGAAGACTTTCCCATGCTCATCATGCAAAAAGAATGGCACGAAAAAGGCTATGGAGACTGGAATTGCACCGTTAAAGCGGATATACTTTCATTACGTTATCGTCAGTGGTATGATCGCCAGTCAAGAGAATTCTCCAGGAATGACAAGCCAATTAAAAGCTTTGCGAGTGTTCAGTTTTAGGGGATATTTATCAAGTCAATCTTAAGAAACACATTCTGAGGGTGAAAGTAGTCACGATAGTGGAATGGTGGAGATGGTGAAGTAAAACTTCCTATTTCCTATTTCCTATTGTTTCGACAAAAGTAGACTATGGTAGTTCATCGCCAAAATAGGACGCTGGCAACAGCCAGCATTTTTGTGTGAGAAATTGTTACTTCTACATTGATACTCTGCTTCCTAAACTGCTGCTCTAATGTATTTTTAAGTAATATTTTAGGTTGACCACTAAAACTATGTCGAATTTCTAAATCTAGACAGTTAAAGTCAAAAAATTCCATTTTATTAGTAGCCTTGATAAAGGCTTGTTTAGCACACCATAAGCCAGCAACAGATAGTAAAGGAGTTGGCTTTTTTAAGCAGTAATTTCTTTCATACGGAGAAAATACTTCTGCTTGATTTAATAATAATTGCAACTTGATTTCGTCTACAAAATATATTTCTTGCTCAACAAAAATTACTTGCGAAGATTTAGCTGAGTGCATTTATTTGAAAAAACTCATTACTCATTACTCACATTGTCCCCGAATGGGGATTACTCATTACTCATTACTCATTACTCATTACCTCAAGCTATACTTGGTTGCAACATTAATATCATGTCTAACGATTCAGTCTGGTTGTCTTCGGTTAATTTTAACAGTTGATGTTCGAGTTTTTGTTCGATTTGAGGACTAACATTAAAGCTATTATTAAGACAATCTACTAATAATAAATTAGTTTGATAATAATTTTTCAGAGCTTGCTGTTGTTGAGGATTAAATTGCCATTGATAACCTATATTGCGGTACTTCATTGCCAGGGCATTAATACTATTTGACCAATTTTGCCCTTGTTTATGCCACCATAACCAAAATTTATTTGTATCTTCCTTGACTGAAGGAAGTTGCTGTTTCATTGCTTGTAATTCTTGAGCTAGTTCTGGTTTAATTGTTCTTGCTTGAGCGATCGCTCTATTAATAACATTATGAAAAGTTAAAGCAGGACATTGTATTGCTTCGAGGCTATCCCCTAAACTAGAAATATGAAATAAACTCAAGTCAAACTTGAGATTGAAATCGCGATGAAGTTTGCGACTAAAATTCTGATCAAAACTCAAAACCAAATTGAAATTGTTGCCAGTACAACCTAAAATTTGACTTAATCCTAAACTGAAATAAAATGCACGTATCGTCACAGGTTTAAATTGAGCTTGTTGGTCACAATTATTGATTATTACTGATTCTGTTTTACAATTAACCCAGTCCAGAAAAACTTTCAGATCGGGAAATTGAGTTATCTGAGAATTAATTTGTTCGCTCATAATTTCTAATAGCTGATCTGCTTGTGGCGACATTTCCGCTACTAGTAAATAAATCTCGCGCCATCTTTCGTCTGATATATGACTGACTAAATGATTTAGCTTAGCGTTGGAAACTGAAAAATCGTGTTCATGAACAAATTTTCTGGCTGTTAAATATTCCTGAAATGCTAAATGAGAAAACGAATAAACTTTTTTGGCTTGTTCTACCAACAATCCATGTTTTGCTTCAAGCGATTTAAGAACTTTGCCAACATTTATTTGCGATAATTCTGTCTTGGAAAGACTAGTTAAATAGTTAGCGATATAAAATTTTAAGTCTACTTCTTTAATAAAATATTGTTTCTTCTCAAAACTTTTAAGTGCTATCGAACATAACAATTCTTTTGCTTGTTGTAATGACAAACCATCAGCTTCTCTTTCAATAACCCGTTCGTCATCCCATTGCTTGAGCATAATATCCAAGCCTTCTTCATAAATTTCTGAGCGAGTAGAAGGAAAATCACCTGAATCTTCAAACAAAATACATAGCAAAGTTAGCAATAAAGGATTACTGGCAAATTCTTCGATTGAACTATTATTTTCAAGTTGGTATAAAAAATTAAGACTTGGATGAGTATCTTCAGTATCAAACCATTTAGCAGCAAAATCAACAATTTGTTCGGACATAAAATCAGCAATTTCTACTTCTGTAAATTGCTCAAAATTGCAGCACTGTACTCCATGACGGCAGCTAATGATATAACGATTGTTAGGAAACCACTGGGTAAATTGCCGTAGATGCCGACATATAAGTTGATGACTTGTGGTTTTAGCTTCATCTAATCCATCAATAACAATAAAAAATTTGCCGTTATTTAATAACTGTACAACTTGATCTGTCTCTATTGGTTGACCATCTTTGATGATCTGTTTCGTTATATAGTTTAGTAAACACAAGGATGGATCATAAGCAACAAAATCTCTTACTGATACAAAAATTGGTACTAGATCTGGTTCAAATTTACCCTTAAGACATTGTAAAGTTAAATGCTTGAGAAACATAGTTTTGCCACAGCCAGGTTTACCTAAGACGATCAACTTAGAATAGCGTCTTGCTACTTCTAACCCAGATGTTTCTTTTAACTTTACCTCTGTATGTAGACTGTCCAATTCTAGTCGTCGTCGCCCTTTAATTTTTTCGTAGACTTGGGTATCGACATAAATATCTTTTATAGACATAGGACGAGACATATCTAATACTCGCATTGTCTCGCACATAGATAATATTCTTGATTGAATTTGCATCCGCAATTCTTTGACTAAGGAATCACAAGAATCAACTATAGATAAAGGTTCTTCAGCAACTATACTCTCTTGCTCAATAATCTGTGTGGTTTCCGTCTCACTAGGTAATGATTGATGATTAACAAGTTTTAAGGTTGGCTGTTCAGGAAGTTCTGCCACTTCTTGCCAAGATAAATCTAACTCTTGACAGATTTTATGAAAATTTTCTCTACCTATGGGTTTACCTGCAAAAAAATTCTGTACCGTGGAACGAGAAACTTCTATTTCAGCAGCAAAATCAATTTTAGTAGGAAATCTTAGTATTGCAAGGCTTGCTAACTGAACTCCTTCTTTTGAAGCCTTTAGAGATCTTTTGGAGATAATGTATGTGTATGTCATATTATTTGTCCCAAGTAATTATGTAATTTCTGGCGTGGCTGGTTTAGCGAACGAGAGGCGTCTTAGGGTGGATTGGGGTGATTTTATCAAACAACACATCCTCTTCATGAGGTTTTTAACCAGCTTGTAATTAAATTACAACAATCTACACTTTTAAAAAGTAACACAGTAAACCAAATAGGTACTTAAATTCAGCGTTTAATTTATTCTTAATGTTTGCGTAAGTATTGCACATATCTAACTCAAGATAGATGACTTTTTCAAAATCGTTAGCCTGATAGTAAAAGTTGCGCCTTGTCGTACTCCCAGACTTTCCGCCTAGATTGTACAGTTCGACTAGATGATGTGCGATCGCCATATCCAATCAAAGCTTGGGATCTCCCCAGAATGTTGACCGCCCGAATTTTGACTTTTGACTGACTTGTAGCGGTGCTAGTGCCTAAAACCGATTGACCTTGTCACAAATGCCTATTACTTATCCACAATCATACTCCTAGCTAGAGGCACGTCCAGCCAATTGAGCCAACATTTCAATCAAGTCTTCAGGTTGAGCCAACTTGTGCAGATGCAATTCAAATCCTGCTGCCAATGCTTTTTCCTGAGTCTCTGCTAGATAAGCTGTCAGCGCAGCTGCTGGAATATGCCGTCCTTTTTGTGCCTCCAATTCTCGCAACTTCTGAATCAAGTTATACCCATTTTTATCTGCCATCGGAATATCGCTCACTAACACATCAGGATGAAATGTCTCCAATACTTCTAATGCTGCTGCTACAGTTTCAACCGCAGTCACTTGAATACCGCGTGACTTTAAAACTGTTGTAAGCCATTCACGCGCATCTGCTTGCTGATCGACAAGTAAAACCTGTAAACCATCAAGGGATTGGGATAATATGCCCAGGGGATTAGTTGCTTGGGCTGGTATTGCTTCTTGGTTAGCTGGCTGAGTGGGTTGAATAAGGATCTGCTGATACTCACTAATGTCATGCACACCAATTTGTAAGGCTTTGATAAAACCTGAGTCATTGTAGGAGATCGCCACTTTTAACTGGGCTGCAAATGGCTCACCCTGATTTGGACACAAGCTTAATTCACAATGTTGCACCTCCGTGACTTGAGAAAGCTGGTTCAGAAAAGTACAAAATGTTTGGCGATCGCTTTGGGCAACAAAAACAGCAAGTGGTTTATCGAGTATATAGCTTTGGGGAACTTGTAGCAGTTTGGCGATCGCCCAATTAGCCTGTAAGATTAAGCCATTGACATCGGTGATCATACAAGCATCTGGTGAAAATTGGAACAAATTGTAATAGTATTGACGCTGCGCGCTCTCTTGTTCATTTTGTCCAAAAAGTTCTTCCTCAACTGCGTTTGATGCTTCCAAACTTGTACGTATCTCTTCATTGAGTAGTTGGAGATTGTCAAGAGCCACAGAAATCTCCTTCATAACTTGCGCAACTTGTTTTAATTGTCGTGGTGATAACTGCACCATGTAACCTTGTAAAACTGTTAACTGCTGATAAATTTCTTGAATTTCTTGTTTAAATTGTTCCATTACAGAGATTTATACTTTAACTAGCAACAAAAAGATACTATTATTCTCCCACATTCCTATGATTACTAACTTATACATAAAAATGTATTATTCTGTATTTTTAAAGCAAAATATAAAAAACAAAATTACTTATACCAATACCTTGATTGTTTGTTTTACTGCGTAACATCAGTTACCAACTTTGTACATAAGTTAGACAAATTTTAAACCCAAAAGCTTAACTGCTTCTACACCCCAAAATTTGCATTATGCCAAACTAAAATCACGAATTAACGCGAAAAGTATAATGAATGTGATTTCATCAGCGCAAAAAACTACAATTTCTTTAGATGCAGACTTAGTTACCTTAGTTAATATTTTTAAAGTCGAGCCAGAAAATCAGCAACAGTTAATCGATATGTTAGTTGATGCTACTGAAGAAGCTATGGCAAAACTACCAGGTTTTATCAGTGCCAACATCCATAAAAGCTTAGATGGAGAATGGGTAACAAACTATGCTCAATGGAAAAGTGTTGAGGACTTCCGTGCCATTTTCCAAAATCCTGCTGCTTTAGAACATATGCCCAGTATAGGTGCGATCGCCGAATCTTCTCCTGTACTCTACGAAGTTTGTTACACCAAGCACGCTTAATAGACCTCTTCCATAAGTCTTATAAACCTTGGTTGGGTGAAGTCGCGCATTCAACCCCATATTATCCCCGAATGGGGACAATGAAGTCAGAAGTCTGAATATTTCAATGATAAATGAAATGACTATCACAAAAATACCTAAACCCATATCTTCACAATCTCAGGGTAACGCCAAGGGAATGCCACCGCAGATTATGATTCTGCAAATGATGAATGCTTACCGTCTTTCCCAAAGTATTTCAGTAGCAGCACAGCTTGGAATCGCGGATTTGCTCAAAGATAAACCAAAGAGTGTTGATGAACTAGCAGCCGAAACTACAAGCCATCCTCAATCACTATATCGATTATTGAGAGCTTTAGCGAGCTTTGATATTTTTCGAGAATTAGATACTCAAAAATTTGAACTAACACCCAGAGCAGCTTTACTTCAGTCTGATGTTCCTGGTTCACTACAAGGTTATGCAAGCGTCATGGGGACTCCGTGGCACTGGCAGATGTGGCAAGAGATTTTATACAGCGTTAAAACTGGTGAGTCGGGATTTGAAAAGGTTTACGGAATGGGATTTGAAGACTATTATCAACAAAATCCTCAAGTAGCCAAAGACTTTGATGCAGCCATGACAGGAGCTTTGACTCTGAGCGATCGCGCTATTTTAGGCAGCTATGATTTTTCTGGCTTCGGGCGAATTGTAGACATTGCTACAGGTGGTCAAGGAGATGGCGAATTAATTGCTTCTATCTTGCTACAAAATCAAGACTCCAAGGGTGTTCATTTTGATACTGCATCTCGTATATCTAAAGCCAAGGCAGTAATTGAAAGCAAATCATTAGGCGATCGCTGTGAATTAATTGCTGGTGATTTTTGGGAGTCTGTACCTGCTAATGCAGATGTCTATATAGTGAAAAATTTAATTCACGATTATGACGATATCAAGGCTCAGAAAATTTTGAGTAACATACATCAAGCCATAGCTACTAATGGCAAGCTTTTGGTAGTAGAAATGATTGTACCTCCTAGTAACGAACCATCTTTAGCCAAGATCTTAGACGTGGAAGCGATGATTATGACTCCTGGAGCAAAAGAGCGTACCGCCCAAGAGTATCGTCAACTGTTTGCTAAATCAGGTTTTGAAGTTACTCGCATCATTCCTACCAAGTCACCAATGAGCATTATTGAAGCCAACCGTGTAGGGGCGATTCGCGCTTGCGAAGCTGCCGAAGGCATATCGCCCTTACCTTAATGATTACTCATTACTTATTACCCATTACTTAATTAACGTGATTACTACAAATACCCTTACACCCCCTAAAGTATTGCCAGAACTTCCACCAGCGATCGCTATGTTGCGTTTTTTGGGAGGATTTCGGATTGCCAGAATTATGTATGTTGTTGCTGAGTTAGGCATTGCGGATTTACTGGTAGATGGAGCAAAAACTAGTACCGAATTAGCTCAAACTACTCAAACCCACGAACCATCTCTATATCGAGTAATGCGATCGCTTGCTAGCGTGGGGATATTTACTGAAGACGATGATGGTAAATTTCATTTAACTCCACCTGCTGAATATTTATGTGGTGACACTCCTGGCTCATTACGGGATGCCATTAAATTTCTAGGGCAAGATTGGCATTGGCAGGTATGGGGAGAACTCCCCTACAGTATTAACACGGGCAAGCCAGTCTTTGAGCATCTATTTGGACAGGGATTATTTGAATATTATTTAGATCCAGAAGCAGCCAAAACCGCTAGTAATTCTAAAGCAAGTATTTCCAGTCGCGCCTCTAATTCCTTAATGGCTAGCTACGATTTTTCTGATACCTCGACAGTAGTAGAATTGGGAATCTTTGCTGGGGCAGGAAGTACGATTATTCCTCTACTCAAAGCCCATCCACAAATCAAGGGAATTCTATTTGACTTTTTCAGTGCGATCGCTGTTGCCCAACCAGCCATTGAGCAAGCAGGACTAACAGAACGTTGTCAACTAGTAGCAGGTAATTGTGTCGAAACAGTTCCTAGTGGCGGTGACACCTATATTTTGATGTTTGTAATTCATAATTGGGATGATCGACGAGCGATCAAAATTCTACAAAACTGCCGTCAAGCAATGACCAAAACAGGAAAACTGTTAATAGTAGAAATGATTATGCCAGAGGGTAATGACCCTTTTGTCGGTAAATTAATCGATTTGGAATCTCTCTTAACTACTCCTGGTGGATACGAACGTCAAGAAGCTCAGTATCGAGATTTATTAACCAAAGCAGGTTTCCAAGTCACAAATATTATTCCTACCCAAACCGCCAACAGCATTATCGAAGCAAGACTAATGACTAATGACTAATGACTAATGACTAATGACTGTTCTCTATTAAGTTTGAAATATAGATGATATTACAACAAAAACAACAACTTAAATCTGCTGAAGAAATGCCAGGTAGCTTTGGTAATTCTGCTAAGGGAGAAACTGAAGCACTCTTTGCTGGTGAAGAAATGTTTTACCGCGATCACTTTCGGCGTTATGGTTCAGTTTTTAAATCGCGTATATTTGGTAAAAAGTTTGCTTTTTTAATTGGTGCTGAGGCTAATAAGTTGGTGTTGATGGATAAAGCCGATCATCTATCGGCAGAACAAGGTTGGATATTTCTCAAGCCAATATTTGGTAGTGGGTTACTGCTTCAAGATGGCAAAAGACACAAAGCCACACGTCGTTTAATTCATCCTGCGCTGCACGGACAAGCACTGAGTAATTATTTTGCCACAATAGAAGCGATCGCTACTGAATTTCTGCAAGAAAAAGCGACTCAGGGAACTTTTTCAGCTATTGAAGCTTTTACAGAATTTTCTCTAACCGTAGCACTTCGATTAATTTTAGGTACAGAAACAGACGCAGAATTTTACGAAGCACTCCAATATTTTCTGACTATGTTGGTTGGAAGGAGAGCAAGATTGCACCTAGATCTACCTTTTACTCTTTATGGACGTTCTCAGTCAGCGCGTCGTAAACTTAAAAAGTTTTTGCAGACAAAAATAGCTACTCGCAGAGCAAAAGGTGATTTACAAGAGTCTCAAGACTTTTTAGGCTTATTTCTGGGTTCTATCACTGAAGATGGCAATTATCTTAGCGATACGGAGATTATCGACCAGTTATTAATGGTTTTGTTTGCAGGACACGAAAATCCAGCAGTTTTAATTACTTGGTTGCTGTTAGAACTAGATGCTAATCCTGAATGGTTAGAACGTCTGCGTAACGAACAACAAGAAGTTATCGGCAACGAGTCTTTAAATCTATCTCATTTAAAACAGTTTACTAGCCTTGGTTATGCTCTTAAAGAAGTTGAGAGACTTTATCCGCCAGTTCAAAATATCTCTCGCGGTGTACTCAAAGATATTGAGTACGATGGGTATCGTATTCCTGCTGGCTGGATGGTAGATATCTCGCCGATGTTAACTCATCGCTTACCAGAAATATACTCTAACCCAGATAATTTCGATCCAGATCGCTTTGCACCTCCACGGGAAGAAGATAAACAGCATCCCTTTGCCCTAGTTGGGTTTGGTGGTGGCTCTCATGTCTGTTTGGGTTATCAATTTGCTCAAATGGAAATGAAAATATTTATGTCTTTACTACTGCGTAACTATGATTGGCAAGTAACCCCTGCTAAAAGTGCGTTAGCGAAGCTCTCCGAAGGAATCGCGCCTGTGTATGAACCATCTAAGATACAAGATCATTTAAAAGTAAAAATAACTTAGCTCTCTCACGTTTGACAGCAATTCAGGTTATCTGCGATCGCTCGATTTCACAATCATCCCCTAATTCAGCAACGCCTAGCATCGTAAAAAATCAGAAATTTTCTAAATTTGACTGTGTACACTTTTCCAAAAAGTCACGACATCTTGACATCGCTTCAAGTCTGGTTCGGCTATGAAACAACGACAATTAAGATTATCTGCGAGTATTAGCATCTCAGGATAGGGAAGAAAAGAAAAAATAATCTCTTCTCCAGATTCAGTACAAAGTTCAATACTTTTTTGAATAATATTTCTTAAAGTAACTAAATCCAAATCCTGAAAAACACTATGAAATATCAATGTAGATTTAGCTGGAATCGGAAAAAGTGATTCTTTATCCCAAGATAGTGAATCAGGAAACCCTATATTTAAAGAAACTGTCTCTGGTAATTGCTCGCGAAATTCAGAATCTTGAACAGAGCCACAATAAAGCAAATGTTTGCCTAAATGCCAAAATTTAGTTTCAGGTTTTGTCTGGGAAATTACACCTACAATCTGCTGTTTTTCAGTAGATTCGAGTTTAGAAGTCTCAAATTGAACGGATAACGAGTCAGCAGTAACGTTAATAGTAGTGATAGCTTCTTGTTTAGATACTGTAAAACTATCATCACTTTGACGTTCAGTATGTTCCTTTTTTAAACGTTTAACCTCGGCAAAAGAGACATTATTTCCAGCTTTTGCCATTTCCACAATTTCAGTTCGTAATTCTTTAGGCGTACTGGGTGCAGCTAGTAAATAAAGAACGGAAACGTTGATGCCGATATCGGCAATTTGTTCTTTTTGTTCGCCAAAAGTTTCCCAAACACGCATAAAGTGTAACGCAGTTGAATCCCACATTCGGCAGCCCCACAGATGAAATACGAAAGAAATCTCCCAAAACCC
>CAYMWC010000029.1:0-34554 GCA_964393695.1 uncultured Pleurocapsa sp.
ATAAAATCGATTCGTTCTCGAACTCCAGAACAAGGAGGAGCAATTACGGCGATCGCTCTCAGTGCTTATGCTAGAGAAATTGATCGAGAACAGGCTTTAGCTGCTGGTTATCAAATACATCTATCAAAACCGATTGAAATTAATACTTTAATCACAACTATTTTTGATCTTTGGCGTTAGAATCGCTTCGCAATTAGTTATTAGTTATTAGTTATTAGTTATTAGTTTCTAGTTATTAGTTATTAGTTTCTAGTTTTTTGGCTATTTGCTACTTGAAAAAAACCATTACCCACATTGTCCCCCGAAGCGCGGGATAAATCCCCCTGTCCCCATTCGAGGATAAATGGGATTACCCATTACTTAAAAGAAACTTCCTACTTCCTACTTACGAGCTAATTACTATTATACTATTAATGTCCTAATCTAATTTTGTATGATCATACTGTTCTTTGATTACTTAAGTGTCAAAAAAACATCTACTTTTTAATAGAATTAATTATTTTACCGATTATAAAAAATCTATCTTTATAAAGATACTCTGAAAGCAATGAGTTGGGGACAATAACAATATTGATTATTAGCGTTACTGAATCTGAATATGATAGAAAGTCAATTGCTTTGATAGTTTTAAAAAGCCTATGAAAAGCTCCGAAGCTTCGGAGCTAAAAACTAATAGCTAATAACAGCAACACTTTCTATTTATACTTTAAATCAGCAACGTTATATTATTTAGTACAAGAAAGTAATGTTGCCAACTGCTAATCGCTATTGTTTAAACGTAAAAAATTCGCAGTCAAATAATCATCAAGAATTTAAACTATTAGTAAATAAACTTCCTTTATTAAGTTGTGAAATCTGTGTAATCGTACCAGTACGTAATGAAGAAAAAAATATTGTAGCAACATTAAAAGCCTTAAGAGATCAAGTCGATCTAGATGGAAAACCTTTCAATAAAAATCGTTACGAAATAATCATTTTAGCTAATAACTGTACTGATCAGTCAGCAGCGATCGCCCGTAATTTTGCGAGAGCCAATCCCGAGTTAAATTTGCACATAGTTGAAAAAACTTTAAGTTGCGATCGCGCCTATATTGGTTGGGTAAGAAAACTGCTGATGGACGAAGCTTATCGTCGATTATCGTTACTCGGACGCGAAGACGGTGTTATTGCTTCTACCGATGGTGATACCAGAGTTGCCAATACTTGGCTAGCAGCTATTTTAAATGAAATTCAAGATGGTGCTGATGCTGTTGGAGGCAGAATTATTACAGATTTTCAAGAAAGATCGGCATTGGATCAAGTAACAAGATTATATTTTTTGCGCTACGTAGTCTATCGCTATCTCGTCGCTCAATTAGAAGCCTTAATCGATCCCGATGCGATCAATGTTTTTCCCCGACACCATCAAAATTTTGGGGCTAATTTAGCCGTAACCGCGCAAATGTATGCAAAAGTTGGGGGATTGCCTGCCGTGCGTACTCCTGAAGATGTCGCTTTCTATCAAGCTTTGGTACGCGCTGATGCTCATTTTCGTCATAGTACACGGGTAAGAGTATATACAAGTGCGAGGATGCTTGGACGTGCGCCTGCTGGGTTGGCTAAACGATTAAAAGAATTAAACGATATGGGACATAAACATCAATCTTTATTAGTTGAATCTGCATCTGTAGTAGAAAATCGGTTTCGTTTACGTCGTCAGCTACGTTGTTTGTGGCAACGTCAACAAAATGGTGAAAATTTATCGATTGAGCTTTTAGCTATTTTTGCTGATAAGTTAGCCACAGATTCAGAATTACTTCTTGATACAATCTTATTGTCCCCAACATTTGGGTTGTTAGTTGAAAAAATTGGACAGTATCAGCAAGAACATCTCAGAATTTTCCCAGACAATTCCCAGTTTGTTAAAATTGAGCAAGCGATCGCCGATTTACGCAAGCGAGTCAATAATTTTCAGCCTTTAAATTCTTTCCAACAAATCGAGCCGATATTTCTCTTTCCGCAATCCTTTTAAATGCTTAAAATTAGGCAATTGTAAAAAAGACTCATGAACCTCATCGCCTGTGAGGGGATAACTAGCAGCTTTGAGAGTCCAATGAACAAGTAAAAGATGTCCCTTTGGTTGCAGGCTATCAATAATTAATTTTTGCGCCTGATCTAAGTCATCCCAACATAGGTAATAACCAACTTCCGATAATATGATTAAATCGAACATTTCTTCGGGATATTCTTGAGGTAGTTGCATTATCTGGAAGCGCACATTATTTAAAGCTTGGCATCTTTTTCTAGCTTCTTGTTGTCCAGTTTCCGAAACATCGATTGATAATAGTGAGTCACAGTGATCAGCAAGCATAGCAGTTAATACACCAATCGAACCGCCAATTTCAAACGCATTATCATATCTAGACTTAGCGAGTGCAGCTATGGTAGTCGCATATTTTTCAGCTTCATATTCACTAGTTTCAAATTGCCAAGGATCAGCATTTTGGCGATATAAATCTTCAAAAAAGCTAGGTTGTAAAGATTGTTTATTCTCGTTCATAAGACTTCTAAATAAATTTCCCAAGGATGGGTAAAATGTTTTAGCACTTCTGGTGTGAGACGAAAACCTTCTGTCGTCTATTAAATCAGAAATTTGCGAACGATATTGCGTGATCGCTTGTTTTTTTAAATCCAATACACGATTAATATCAAGTTGCCAAGTTTTCGCTGAGTCAAATAAATTACTAGTTTGCTGTCTTTCCCAAGTCCAAATCGGGTATTCAAGCAAACGTGATGATATATCTAATTTTTTAATAGCTGTATTAATTAATTGCCAACTTGCACGATGATCACAATGAGGATCTCCGCGCCAGGGAAGAAGTATTGTTGCTGGCTTCAATCGAGTTAAATAAGATTGAAATAAATTAATCGTGCTGTCAAATTCTGCTTCACCTAAATTTGGTACATTGCCATCAGGAAGACGAAAAAAAATAATATCTTGAGCATCAACACCTAATATCTTGAGTGCAGCCAGACTTTCTTTTTCTCTTAAATCTCGCAACGCTTCAGCAGGATATTTACGCGAATTAGGATGAGACTTTGTACCATCACTAATGATCGCCACTTTGACAGGTAAATTCATTTGACGCAATATAGCGATCGCTCCTCCACAACCGAGGGTTTCATCATCAGGATGGGGGGCAATTATTAAAGCAGGGGTGCAAAGTTGCAAAGATTTCTGTAAGGGCGTTTCGCGAAACGCCCTTACTCTGACTTCTAAATTCATATTGTCCAAATTTCACTAGCAGGAACTTTGTTAGCCAGAACATATTCACCAACTTTAGCGATCGCCACATCATAGGCTGGTTGACGTAAATAAAGGCTTAAATCTCTAATTATTCGTTCCATAGGATGAGGTGGAAGTAAACCCAGTGTACCAATTGAACGCTGGCTGAGTTGCATGACATCCATGCAAATTTGTTCAATTGCCGTGCGTACCATATTGGCATAAGCAACTAGTAGGGGCGATTTGCGTATGCCTTCGGCACGTAAACGAACGCGTAGCGTCTCCGAAGGAGATATCGCCCTTTCTTGTTCAGATAAATCAGGATAACCACCAAAAATAGGGGCATAACCATCAACCATTTGCGCTACATTACACAGCCAAAGATTGCCACTTTCAATCGCGATCGCCATTTTACCGAGCCTTTCTTGTTGATTGGGATGACTAGTACGATTTAACTCTTGAAGATACTGACGAGTCGTATTAAAGAGTGCTTCGGCACCGCCTAATTGTACCGCAGCAAAACGAATGACACCTGCACTTAGCCAAGGTTGACGGAAATAGTCACCAGGATTGCCAATTAAGCAATTGCGATCAAGTTCAACTCCAGTAAAATCAACTTTATAACTGACTGTCGCTTTCATCCCCGAAGGTTGCCACCAATCACGATCAACAACTGTTTTCACTTTCTCCATAGGCACAATACACATCTGCCAACTACCATCAGGCAAAGCACCATTCACAAAAGGACGTTCCACATAACCACAGCCAGAAGCAAAAGTTTTGCAACCTTGTAGCAGATAATTACCGTTATCTAAAGGGATAATTTTAACCCCATCCGTAGCTTCAGCATTCCAGACACCCAAAATCTTATCGAGATCGCGAACATCAGCAGCATAGGTTTCTATTTGTTCAGGAGTGCCAAAAGTTTGGATTAATTGTAAGGCGTTGACGTGTCCTTCATAAACTCTACCGACAGCTAGATTACCTCTTCCAATCTCTTTAAGCAACATCAATAATTCTCTAGTGTCACCCGTTTCAAACCCCAATCCCAAACCACCCAAACCCTTACTTAGTGGTGCGGTTAATAATCCTGCCACAGCCAATTGTTTAAATTCTTCAGCAGGAAAAACCTCTTGTTGATCTAAGTCCGACGCTCGCTCAAAAGCATAATCAGCAATCTTTCTAGTTATCTCAAGGAGTGTTGTAATGTCCAAATGGTCGTCTTGGCTGACAGTAGTCGGCGATCGAAATTGTATAGTAATAGCTTTTTCCCCTTTTCTAGATACGGTAATGGCGATCAATACTCAGTTATTTCGATTTTGTGATTATTTGAGTTAATGCGCCTCTATCTAAGGTTGGGAAAATGGTTAGTGGTTAGTGGTTAGTGGTTAGTGGTTAGTGGTTAGTGGTTAGTGGTTAGTGGTTGATTGACTCCATTAACTGGCTTCCGTTGTAATCTAGATATTTGATAAGATAAATTATTCCAGCTTAAACAAACAATGCAGATCAGACGTAGAAATCCCAATCCTCAAGTCAATACAGGAGAAGTAGTCTATCAATCGAAAATCCCAGACTCCGAACCCAATAATATCTTAGAAGAAATCGTTTGGCACAAAGAAGTAGAAGTAGAGCGGATGCGCGATCGCCTGCCTCTCCAGCAATTACGCAAACAAGTAAAGGATGTTGCTGCCCCCCAAGACTTTTTGGCTGCCTTACGTAACGGTAAAACTAACCCTGCGCTAATTGCAGAAGTCAAAAAAGCTTCTCCTTCTAAGGGGGTAATTAAAGCCGACTTTAATCCAGTCGCGATCGCCAAAGCCTACGAAAGAGGTGGTGCAAGTTGTCTGTCTGTTTTAACTGATGAAAAATTTTTTCAGGGTAGTTTTGATAATCTCAGTTTAGTTAGACAAGAAGTAGATCTGCCTTTACTGTGTAAAGAGTTTATTATTTATCCTTACCAAATATTTTTTGCCCGTGCCAAAGGAGCAGATGCCGTCTTACTAATTGCTGCGGTGTTGCCAGATAGAGATTTAAATTACTTTGTTAAAATCACTAAAACCTTAGGAATGACTCCCCTAATTGAAGTACATACATTAATGGAATTAGACCGAGTACTGGCGATCAAAGGTGTGGAATTAATTGGGATCAATAACCGTAATTTAGAAGATTTTTCTGTAAGTCTCCAAACTACTAGTGATATTTTGTCTGCCCGCCAAGAGATCTTGCAACAGAGGGATATTCTTATAGTGAGTGAATCTGGGTTACATACCTCAGCCGATTTAAATACCGTTCAAGAAGCAGGGGCAAAAGCAGTTTTGATTGGGGAATCTTTGGTTAAACAAGATGATATAAAACAAGCAGTAGCTAATTTATTTAGTAACTAGGGAGTAGTAGAAATTCCCCTCTGTATTTTCTAACCTTTTTCGTTGTAAAGTAGCCATGATTTTTGTATTCTAACTATAAACTCGAAAGGAGAGAGAGTAGAAAAACCCTTGTCTCCTTATAATAGTCATTCTAGATAAAATTCATAAGTTACTAAGTACTACATCTATAACCTAGCAGTTAGCGCAGTTTTCAATTGTCTTAACTGTCCTAACTGACCTAACTGACTTAACTAGCCATACTTTTAACTTGAGGACGAGAAGCCATGTAGTTAGCTAATTGAGTATTAATTTGTTCCTTAACAATCAGGCGATATTCAATAAAGTGTTCAAGATAAGCACAAAGAGTCAAATATATCTCAAGTTGACGGGGTTTCTTAGTTAAAACTTGGATTAAATTACGCCAAAATTGCCAACGAGTCTGAGCTATCACTCCCTGTTTCCATAATATTAAGCCAAGAGCGCGAATTGACTTCCAACTTGCTCTTTTGGATTTAGCGTTTTTAGACTCACCTAATTTCATGTAATAACGAAAAACACGCTCAAGATAAACAGCAGGGTCATAAAGTTGCCAAAAAGCATTGACGTATTCTGTAGCAATCTCTTCAATTGCTCTAGTGGGAACAAAATTCATTAAAGTCGTCTGATTAATATTTGCGCTGGAATTTAGTAATCTACCTTCCTTCTCTAATCGATTCCACAAAGCAGTACTAGGCAAAGCCTGAAGCATACTAAACATTGCCAAAGGAATTGCTGTTTGTTCGACAAACTGGACAATGCGATCGCCTGCTTGGGGTTTTTCGCCATCAAAGCCAATGATAAACCCTGCCATCACCTGCATCCCTGCCCTCGTGATTTTATCGATGGACTCAGTTAAAGGATCGCGAGTGTTTTGAAATTTACTGGTTAAAGCTAAACTCTCTTGGTCTGGGGTTTCTATACCGAGAAAGACTTTTTTGAAGTTACATTCGACCATCAATGCCATTAATTCGTCATCTTTGGCTAGATCTACTGAGGCTTCTGTAGTTAAGCCAAACGGATAATCTTTGGCTGCCATCCAAATTTTTAATTCTTGCAGCAATAATTTAACGTTGCGTTTATTGCCAATAAAGTTATCATCTACCATAAAGACAGCCCCGCGCCAGCCTAAATCGTAAATATACTGTAATTCTGCTAATAGTTGTTGGGGAGCTTTGGTACGGGGTTTGCGACCATAGAGAACAATGATATCACAAAATTCACATTGAAAAGGACAGCCACGGGAAAACTGGACTGACATATTGTCATAAGCATTCAAATCCAGCAAGTCGTAACGGGGTATGGGAGTTTCTGTAACCGCAGGTTTTTCCGTTGAGCGAAAAACTCCAGTGCGATCGCCACGTTCAATCGCCTCCACAAACATCGGCAGAGTAATTTCTCCTTCGTCTAAGATTAAAAAATCGGCTTGAGCAGCTTCGATTTCATGGGGAGAAGTTGTAGCATAAGGACCACCGACAGCTACTAGTTTATCTCTTTGTTTAGCAGCAGCAATTTGCTTTAAGATATCCTGCTTTTGCACAATCATGCCAGAAATAAGTACTAATTCTGCCCAATCCCAATCTGCTTCGGTAATCTCTTGGATGTTATGATCTACCAATCTGAATTCCCACGCTTGGGGTAGGATAGATGCTACTGTAATTAAACCTAAAGGTGGCAAGAGAGCTTTACAGTCTACTAAAGCTAAAGTTTTTTCAAATGACCAGAAACTCTTAGGAAATAAGGGGTATAGCAATAAAACTCGCATGATATTTTGCCTCAAGTAAACAATTTAAAGTTATTTAAGCTTATCTTGTTCAATAGGGTAAATACCGTTAAAGGTTTATTTAGTTTTTTAATATTAAGCAACTATGGCAGTCTTGTTTTAGTTGTGAGTTAATTGATGAAGGTATAGGCAAGAGAAATTTTAGGATGCCTATAAGTAATTAGTTAACACAAATTTTAGCTTTTAAGTATCGGAGAAGCTCCAAGAGTTTAGAGTACAATTGCTTGGCATTGCCTATTTTTAATACTCATATATTTATTGTCAATCTTAAATATAAAAATAATCTTAAAAATACTTGACAATTCTCATTTTTTGACCATTAAATTCAATCAATTTATCACTATTAAAATAGTATTCACTGATACAAAATAACAAATAGAAATATTTGAGTTATCTGTATTTTTACGTAGATAATGTACAAAAGCTGTAGGGATCAGTAAATTCCCTGTTGCTGGGCATTGAGTGAAATTACATAATTAATTATTAGCCTAAGTGCTTTACTAACTGTTTTAAAGAAAATGTATTGATGTCAGGTTTGATTAATCAGTCAATTTAAATATATTCTTAGTCAATCCTTAAGAAAAAGCAAATCAACCTAGTATTTAATGAAATTACATTAATATACATTAGGGATCAAGCTTCATCCTCATACTACTAATAAAAAATTGAGTATTGTGAGTTGCCACTCAATTATTTTTTATTTTCTTTAAAATGAGATATATGACCAGTACTTAATCTAAATAAATCTACAGAAATATAATATTCCCTGCCGACATATTAGCTAATTGAGCAATTAAACAATGATATCTCCCCTTACACGTTCCACTCCTAAATCCGTCCTGTGCTGTTATGTGAATGCTACTGCCCACATAGAAATTGCTCGTATCACCAACATTCCCTATTGGTATTTTGAACGAGTAGTGTTTCCTGGACAGCGTTTAATCTTTGACGCTCCAGTTACAGCCAAATTGGAAATTCATACAGGTACAGCTATAAGCTCGATTCTGACTGAAACAATTGATTGTCAAAAACTCCAGTTAACTTCTTCTTTTTCTAACTATTCAGCTACATCAGCATCAGTCTGATTAACCTCAGTCACGATTTGAATATCTAGCATAATTAAGCGATCGCAGCTAAAGCATGGGCAGAGCGATCGCTTTTTATTATGCAGTTATTACAAATTTTTATTGAAAATAACGATAAGTTCTAACAAGACCTCATCTATTCAAATACAGTAGCTCCAACCAATACATCGGGCCACTTACTATCTGCTAGTTCAATATTTCCCTCAATGTCTTGTAACCATTGTTTTTGTACTTCTGGACTATAGTTGAGATAAAGTTTGCCGTCTACAATTTTCCAAGCTTCAGGATCGATAGACACCACATTACCTTCACTCAAAGCTTTGGCACAGTAACCACCATATTGAGGAGCATAAGCATCAGGATCTGACTCAAATAACTTTTGGTTTTCGGCACTAGCAAATCTCCAAGTAGCTCCCTGCCATTTGGTTTCATATTGACTATCCCCCTGAACAGCTTTGCCTTTTGTAAAGTAAGCAACAGGATCAGTACCTCTAATAGCTAAACCACTAGAAGATTCTGTATAAATAGTAGGTGCAGATTCAGCAGCAGCAGCACAGGGATTAGAACTGGCACAGGGATTAGAACTGGCACAGGGATTAGAACTAGCACAGGGATTAGAACTAGCACAGGGATTAGCATTTACTGCCTGAAATGTCTGAGGAGCAACTATTAAACCTAGAGTGATGATTGACGCAGTAGCAATAGTGGCTAAATATTTAAGTTTCATTGGTATTAATCTCTACAAATAAATATCTTTTGATAATCAATAAGTTACAAACTAAAGCTTAGAGCCTGCTTAGAAATACCTTAAGATTTGCCATAGCCACCACCACCAGGAGTTTCAATAATAAATGTTTCCCCTGGCTGCATTTCTACCGTAGCTTTACTATCCAATTCCTCAATGGTCTTATCTTGTTTTTTGAGATAATTCCTGCCTGCTTTACCTGGATTTCCTCCTGCTAAACCAAAAGGAAGAATCTGGCGACGGTTTGATAAAATTCCCGCAGTCATTTTGGTTAGAAAACGTAATTTTCTGATCACCCCGTTACCACCATGATGAATTCCCTGACCACCGCTATGGGGACGAATACTAAACTCTTCCACAAGTACAGGAAAACGTAACTCTAAAATTTCAGGATCAGTAAGACGAGAATTAGTCATCTGAGTTTGCACCGCATCTGTACCATTAAAATTTTTACCTGCCCCAGATCCACCACAGATAGTTTCATAATACTGATATTGTTCGTTCCCAAAAGTAAAGTTATTCATTGTCCCTTGAGAGGCTGCCATCACTCCTAAAGCACCATACAGACAATCAGTAATATTTTGCGAAGTTTCCACATTGCCTGCTACCACTGCTGCGGGGTATTGAGGATTAAGCATACAGCCTTCAGGAATAATAATCTTGAGTGGTTTAAGACAACCAGCATTGAGGGGAATGCGATTACCCTTCGGGTACGCTGCGCGATCGCGCACTAAAGTCCGAAAAACATATAAAATTGCAGCCTGACAGACAGCAGCAGGAGCATTAAAATTATTATCTAGTTGACTAGAAGTACCTGTAAAATCAATTGTTGCCTGACGATGAGCATTGTCTATAGTAATTGTGACCTGAATTTTTGCCCCATTGTCCATCTCACAAGTAAACTCACCATCTTGCAGTAGAGCGATCGCTGATCTTACTGCTTCTTCGGCATTATCTTGCACAAACTGCATATATGCCTGTACAGTTTCTAAACCATATTGCTTGACCATTTTTAAAAGTTCTTTTTCCCCACGATTATTAGCTGCAATTTGCGCTTGAAAGTCAGCAATATTTTGGTCAGGGTTACGGGCAGGGTAGGAATGATTTGCTAATATTTCTCTAATAGCAGTTTCTCTAAATTCTCCTGCTTTGACTAATAAAAAATTATTGATTAATATCCCCTCTTCTTCTATATTCTTACTATTGGGAGGCATTGAACCTGGAGTAATCCCCCCAATATCTGCCTGATGTCCCCGAGAAGCCACATAAAATATCGGTTGAGTTGCATTTTGCTGCTCAAAAACAGGTGTAATTATCGTTACGTCAGGTAAATGTGTTCCGCCGTTATAGGGATTATTGGATATATAAACATCACCTGGTTTAATTTGATTTGCTAGTTCCTTAATTAAACTGCTAACACTAGCACTCATTGAACCCAAATGTACGGGAATATGAGGGGCATTAGCTACTAATGAACCAAAACCATCAAAAATAGCACAGGAAAAATCTAGTCTTTCTTTAATATTGACCGAAGCTGCGGTATTTTGCAGCACAATACCCATTTGTTCAGCAATAAATTGATATAAATTATTAAAAATTTCCAGGCGGACAGGATCGGGTTTATCAATCATAGTCAATGTTTAATGTTTAATGTTCAATGTTCAATGAATGGTCAGAGATTGGTCGATAGTTGTATCTTACATATAGCGATCTTGTTTAATTAAAAAATTTACTATTTTGATCTATGAGCAATGCACTCTTGAATCCCGAACAGGCACTTCAACAACTTTATTGGCGTTATGCTACGAAAAAGTTTGATTCAAGTAAAAAAATTCCTGAAGCCACCTGGAAAACTTTAGAACAAAGTCTCGTATTATCCCCTTCATCTTTTGGTTTACAGCCTTGGCAATTTTTTGTCATTCGTAATCCTGAAATACGACAAACTCTTTTAGAGTATTCTTGGGGACAAAAACCTGTAGTTGAGGCTTCTCACCTAGTAGTATTTGCGATCAAACAAGACATTGATGCTGAAGATGTCGATCGCTATGTACAGAGAATGTCAGAAGTACAACAAGTACCTGGAGAAAAACTTGCAGGCTTTGGCAACGTCGTTAAAGGTTTTCTGGAAAATCCTCCCTACCCCCTAGATATTGACCAATGGGCTGCTAGACAAACATACATTGCCTTGGGCTTTTTTATGACTTGCGCTGCTATGTTGGAAATCGATACCTTACCAATGGAAGGTTTTGTTCCTGCTAAATACGACGAAGTTTTGGACTTAAATAGTAAAGGCTACAGAGCAGTTGTTTTATGTGCTGCGGGATATCGGGCTGAGGATGATAAGTATGCTGATAACCCCAAAGTTCGTTATTCTACCAACGACATAGTGCAGTATGTAGATTAACTCAATACGTAATCTTTAACTATGTTTAATCCCCAAGGGATCTAAATGGCTGCTAGTGATCTGGTTGCCTTTTTTTTATTCAGGTTTATTTTCTAAAAAATACCTGACTATACTTAATATATATAGACAAAACAAAATAAAACTTAAATCAAATTGCTAGATTCTGTAAATCTGGCAAATGGCAATTATCTCTATCTAACATTCATGCAATCAACTCCAAATCTAGAACAGTTTGTTCCCGACTCTCTTACCAAATTAGCCTACCAAGGCTTGCAGGAAGGCAAAAAAGTCTTCGGCTTTCTCCATAAACAAGTAAGCGATCGCCTTACCACTACTGTTGTCCCCGAACAACAGGGCAAAAGTCAGCCTCTTTCCCCTGAAATATTAGAAAAGCTGCAAGTCAGACTCAAAAAACTAGAAGAACAAGATTGGCAGGATGCTCAACAAGGAGTATATCCAAGTAGTTTACTATTTGATAACCCCTGGTCAGATTTTTTCCGCTATTATCCTGAAGTGTGGCTGGATATGTTCAAAATCTGGTCAAGGTTACAAAAAAAAGAATATCAGCGATTCGATCAGTCCATAGATCAAGACGGCTATCCTAACTACTATCTGCAAAACTTTCACTATCAAACCGATGGCTATCTTAGCGATATGTCTGCCAATCTTTACGACTTGCAGGTAGAAATTTTGTTTAATGGAGCAGCAGATGCTATGCGTCGGCGAATTCTTGCCCCTCTTAAAGAAGGATTACAAGCATTTTCTCAACTACCACCTCAACAGTTAAAAGTATTAGACATAGCGTGTGGCACAGGACGTAGCTTAAGGATGATTCGTGGTGCTTTACCCAAAGCAGCTTTATTTGGTACAGATTTATCTCCTGCCTATCTACGCAAAGCTAATCAGCTACTCTCCGAAATACCTGGTGAGTTACCGCAATTATTACAAGCAAATGCCGAAAAGTTACCTTACTTAGATAACCATTTTCAGGGCTTAACTTCAGTCTTTTTATTTCACGAACTTCCTGCTTCTGCAAGACAAGAAGTAATCAACGAAGCCTTTCGTGTTCTTCAACCAGGAGGGGTATTTATCATCTGTGATTCGATGCAGGTGATCGATTCTCCTGACTTCCAGACAATGATGAATAATTTCCCTGCCATTTTCCATGAACCTTACTACAGGCACTATACAACTGACAATCTAGAAGAGCGTCTGACAACCGCAGGATTTACTAATGTTGAGGTAACTAACCACTTTGTTAGTAAATATTGGACTGCATATAAACCAATCTAAAATCTAAAATTGGTACGGTCAAAATTTAAACATTAACAATTAATCGCAGTTACACTTGATTACAACAAAGTGTAGCTGTGATTGCTTTTAGACCCTGAAGTTAAACTAGAATTAGAAGACAAAAGATAACCTCTAGCAAAGACGAGTGACTACTAACAGTGAATGATCGCTTTAACAAAGTAATTCAATATAATACATCTAGTCTGGGATGCTGGTTGAGCCTAATTTTTGTAGCTTTGATTTTAGCCAGCGTTGGCTTGGGTTGGGTTGTCAATGGCTTGCTTATTTTATTTGCCTTACTATTGATTAGTCCTGTAATTACCTTCTGGGGATTGCAGTGGTGGCTGAAACGCAAATTAATTCAAGCTCAGTGTCCAGTATGTAATTATGAATTTACAGGGTTTAAAAATACTGAGTTTAATTGTCCTAGCTGTGGCGAAACCTTAAAAGTAGAGGCTGATCATTTTAGTCGTATGACTCCTCCAGGGACAATAGATGTAGATGCAGTCGAAGTATCGACTCAGACTCTTGAAGAGGGCAATTAAAATACCCAAAAAACTTTAGTTATCCTTAGAAACATTGAGAGTAAATTGATGCTGGCTACCAAGGCGATCGCCAATATAAATTTGGTAATTACCTGCTTCCCAAACACCAGAAATTTCAGGTTTTAACCCTGATGCTTCATCCCCCAAAACACAAAAACTATCCCCAGTACCAGGTCCTAATACCAACAAAGTCGGTTGACCTCCAGTTGCTTGAACTGTTAAGCGCATATAGTCAATTCTTTGTTCGACATTCATTTCATAATTAGGAATAGTACCAATAAAACCACAACCTTGACTGTCAACTGAACCGCCAGAATGACCTTTAATTACTTGATTTGCTTGAGTTAATTGAATTTTGGTAGTAGCAATTTCTGCTATACTTACCTCTAAGTTATTGAGCAAAATTACCATAGTCAAAACTATAGTGTTGAATGTATTAAATTTAAGTAAATTAATCATTGTTGATTGCTATGTATTTTATTTGGCTTAAGTATGCCTCTATATAGCTGAATTGTATTAGATTTTCAAATCTGGTTATACGGTTCTTGTTCCACTTGTGAGAGAGTCATAATTCAGTATTTTCCCTTAGTTGATTAGTCTTATTTTTCAACTATTGATCTGTGATTTTTACTAAAATACTACTTAAAGTACAACATTTTTGGGTTCTACTTTACTAACCCAGGAAATCTAGCCGAACCTATTAAGTAGCTTCATACTATTTTTTTAGTCAACAACCATAAATTAATTGACATAATTATGTCTCAGAAAAATATCTACCTAAATTTTTTTCGCTAAATTAACTAGCTTAGTTTTGTTGACTCTTATTTAAAACAAAGATAATAATATAGAAGTAAATCAATTCATGTAAATCTTATATCAAGTTGCTTATTAATATTTTTATATTATTAACCTCCAACTTCACCAAAACTTTAAGATATCCACCTGTCTAATCGCCTATAAATTTTCTATAACAGTAAATACTAAGAGATTAATTTAAGTAAAAAAGCGACTACAGTTAAAATTACGTTTAAGGAAAATACTATGACTAACTTGCAGAAAACGAATGGTTCTTATCCTAACCAGCGAGAAGAACTTGATATTAATATAGGAGATTATTTATTAAAACTTAAACGGCGTTGGTTACCAGCGTTAGCCGTTTTTCTTTTTACTGTTGGCACTACTGCTTTTTTGAGTAGTTTCTTAGAAAAAACCTATAAATCTGAAGGGAAAATCTTATTTAAGAAAAACTCCGTAGATTCTTTCCTTGACTTAGAATCAAATCCGAAACAGCTTGACTCTCTCTTAGCCGATCAAACACCTTTGAGTACAGAAGAACTAAGAATAACCTCCGAACCAGTTCTGCAAGAAACAATAGACCAGTTAAAATTAGAAGATGTAGCAGGAAATCCCCTAAAAACAAAAGATTTCAAAAAAAGATTGAGTGTTGAAATTGTTGGTGGTACAGATGTGATATCTCTAGGATATAAAGACCCCGATCCTGTCACTGCATCGAAAGTGATTAATACTTTAATGGATGTCTATATTAAAGAACAAGTTAACAGCACCAGAAAGGCCACCGCTAGTGCTGATAGTTTTGTTACCAGCACTATACCGAAGATTGAAGAAAAACTACAAACCTTAGAATCTCGTTTACAAAATTTCTACGAAAAAAATCAGGTTGTAGATTTACAAGAAGAAAAAAGAATTTTAGTAGGAGAAGTTGGTAATCTTAATCGTCAAATTTCTGATGTAGGCGCACAATTAGAGGGTAAAAAAGCCCAGACTACTAGCTTACAAAATCAGTTAGGTTTAGATCTCAAACAAGCGATCGCAGCTAATCAATTAGGTAGTACTCCCCAGGTACAAAGTATATTAGAGCAATTGGGGGCGACTGAAACCGAATTAGCTCAAGAACGTCAAAGATTTAATGATAATCATCCGACAATCATTAGTCTCAATGAAAAGAAACAAGCTTTAAATTCCCAATTACAACAACTGATTAGCCAGTACGTAGGTGCTAAAGTTTCAGAAGGCTTATTACAAGGAGGAAATGTCAAAGAGAATCAGCTAGAAAGATTTATTACTCTGAAAATAGATGAATTAAGTCTCCAAACTGAACTAGCTTCTCTTTATCAATATCAGGAGGTTTATTTAAATAGAGCGAAAGAAGTACCAAGACTGGAAAAAGAAGAACAAGCATTACTGCGTGAAGTCGAAAGTACACGTTCTACTTACAACACCCTACTAGACAATAAACAAGAAATAGACATTCTAGTTAATCAACAAACAGGTAATGCGGAAGTCATCGAGCTAGGCAAAGTTCCCGAAGAAGGTAGCACAGGCAGAATCGCCCTCATGGCTTTGGGAATCTTGATGGGGCTTTTCCTCTCCAACCTAACCGTAATTTTACTGGAGATGCAAGATCGGACTCTGAAAACCATTCCCGAAGTCAAACAAAAGTTTGCCTATCAAGTTCTGGGAATTGTTCCTTTTGATTCATTTCAGGATAGTCAAAAAGGAATTGTAGTTCAAAGAGAACCTGACTCTTTTGCTAGTGAAATTTACCGCATGATTCAAACCAATCTTAAGTTTTTAGCTGTAAAGCGGCAACCAAAGGTTATTTTGATCACCAGTTCAGTTCCAGGAGAAGGTAAATCTACTCTTGCTGCTAACTTGGCAGCAGCTATGTCTCAGTTAGGTCGTAAAGTTTTACTGATTGACGGTGACTTAAGAAAAGCTTCTCAACATGATTTATGGCAAGTAAACAACAAAGTAGGAGTCAAAGATGTAATAACTCACAAAAAACCATTAGCTCAGGTAGTAAGTCAACCAATGAAACAACTAGACTTGCTAACATCAGGTACAATTGCACCTAATCCCCTGGCTCTATTAGATTCGGTAGAAATGAGTCAATTAGTAGCAACATCCAGAAAAGAATACGAGCTAGTTATTATTGATGCCCCTCCCTTAGCCGTAACCGCAGATGTCTTAACCTTAACTAAACTAGCTGATGGTATTGTTTTTGTAAGTCGCCCTGGAATAGTGGAACACGAAAGTGCTGAGTTGGCACAAGAGACTATAGCTAATGCTAATCTCACCCAAAAAGTCTTAGGGATGGTTATTAATGGTGTCAAACCAAACGAATTTGACCGCTATTCATACCATGCTAAATATAGTAAAAAATATTTTACTACTTCCTCTGAAAATACTCCTTCTAAGACAGCGACTGCCTAAAATTACCTAATTTAGTTCAAAAGCAACTAATCGCTTAGGGAAATTCTTTTTTAAGAGAAAAATGAACAAATCAACTATTGTAATTGGCTTAGATGCTGCTGAACCGAGATTAATTGAAAAATGGATGTCTCAAGGACATCTTCCTAACTTGAGTAAAATCCGCCAAGCAGGAACTTATTCTCGTCTAGAAAATACAGTAAATTACTGTGGTGTCCCTACGGAATATTCAACTACAGAACCTTTGTGGGCAACCTTTTCTACTGGATGTCGCGCTGATACTTTAGGTTACTGGGATACAGTTAGTTACAACCCCAAAAATTACGAAATTGTCTGTGATGTAGTTACTAGTGGTTATGATTATCAAGAATATCCTCCTTTCTATGCTTTGGGATCAGATTATAAAGTTGCGGTTTTAGATGTTCCTGTCACGACTCTTACAGAAGCTATTAATGGAGTACAAATTTTGGGTTGGGGTGGACATTATCCTTATACTGTAAGTGCTTCCAACCCACCTGAATTGTTTGGAGCTATTCTGGAAAAATATGGCAAAAACCCAGTTTTACATAACGATAATGGACTGTGGTGGAATTCTCAGTATGTCACCTGGATTCAAGAAGCATTAAAACAAAGTATTGATGGTCATTCAGCGATCGCTCGTGAATTATTACAACAAGATAACTGGGATTTATTCTTGATGGTATTTGGTGAAACCCATACCGTCGGTCACGATTTATATAACTACAGTCAAGCAGATCATCCTCTATATAATCATCTGAGTAAAAATGGGACTCAACCTGATCCAGTTTTAAATACCTATAAACATGTAGATCAAGCAATTGGCGAAATTTTAGCTGAAGCTCCTCAAGATGCTAATGTCGTCTGTTTCTCTGCTCACGGTATGGCAGCCAACTTTACTGATCTATTAAGTATGGCAGTGTTACCAGAATTACTCTACCGTTTCCATTATGGTAAAGCAGCAATAACTCCTGGAAAAGTCGGCTCTCCCCTGGGATCAATAGTTACTAAACCAATCAGAAACTCTTGGGCTGGAGAAATTTGGAGTCAAATATATGAACCTAATCCCTTCAAAAAATTATTTCATACCTGGACTCATAAAAAATTCTTGCGCGGTAAAAAACATGGTTTGCTTTCTCCCTATAGCTTACTAGATGAACCTATTGAACAAGAGTTAGCTATGGCTTGGATGCCTAGTATGTGGTATTCCTCTTTATGGTCTCAAATGAAAGCCTTTGCTTTACCTGCTTTTACTAATGGTCATATTCGGATTAATCTCCGAGGCAGAGAGCGAGATGGGATAGTTGAACCTTCAGAGTATGATGCTCTATGTGCTGAATTAACTGAGATTCTTTACGACCTTCGAGATCCTCGCTCTGGCAACAAAATAGTTAAACAGGTAGTCAAAACTCGCACCACTCCTTTAGATAATAATCCTAAATTACCTGACGCAGACATAGTAGTAATCTGGCAAGAGCCAATTACAGATGTTGTTGATAGTTCGAGATTAGGACGAATTGGGCCCTTGACTCACTGTCGTGCTGGAGGTCATAAAGGTCAAGGTTTTTTGTTGGCAAAAGGACCAGATATTCCATCTGGATTTAATTTGCCTGCTGGGGAAGCAGTTGATTTAGCTCCTACGATTTTAACTTTGATGAAGGCAGAAATTCCTGAACATTTAGACGGTAAAACTTTAATCCCCAATATATCTACTTCAACCTATTCTTCTGTCTAATTGTATGGTCTTCTAATGCTTAATCTGTCAAATTTAGTAGTACAAATTACTATATTAATCTTATTCTAGCTAATAGAGCATTTAGCTGTATGTTCTGCAAAATGACTCCAAGATAGGTGAATTAAAAAGCAGTAAAAAGATACTAAAGTACAGTCTCATTTATTAGGTAAGATAAACGTACTATCGTTTAGTACAATACACTAGGCAGAAGCTTAAAAAAACATAAAACTTAAAGTATGTTTATACAGTCATTCCGAAAATCATGAAATATACCCCGAAAGAAAAGTTAGACAAATTAATATTTTTTTTTACAAATTTTTTATGTAATGACTAAAGGCAACAGCAAAATTTTAAGCACTTTTGAACTTATTTTTTCGATCACTTCTTTGATTCATATATCTCAGGCAATTACACCACTAATTTTAACTAAAGGTGCCAATGAAGGAGATGGAGTTGACCTTAGTAGCTTTGATCTATCTTTTAATGCTCAACTATCAATTTTAATTTACCTTATTACTTTTGTGCTTTTGGCAATGAGATGGAAGCGGGTGTTAGCTATGATCTCTAGCAATAAATTGCTTTGGATACTCATGGGAATCGTTAGCTTTTCCTTTTTTTGGTCAGTTAACCCTGAGCAAACTTTGAGATTTAGCATTTATGCCATTGGTACTACTGGTTTTGGACTCTATTTAGCTACTCGTTATACTCTGCGAGAGCAAATGGATTTAGTGGGTTGGACTTATGGAATCTTGTTAATTTTAAGTCTTTTATTGGCGGTAGCAGTACCAAAATATGGATTGATGGCGGGAGTTCATGATGGGGCTTTGCGAGGGGTATTTACTCATAAAAATCAATTTGGTGCTTTTATGTCCCTGGGAGGCGTAGTTTTTTTCTTAAACGCTTTAAGAAAGCAAGAATACAGTTGGGTTAATTGGATTTTATTGGCTTTTTGCTGTGGTGCCATGATTATGTCTTTGTCTACGACTGCCGTAGGTACTTTTGCTTTTATGTTAATGCTCTGTCTGATTTATCGGATTTTTCGTTGGCGATACGAAGTCATGGCTTCAGCCGTCTTAGCTGTGACAATTGTAGGTGTAGCTACAATAATTTTTATTGCTGGGTACGTTGGTTCAGATTCTTTATTTAGTTCTGTAGGTAAAGACACGACACTATCAGGTAGAACTTTTATTTGGCAATATGTTTGGGATCAAATTCAGTTACGTCCTTGGTTAGGTTATGGATTATCTGCTTTTTGGAACGGTTATGAAGGTCCTTCAGGCTACGTTCAACTAGCAATGAGGATTCCCGTAATCTATGCCCATAATGGCTTTCTCGATATTTGGCTTTCTATAGGATTGGTGGGGTTGATTGTTTTTGTGGTGGGATTTTTGCTTACCACAGTTCAGTCTTTGAAATTACTACGAAAAACTAATACCCCAGAAGGATTTTGGCCTCTTTTATTTTTAACCTATGTTCTATTATCAAATTTGACCGAGGGAACTATATCTACAATGAATAATTTTTTCTGGGCAATCTACGTTGCAGTTTCTTATTCCTTGATCATCGCCAAAAATAAACAGTATGCAATTAATGAATAATTTATACCTTATTAATAACCAGAACTTGAAATAGAAATTTATGAATCTAGGAGAGATAAAAATAAAAGCGACCAATCTATTTCAGAGTAATCTGGCGCGCGATACATTATGGATGCTGCTATCCAAGTTATTTAATGTAGTAATGCAGGCAGGATATTTTATTCTTGTAGCTCGCTTATTGGGTAAAGAAAATTATGGTTCTTTTATCGTCGTTGCAGCTAGTGCCTCCATTATTTTTCCCTTTGTGGCTTTGGGAAGTGAACACATATTAGTACAAAATGTCTCTACCAATCAAGCTTCTTTTCGTACTCATTGGGGTAATTCTTTGCTATTGGCAATTACTAACGGTGCTTTGTTAACCATTATTCTGCTGTTAATTGCGCCGATTATCTTTCCCAAAGATATTGCCAGGAGTACAGAACTACTGATTTTATTAGCTGATTTAATTTGTTTAGCACTTTTAGATCTGGCCTCTAAAGCTTTAATGGCAGTTGATATGGTTAAAAAGATGGCACAACTGGGAGTTTTAAGTACCTGTGGTAAATTGTTAGCTGCCTTGTCTTTAGCGGTATTTTTTAGTGAGCCTAATCTAATTATTTGGAGTTATTTATATTTTGCCAGTTCTATTGTTACAGCGGTGATTGCGATTGTCGCAGTTAACAAGATGGTAGGTTTGCCTAAACTAGCATTAGCTGAACTAAAATCGAACATGGAACAAGGATTGTATTTTGCCATCAGTGCTTCAGCCACCAATATCAATGCTGGATTGGATAAATCTATGCTAGGAAAATTAGCGAATGTCGGTGCTGCTGGTATATATGGCTCTGCTTATCGCTTTATTGATGTCGGGAATGTTCCTTTGTTCGCACTTTCTGGTGCTACGTACACCAGATTTTTTCAGCATGGAGTTGCAGGAATTAGAGGCAGTTTAGGTTTTGCTAAACGTTTGTTACCAATTCTGATATTATATGCGATCGTCAGTTTTATTGGCTTTTGGTTTCTCGCCCCCTTTATTCCAGTAATTTTAGGAGAAGAATATCGTGAAGCAATTGGAGCTTTATTATGGTTATCCCCCCTACCTGCAATCTCTGCTATCCAATATTTAGCTGCTGATACTCTTACTGGTTCAGGAAATCAAAAAGCTCGCAGTCTTGTACAAGTGGTTGCTGCCATTATTAATGTTGTCTTAAATATCTGGTGGATTCCTCTGTTTTCTTGGAAAGGTGCTGCTTGGGCAACTCTGGTTTCCGATTCTTTTAAGTTGGTTTGTTTATGGATAATTGTTGCTTGGTTATATCGTAAAACAAATAAGGGTTAATATGACTAAATATTATCAGGGATTGATTACTTTATTCGATTGATTAAATATTACTTAATAACTTGTATCTGATAGCTATTGTAGCCTAGATAATCATCTCAGTTATTGACGATAATTGATTTACTAAATTAACTTTTGAGAAGTTGACGTTTTAGAGAAAAATAATAGATACTATGATAAATTACTTATCATCAATACGTCAGTTTGGTTATTTGTATTTCAGACTAATAGTGATTTACTTTACCAAGATATAGAGAAAAAGAAATGATGTTCAATAGTTATATATAATTCTCAATTAAAAATATGCTGTTTAATTCTTTTGAATTTATTTTTCTATTTTTGCCGATCACTATAGTAGTGTTTTTCTGGCTGGCTGGAGAAAATAGCCGTGTTAAACAACAAATTCCTATAACTTGGTTAGTACTAGCGTCTTTATTTTTTTATGGTTGGTGGAATCCTTTAAATCTACCTCTAATTATTGTCTCTATATTAGTTAACTATGGTTTGGGATATTTAATCGGTAATGGTTTAGAACCAGGGGTAAGAAAAAAAACAGTATTTAGTTTAGGTATTATATTTAACTTGGGATTAATTTGTTATTTTAAATATTCCAATTTTTTAATTGATAATATAAATCAAGTTGTTGGAACTGATTTTTATTTAGCTACTATTGTCATTCCTTTAGGTATTTCATTTTACACATTTCAACAAATAGCTTACTTAGTAGATGCCTATAAAGGCGAAACTAAAGAATATAACCTACAACAATATGTCTTGTTCGTTTTGTTTTTCCCTCAGCTAATTGCTGGCCCAATCGTACATCACAAAGAAGTTTTACCACAATTTGAAAATTCATCTATTTATCAATTTAACCAAAAAACTTTAGCGATCGGTTTGACAGTTTTTGTAGCTGGTTTATTTAAAAAAGTCATCTTTGCTGATCGCATTGCTGAATATTCCAATCTGGCTTTTGCTGCTGCTTCTCAAGGAATTGATTTAACTTTTTCTGAAGCTTGGGTGGGAGCGTTAGGCTATACCCTACAGCTATACTTCGATTTTTCAGGCTATTCTGATATGGCAATTGGTGCAGCCTATATGCTGGGTGTAAAACTGCCCTTAAATTTCAACTCACCCTATAAAGCAATTAGTATTGTTGATTTTTGGCGAAGATGGCATATTACCCTCTCTCATTTTTTACGTGACTATCTATATATACCTTTGGGAGGTAGCCGTAAAGGGTCATTTAGACGCTACACAAATTTAATAATTACTATGTTGCTGGGAGGTTTGTGGCATGGTGCTGGTTGGACTTATGTTTTTTGGGGTGGATTACATGGTATTTTTTTAGTAATCAATCATCTATATCGCTCTTTACGCAAAAGCTTAGGCCATAATCTCAAAAATGATGGTCGGTTACTGCGTGGTCTAGGCTGGTTAGCGACTTTTATCGCCGTGGTGATTTCTTGGGTCTTTTTCCGTGCCAATAATTTTACAACTGCAACTTCTATACTTAAGTCGATGTTTGGATTTAATGGTATTCAATTAGCTCCTTTTTTAGAAACCTATCTGGGCTATTTAAGAAATATGGGCATAGGGTTTTTAGGTTTCTCGATCAATGTTGGGATCAGTCAAAAATATGCCACTTTTGGGATTTTAATTTTGTTATTTATTGTTTGGTTTACTCCTAATACCCAACAGTGGATGGGGAAGTATAACCCCACATTAACTGAGCCGGTTGAATATCATCAACCCCTATGGCAACAAAAATTTTGGCAGTATTTGTCTTGGAGACCGAATAAAATTTGGACAGTAATTATTGCAAGCTTAACTTCACTTTCCTTGCTTTGTTTTTCCAGAGTTAGTGAATTTCTATATTTCCAATTTTAGGTTTTAATTTATCTACCAAAAAATATTGAAAATGAATTTTAGAAACGTTGCATCTGGATTTTTCAAATCAAATAAAGGCAAAAGCATACCCATGTCTTCACCCCAAGTTGCTCAAAAAGGTGAAAATTCTGGGTTTAGCTTTAAACTCTATGGAATAGTCACATTTTTGCTTTTAGGCTCTGTAGCTGGTATAAATTGGTTGATTGATCCTTTATGGTACAGTCACGGCAATATTTTGACTGGTAAAAATTTTACTTTTAATGAGAGAATCACTAAAACTAATGTATTTCTGAGAACGAAAGATAAGGTAAATTATAACTGTATTATTCTAGGTAGTTCCCGAGTTACCGCTTTAAGACCATCTGAATTCCAGGATGCTCAATGTTTTAACTATGCGCTCAAAGGCGGTGAAATACCTGATTTTGTCAACTATGCTAATTTCTTGCAAGAGCAAGGGATACAGCCAAAAATAGTTTATATTGGTGTTGATGGCATGAATTTTGTGGAAAAAGAACGCACCGAACAAGAGCCACTAGCAATTGAAACCCTTGCCACCAAATCACCTTTACAAGCTTATTTATCTTCTGATGTCTTATTATTCTCGGCTATGACCTTGTTAGGTCTTAGTCCTGATCCTGGTGGCTATTACGATCAAAATTTTGAAGCAATGGATTTTGAGAATCCTCCTACTTATACACCAGAATTTTATAAGCCTTTAGAGCCTCAAAGATGCGATCTTTCTTCTGTCGAGACTTTTGCTAATCTCAGACAAGTTTTTCCGCAAGCAAAATTCGTCGGCTATGTACCACCAATATCCGCTTGGAGCATGATAAATGATACATACGGTCGTAATTTAATGGATTGTTATTTATTAGGCTATCATCAACTAGCTCAAAGTTATGATGCGATGTATGATTTTACTGCTCCTTCAGCAGTGACCAAAAATCCTAGTAATACTTTTGATGGTAGTCATTTTTCAGTTACAGTCAATAACCAAATTGCTGCTGTTTTACAGGGAAAAACTAACGAAGATTTTGGGATTAGATTGGATCAACATAGCTTTGATGAGTATAGAAAAATTTATCGTCAAAAATTGTACGACTTTTTAGCCGAAAACAATGAACTACAACGTTGGCAAGAGTCCGACAAAATATCTGTAGATATGGTGCCGTCAAGTGATATACTCTACCCGCCTTCGCTTAGGCGATAGGCGGTAGCTTCTCTAAGACTAATTAGAGTCGTCGAGCATTTTATAGTGACACGATACCCAACGCCACTTTTTTAATGAGCAAAGAACTTGCGTAGTCCCTATCCATAGATGCTTTACAGGTAGGGCAATCATGCCATCTTTCAGACAGTGATTTAGGTACTTTATTAAGACAAATCGGACAAGTTTGTGAGGTTTTTCTCGGATTAATTTTAAGGATTTTTACCCCAAGTTTCTGAGCTTGATGGTGCAAAATATCAACAAATTGAGCTATAGCACAATCAGAAAAACTTTTGTTTAAACCAGACTTTCTATTATCTCGTCTATAACGTCTACAACATAAACTATGTAATAGTTTGACGTTGTGAATATATTCTACAACATAATTAAATTTATCAGGTGATCGGTAATTAACGTTCACTTCTTTGTTGCAAATATTCTAACGTCCATCCTTTTTCAATCATCGCTTCTAAAGGTGTCCATTCGCCAGTAGGTTCTAGCACTATGATACCTTTAGGAGTACCTTGACTAGCTTGTACAATACCTTGGTCTTTTGCTAATTTAAACCACTCTGAAAAAGTATCATTGACTTGATTCAATTGTCTTTCTTCATCAGTTAGATTGGGAGTCCAATTTTCTTCCAATGCTTTTCTGAGCAATCCTGCTTTAGATTTAACCTTCTTATCGCTAGCCAAATATTCTTCTACTGCACTCAAAGCATTATTAATTTGTTGCTTTGTTTTAGATTCAATAATCTTTTTTAATGTAGCATTTAATCTAACTCCTAATTCTGATAATTTAGCTTTTAGTTGATTATCAATTCCTTGGCTATTAATAGACTCCTCAATCTTCTTGGATATGGAAGCAACTTTAGGATTGTTTTCAATTAGCTTTGACTTACAAATATCTAATTCATTTCGAGCTTGTTCTAACTCTAATTTAAGAAGTTTAATTTCTTCAGCCTGTTTAATAGATTGACTACTAACACGGTCAAATAAATCTAGTTTTATACCAATACGATATAACTCACCAGTCATTTTCTCATTTTGTTTCTTTAACTCTTTTTTCTCCCATTCAAGAGTATTAATTCGTTCTCGTAGTTGTTGAATCATTACCTGCTTAGACTTCTCTGAAGCAGTTTGAGGTCTAGTTAATTGTCTAGCATTCTTCACTTGTTGGTTGCGAATATCTTGAATGCGCTCTTTTACTTCTGGATATTTATAAAGATAACTAACACTAACATTGGCAATTCTAGCAATAGCACCAAAGGAAACTCTTTCGTTATTTTGTAACAGTTTGGAAATAGCTTTTTCTGTACGGTCGAGACAATCTTGTTTTCTTTGTTGTTGAACAGCATCTAATTTAGCTATTCTTTGTTCCTTTCCATTCATTTTAGTTATCCCCTCCAGAAACTACATCTTTATTGCCAGACTCTAAAGTAGTGATGATTTTCTGTAGATTATCTCTTACTTTAGTGTTCATTTCAGCGTGACGCTTCCAACCATTTTCTTCAGCATTTTTTACCAGGTTTTCTGTTTCTTTTAACTGCGATTTATGCTGGTCAAGAAATTCAATAGTTGTGCGAAAATCACCACAGGTAAGACAAGCATTAGCATGAGGACATTCGCCTAGAACTATTGGTCTAGCACATGAGCCATTGGGTAACGATTGAGCTAATACTTTTTTCTTAAGAAGATGTAAATCTAAGTCATTATCTAATTCTGGTGTTGTAGATTCAACTATTTTACCAGCAACATTTACCACTCTACTGTCATGATATTTAGCTATTTCTTTCTTTAAAGTTTTGTCATGAATATGAGCATAAACTGATGTCATAGTTGGTGATTTATGACCCAAATAACGTTGAATAATATGATGTGGTACTTCATTGTTAATCATCCGAGTACCGACTGTATGACGGAATTGGTGACTTTGAAAAATCCAAGGCTTACCTGAACCATCACAAATATTAAATTCTTCGGCTAAATTTTTTAAATAACCGATAAAACTACCATCCCTCATCACTTTGGGTTGAGGACGAAATCTATGATGATAACCAGGTGGTTCTTGCTTTTTTGCACAGAATAAGTAATTAAAGTTTTCTTCATCAAGAGAATTTTGTATATATTGTTTTTGCTCTTGAATAACTGCTGCCAATTCCTGAGAAATAGGTAAAGTAGTTTCACATTTTGTTTTTCCACGCATAAACTGAATGTACCAATCGCCTTTTGAATCCTGTCTTAAACAGTCAATAGGTAAATTTAAAAGTTCACCGACTCGCAATCCACACTCTTGCATTACTAAAACCATTCTCATTATTTGTTCTGGTAATGCGTCTAAATGTTGATTAAGCTTTGCCATTACTTCTTCAGGAATATATCTAGGAAGTGGTCTACTGTGTTTAGGAAAATCTTCTCTTAAAATTAGTCCTGCTGAAAGTTCAAACCATTGGTTTGCTGTTCCTACATTAAATAAAGTGTTTAACATACTTAAGCGATGAGCTTTTCTAGAAGAGGAAAGTTTTTTGGTTAAGTATGCTAAATAATCAACAATAAATGCTCTGTCAATTTCATCGATTCCATTTAATGAAGGATATTTTTCTACGATAAATTCAGATAAACAATTCAATTCTGAAATATAACCATTCAAAGTTTGATAAGTTCTATTGCCAGCCATGTATCGGATAAATTTTTTAGCAATATCTCTTAACCATTTTTGTTCAATATAAATAAAAATGAACTTGGTTAAAGCTCTATGTTTGGGAGCTTGTACTCCTAAATCCGAAGCTAGCCAAACATCACTAGATAATGGTAAATCTTTTTCATACTTGCCATGCATTGGATTGAGGTTAAAAGAACGGTTGCATTTTTTGCATCTATATCTTTGTCTTCCGTCTTTAGTTTTTCCTGCTTTCCAACATTGATTATTACCACATTCAGGACATTGTAAACCTAATTTAATACAATCTAAATTTGTTAATTCCTTTATGCCAGGAATAAAATGTCGTTTACAATTTTTACAGTAATACTGTCTTCTACCTTTATCAAATCCTTTTCTTTTATAGTCACTTGCTCCGCAATGATGGCAGATAACTGAATTACCATCTATCTTAGTTAAAGGTATTAGTTTCTTTTCAGAACCTTTATTCACTTTCATTACTTTGTTTTCTTCGCTGTAAATATTGTTGGTATTCTGCTTTTAAGTCATCAGTGAGTAGATGAACATAAGTATTGACTGTAGTTTGAATATCACTATGCCCCAATCGCTTCTGGACATAACTCATATCCCAACCTGCTCTGACTAAATTAGTCGCGTGGCTGTGTCTTAGTAGGTGAGCAGTAGCATAGATACCAGTCTTCTTTCTGAGACGACGAAATAAGCTATCTACTGCTGAATAAGTTAATGGTGTTCCTGGGTCTACTTTAAGACTCCAGATAGAAACAAATACATAATCTGAGTCAATATCCTCTGGATATTCATCAATTAAATAATCAGAAAAAAACTGCATTAATTCTTTATTGACATGGATTATTCTGTCTCCACTTTTTGCTCTAGCACCATTAAAATTATCGAGTCTGTTGGTTACGTGAATTTCATTTGTTCCTCCTGTTACAAAATCTTCTAAGCGTAGTCCTAATGCCTCCCCAATACGCATTCCTGTTTCGTAAAGGAGACAAATTAAAAACTTATCTCTAACGTGCTTACAAGCATTAATTAAAGTTTTTACTTCATCATCATTGAGACAACCAGGAAAAGTTTTAGGTTCTTTGACTTTGAGTAATTTGGTTTTAATTTGATTACCCTTGCTGATGTGATGTAGAAAAGGTTTGTACTTGCTTCCTTTTTGAGTTACATAACGATAATTTTCTACTCCTTCAGTCGTTCCTAAATGCTCATGGAACTCGTAGAAAGATGCCACAGTAGTCAAAGCATGGTTAATGGTTTTCTCTGATCTTTTTGCTTCTTGTGGACGCAGTGGGATAGTTCCTGGTTGTGGATTCCTCAGCCAATGAATAAACTCTGCTCTTTGTTCTAAATTGACTGTTTTCCAATCTAGAGAGTTTTCTTTGAGGTATTCAAAGTAAAGTTTTAGATTTCGAGCATAGCCAGAGATAGTGTTGGGAGAACGTTCTAAGCTGTCGAGGTAACGTAAATACTTTGATATTGGTTCGACAGGTAGATAGTTATCATCCAACACTAACCAGATTGTTTTGTTGTTGTCTAATTGTCCTTTCTGTACTTTCATGAAATATACAATACATGAAGTAGAAATAATTAGTCAAGATTTTACATAACAATTAAAAGTTGAGCCTTTCGGCTCTTGTTGTTGTTGTTATAGAATATTATTATTTAATTAGAGATAATTTCTACTTTGACCGTTTTCCACATATTTTCCATCAACTTTTTGGGCTTGATTTTTTCGACGAAGATTAGCAATTTTTAAGTCCTCAACTGCTATTACATCTGCTCTTTGACACAACTTTTTGGCTTCTTCAAAATGCCATTGTTTTCTTGCCCGTGCTATTTTTAAATGCAATCTAGCAATTGCTCGTCGTATAAGTTTTTTCGCCTTTCTACTACGATTGTTGTCTGCTAGCTTTCTTTGCAATAAGATCAGCTTTTCTTCGGATTTTCTTAGGTATTTTTGGGGTAAAACTTGATTCCCCAGACTATCAACATATAGCTTTTCTAACCCTAAATCAATCGCAATAGTATTATCGATACTCGCTATGATGTCAGGCTCAAACTTAGGAACAGATTTGTCTTCAACGTATATACCTCTCAAAAGCAAGTTTCACTCTTTTTACACAATCCTGAAGAACTTGACTGTAAATATCTTTGTACCAAGGTCTATCAATCTTTAGATTGGGTAAACTTGCGGACTGCGAATGCCAGTCTGGATTATCTCTCAAGATTGGGCTACCTATGGTACAGGCATAGACGCAAAATTCTCCTTGAGGAATCACGCAGTCAGAGCGATTATATTGCCACCAGTTAAACCTATCGGCAAGCAAATAATTATATTGATGCCTAAGCATATTTAACCATCGGTCAATTTCTTGACGCTGATTAGTGTTAGGCAACAATTTGTATTGGAATGCTTGCTTCATAGCCAACAAAACATCTAAACTAAAATTAGTGTATCACAATTCTTATAATTAGTGTCTAAAAAATACAATGATTTAATTTCTAGTGCTAGAAGCGTTTCTTCGCTCAAAGCTCACTTAGTGTTAGCTCCTAAATATAGAAGACCATTATTTAATGATGAAATGCTAGTCAGACTCGAAGAAATAGTTAAAGATTTATTGGCTAAATGGAACTGCCGATGTATCGAAGTGAATGGGGAAAAAGACCATTTGCACGTGATTTTGCAATATACTCCACAAATTCAATTGAGCAAATTAGTTAACAACTTAAAAACGGTTAGCAGTCGTTATTTAAAACAAGAATTTCCAGATAGATTTTCACAATTTTACTGGAAAGATTCTCTCTGGTCGGGTAGCTATTTTATTTCTTCGTGTGGAGGAGTTACTGTAGATGTATTAAAGAAATATGTTCAGGAACAAAACCGTCCTGCTTAGTGCTTAGTTCGCTTTCATGAGGGGCTGTTTGCGTGGGTTTCCCGCGCAATTTATAAGCCCCGTCTCATCGCTTTTTGCTATCGCCAATAAGCGTGAGTCTTCCCGCTCACAAAAGATAAACAATAAAAACCCCGATCGCTTTTTATTTTACGATCGGGGCAACACACCGTAATCTTAGAAGTAATTAAGATAGCCTTAGAATTTGTTTAACTTTCTTTTTTTGACTACTTGCGATCGCCTCATATTCGGAGGAATTGCCAAGCTTTGAATTACTTGATATCTCCGCTCCTCTTCCATTTGCTTAAGCTTAGTATAGTCAAGCCAATGAATACAGTTAACTGGACAAGTATCAATCGCTTCTTCAATTAATGATTCTGTGTCACCATCTTGGTTAAACACTCTGGCTCGTCCATGATCTGGCTCAATATAAAAAGTGTTGGATGCTACATGAGTACAGTTTTTACACCCAATACAAATATTTTCATCGACAAAAACCCCCTTCTGTCGCCAGACTCCGCCTAACTCTGGTTCAAACCCACTCCTTTCCTCAGTATCCCGGAGAATACCACCTAATTCTGGCTCAAAACCACTTGGCTTTGGGAAAGTAATATCAGACATTAAGCACTCCAGCGTTGAACAACTAAACGGATTGAACCATCTTGATTCTTTTCTTGCTCGGTAATTGCAAATCCTTGGTTAGTAGTTTCATTCACTACTGTGTGGTAAGCGTAGCGTTGAGTTACTTGACGTAAAAAACCATCTACTGTTAAAGGTTGTTGCCAATATTGTAAATCTGCTACTAATTCATACTCATTTCCATTCCAACTAAAACCAATATCATAGGTGTTTTCTTGTTCTACTACAATTTCGGCTTTATGAGTCTGACCTTTGTAACCTCTGACGATCGCTGGTCCACTTTTCCAATCTACCCCCAAATCGCTCAGTGCTGCTTGTAAAGAATCTAAGTTGCGAATCTTAGTTTTAATATTGCTGAAATGTGACATAAATTTCCTCTGTGAAATTAATATTTAAGAAAGCTGTTATCTTAAGTTGTATTAAATTACCAATCGCTGTAGCTATTCTGAGTCGCTACTGTGGCTGATTGAGTTTTATTTTGGGCGTAATAGTCAGAGGTTTGCTTTTGATCAACTACTACCCCTAACTGCGCTTCGATTGCTGCCGTCACCTCCTGACAAGATGAACCAACAATACCTGTGACTGTTTCTTTAACCAGACCATCGGGATAAATAATAAACTCTAATGTTTCCATCTACTTGCGATCGCTTACGATACTACTCAACTTTGATTGTTGATAACTAGAAGTCAGTTTACCGACTAACTAGTTTTTGTTATATCGCTCTCCATATAGATATTTTGAGCAATTGCTGTAATACTATGTGAATCTTATCAAATATTAATAATAGGTGCTGAGCTTGCTATCGTATATTTTAAGTTTTCCGTAAACGTAGTTGAGAGTCAAGGGGATAAAGCAGCTAAAAAATATTTTGTTAACAAAAAGATACAATACTTAAAAATAATCGATAACGCAAAATAGAGGTTTTAAACCAAATTAACGAATTAACGAATTATCAATTATCAATTATCAATTATCAATTGATAATAAAATCTGTTATGTGTTGAAGTTAGAGCTAGAGATGATTATAAATAAAGCAGCTAATCCGATTAAAGTTGGTGTTTTAGGTTTTGGGGGTTTAGGACAAGCAGCAGCCAGAATTTTAGCCTCCAAAGGTGAGATGAATTTGGTAGCCGTAGCCGACCAAAAAGGTTACGCTTATGATCCTCAAGGATTAGATATAGATGCAGCTATTTCTACCTATAGAGACTTGCAATCTGTAGGACATTTAGCAAATCACGGCAATCTCAGTAACAATAGTATTCAAGCTGTAATTAATCAAGCGCAAGTAGATGGCTATTTTTTGGCTTTGCCCAATTTACCCAATACATTTATGGCAGATGTGGCAAGACAGTTTATCGCCTCTGGCTGGCAAGGAGTATTAGTAGATGCCCTCAAACGAACTAGCGCAGTTGAACAACTCTTAGCCTTACAATCAGACTTACAACAAGCGAAAATAACCTATTTAACAGGCTGTGGGGCAACTCCAGGCTTACTAACGGCAGCAGCAGCAGTTGCAGCACAAAGTTATACAGAAATACATAGCGTCGAGATTACTTTTGGTGTAGGTATTGCCAACTGGGAAGCTTATCGTGCCACTATTCGCGAAGATATTGCTCATATGCCTGGGTATGATGTGGAAACCGCTAGGGCAATGAGTGATGCTGAGGTGAGTGCGTTGCTAGATAAAACTAATGGTATTATTTCGCTCGAAAATATGGAACACGCAGACGATATTATGCTGGAGTTAGCTGGTATATGTAGTCGCGATCGCGTTACTGTTGGTGGAGTAGTAGATACTCGCAACCCTAAAAAACCTCTAAGTACTAACGTCAAAATTACTGGACGCACCTTTGAAGGCAAAATTTCTACCCATACCTTTACTCTGGGAGATGAAACTAGTATGGCTGCCAATGTTTGTGGCCCTGCCTTTGGTTATCTCAAGGCTGGAATAGCTTTAAACCAACGTGGTGTCACTGGTTTGTTAACCGCAGCCGAGGTTATGCCTCAGTTTGTTAAATAGTTGTTATGAAAAAGCGATCGCTCTTGGTAGGGCGATCGCTTTTTGTTAGTTACTCTAATCAAACTTAGATAAAAATACCGATCTAATCAGGGATAGGATCAGTAACTCCTTGAATAGTCATCGTAACAGTGGCAGTATCAGTATTGCCATGACCGTCGTTAACGGTGTAGGAAAAAGTATCTGTGCCAGTTTGACCGTCGTTGAGAGATTCAAATCTCTTGTTAGGATTGTAAGTAAAAGTCCCGTTACTATTTAGAGTTACTAAAGCACCAGAAGCAAGGGTAAATTGATTGCCGACATTCGCTGCAACTCCATTGACCATAGTTACGGTAAGATTGTCGCCATTGGGGTCAGTGTCATTAGTTTTGACATTGCCAGTAGTGCTGGTATCCTCATCAGTCGTAAAAGAATCATCAACTGCTTCAGGATTATCCGCAGCACCATTAATGGTCATGGTTACCGTGGCAGTACTGACGTTATTCTGATTATCTTTAATCGTGTAGGAAAAACTATCCGTAGCAGTTTGATTGGGGTTAAGAGACTCAAACTTACTATTAGGGTTGTAAGTAAAAGTTCCATTGTTATTGAGAGTTACTAAAGCACCAGAAGCAAGAGTAACTTGACTACCTACATTAGTTGCAACTTTGTTATTTAGCTGGGCAGCGCTAAGGTTTACACCCAAAACACTAAGATTTACACCTAAATCATTGGTGAGAACATTATCAGTAGTACTACTATCTTCACTAGTAGAAACTAGGTCATTCGCAGCACTAGCTAATGGCGGTACGTTTACACCTGTGACAGTTTGATTTTGTGCGGAAAAAGTGTGATTATCCGATTCAAATTTTGAAGATGATAGAGTTTGAAACACGATTTCATCGTATACTTCGTTATTAAAATAGACGTTGACATAAGCAAATGGTTCGGCTTTATGCCCTGTATTAGAACCACAAGGAGCAACACCGACAGTAGGACAATTGGGATTACCATAGTATAAAGTTTTTTCAGCAGTGGGTCGACCATTGATAAACTCTACTAAATCTTTTGTTTGAAAAACAGCTACTTCCTCACCATCATTTTTGAAAATTAACTTGTTGGCGCTATCACCTGCTGACCACCAAAAACCGAAGTATTTTTGGTCTTGGTTAACTTTTACATTAAAACTGCTTACGTTTTGTGATTGAGTAATGTACTTAGTTTTGTTGGCACCGCCCCATTGGTCTTGGTTTTTAATTATTAAATTACCACCATAAACATAGTTAGGAGAGTTGGGAGTACCATTATTTTTAGTAAATCCTGCTGTGCCAGATAGATCATTAAAATCGACTGTATAAGCTGCTGTTTTTGATTGTGGAGTTTGAATTGTTGCTGCTTCTATTGTTACTGTAAGATTATTATTAGCTGAGGCAGGTTTGGAAGCCAAAGAGCTTGCTATTAAAATACCTAAAAAAGCAGTTAAACTAAATTTTATAGAGATAAGAAGTTTGAACATTTAAGTTTATTACCTTTGTTGCTGAATAAAGACTTTTTGTATTAATTAATTATGGTTTTATGCTTGCTATGATTGTTAGCAATAAATCAAGATTAACAGCGATAAATAGACAATGTAAATTCAGGAAAATACTGAATATTAATATGAAGAAACAACGCTTATTTTTTCGATTTAATAAAGTTAACTTTAAGATAATTACTAAAGACAAATTAAATAAATTAATAGGTATTTTTACTAATATTTAGTTTTAAAATCGGCTACATAAAAAAGCGATCGCTTGAATTTAGGCGATCGCTATTAAGTGAAATTA
>CAYMWC010000030.1:0-33588 GCA_964393695.1 uncultured Pleurocapsa sp.
AAGTAGGAAGTAGGAAGTAGGAAGTAGGAAGTATATAATTGTTAATGGTGAGCAGTAAAGGCTGCGATCGCGGTATGTAATGTTGGATAAATATGTTCGGTGGAAATCTTTTTTAGAAATCCCGCTCTCTCAAGTTGCAGATATAAATCCTGTTTGACTCGCGTTATCCCAAAGGTAATGTTTTTGGCTGCTAATTCAGCTTGTAATTCTAAGAGCATATCAATAGCGGTGATATCGATTTCAACATTGGCTTCCATGTTGAGGACAAACCATTCTACAGGCTGTCTTTCAGACGCAATTGCTTCGAGCGATCGCCGTTTGAAATTTTCCGCATTGGCAAAGCACAACGGGGCATCGTAACGATAAATTACTAATCCTGGTATAGTTTTCGCTCCTCCCCAATCTTCAATATCATGTAATCCTGCTAAACCTGGAACTTCACCTAATACCGCATCATGAGGACGAGCAACTCTAGAGAATAGCTCAATTACTGATAAGCTAACTGCAATTCCTACTCCCACTAAAATGTCTGTAATTAAAACAGAAATCGTGGTGATGATCGCTAGCAAAAACTCACTACGACGAAAGCGATATAGCCTGACAAATTCCGAGACTTCGATTAATTTAGTGGCAGCATAAATTACGATCGCTCCTAAAGCTGCTTTGGGAAATAATGCTAGTAAAGGACGCAGAAACAATAACACCAAAATTACTGTCACCATCGCCACCAGGGAAAACAATTGACTTTTGCTACCTAAAGAATCTCCAATTACACCGCGACTACCACTACTACTGATCGGGAAACCTTGCATCAAGCCATTACCCAAATTAGCCATCCCCAAAGCTAACAATTCTTGATTGGCATCAATTTTATATCGATTACGATTAGCAAAAGCCCTGGCAGTTAGTACATTATCAGAATAACCGACTATAGCAATTCCGACCCCCGAAGCCACCAGCGATCGCCAATCTTCAACAGGCACTTGGGGAATGACCAAATGAGGTAAACCAGCAGGGATTGCTCCCACTACCGCCACACCGCGATCATCGAGATTAAAAATGGCTACTGCTGCTGTGGAAAGTAAAACGGCAATTAAGGGGACAGGTGAATTAGGAAAACGATGTTGCAAGGCGAATAAAAAGATTAAGACTAAAATGCTTAAAAGTAGTGTAGGAGTATGAGCTAAGGCCAGCTTATTGCTAAACTCCCTCACCTGACCAAAAAAAGCATCCGCTTCAATGTTAATCTTGCCCAGCTTGCCTAATTGTCCGCCGATCATAATTAGAGCAATTCCTGCCATATAACCAATCAAAATTGGCTTGGATAGCAAATCGGCTAAAAAACCCAGTCGGGCAAAATAACCCACAATACAGACTATACCGACGATCGCTGCCAGTAAAGCAGCAAGACTCGCATAAGTATCAGTTCTAGTAGCTGCTAAAGGAGCGATCACCACTGCTGTCATCACGGCGGTACTAGATTCAGGGCCAATGGAAAGCTGAGGTGAAGAACCAAATAGAGCGTAAATAATCATTGGGGGTAAAATCGCCCATAACCCAGCCACAGGCTCAACTCCTGCCAACTCTCCATAAGCCATACATTGAGGAATTAAATAGGCTGCTACCGTTAAACCTGCTAAAACATCACCCCTTAACCATTCCTGGCGGTAAGATAGCAGTTTTTTTAAACCTGGCATCGAGATGGTCAAACGATTATGAGTTTTAGCTTTGGTCATCAATTATGATAATTTAATACACTACGTTTTTTGTTAATCGGTTTTTAGCTTTTAGAGATATTTTTATTTATTTCCTACTTCATATTTCCTACTTCCTTCTGACTTCTGACTTCTGACTTCTGACTTCTGACTTCTGACTTCTGACTTCTGACTTCTAATTCCCAAGCATCTGTAACTCATAAAGACTGGCATACAAACCTTTCATAGCCAGTAATTCCTCATGGCTACCAGATTCTACTAATTCACCACGCTTGAGTACCAAAATTTTATCAACATTGCGGATAGTTGAAAGACGATGGGCAATAATAATAGCCGAACGATTGATAAGTAGTTGTTCTAGTGCTTCTTGAATCACAGCCTCGGTGGAGACATCTAAGCTGGAAGTAGCCTCATCCAAAACTAAAACATGAGGATTACGAATAGCTACCCGTGCAAAAGCCAAGAGTTGTTTCTGTCCCCCTGAAAGATTTGTACCTCGCTCTCGCAGCACTGTATTGTAACCATTAGGCAGATCTTCGATAAAGCGATCGATGTTAACTAACTTAGCTGCTTGTTGAACTTCTTCTAAAGAATAGTCATCGCCCAAAGTGATATTGCGTTTGATGTCTCCTGCAAACAAAAAACTTTCCTGTAAAATTACCCCAATATAGCGACGTAAATCCGCCTGGGGAATGTCTTTAATATCTATCCCGTCTACTAAAATTCTGCCTTTAGTCGGTTCATAAAGACGGCACAATAAACGGATAATTGAACTTTTTCCTGCCCCAGTTGGGCCTACTAATGCTACTTTTTCTCCAGGTTTAATGGTGAAGTCTAGATTTTTAATAACATATTCATCGGGTTTATAGCCGAACCAAACATTTTCAAAGCGAATTTCGCCAGTTGTTGAGCTATTGTTAGATGTAGTTACTAAAGTACGGTGTCCTTCAGCCATCGAAATGACTTTATCTCTAATTTCGATAGGTTCGTTTAATAATTCGGTAATCCGTTCAATTGCCGTAAACCCAGACTGAAACATCGTAAACTTATCAGCAAACTGGCGCAGAGGGTTAAATAAACGTTGAGCATAAAGAATAAACGCTGATAATGCCCCAAAAGTCATAGTGTCTTGCAGAACAAAAATACCACCAGCCCAAAGTACAGCAGCGATCGCCACTAAAGCAATCCATTCTAAAGTCGCTGATACAGCCGAATCATGAAAAATGGTTTTATCAACTTCTAGCCGATAGCGTTCATTAATTGAGCGATACATCTCGCTGTTATATTGCTCTCGTCGAAATAGCTGCACAATATTAATTCCTGTAATATTTTCTTGCAGCATAGAATTAAGTTTAGATAATTCTTCCCTGGCTTTATAGTTCGCTTGGCGATACTGTTGTTGGAAATAAATAATTAAGGCAGTGACAGGAATCAGCATAAAAACCAGAATTGAAGCTAATTTCCAGTTCACAAAGTAAATTGTCACTACAATTGCCACTATCGAAACAAAGTCGCTAACCACCCCAATCGCACCACTAGCAAATACATTGCCTAAAGCCTCTACATCACTAGCAATACGGGTAATTAACCTACCCACAGGAGTGCGATCAAAAAAGCTAGCAGCTAGAGAAGTAACATGATCGAATAAATCCTGTCTAACTTCGGCAGTAATCTCTTGACCAATTTTTTGTACCAAGTACCCTTGTACTGAGGCAAAAGCTAATCTGATTAATACTGTTACTAACAACAACCCTGTTAAAAGATTAATTCCTTGATTTACCGACACCCCAGCTAAAAAACTCCAAGTTGGTTCTGATTTCAGCAGCGATATCGCTTGACCAATAATTAGAGGCTGAATTGAATTGGCTACTGCTAGAGGTACTAGCAGAATTAAACAGATAATTAGTGTACCTTTACTTTGACGCGCATAAGGAATTAATTTTAAAAATAACCGCCAATCGTTATCTTGATTTCTAATCTTATCTGAGTTCGGGGCAGCGATCGTCATAATTTCAATTGTTGTTTGCACAGAATATATCTGTTACCTATTAACTTTTATCTACTGTTTTTAATCTTTCATTCAAATTATGACAGTGAATAAGCTGTTACGCATTCAAACGGCATATTATTCGTATACAGAAGAAACTCTTAAACTCTCCCCCAGTCTCCAAGTCACTCAGTCTCCCAGTCAGTCATAACAAGTAAATTAAATGATTAACAGCTTATCAGCTATGTAATATATAAAAAGCTAGATCAATCTCTAGTTCTTCTGTTAACGGTCAACTTTTTAATTTTGCTACTAAGTCATTAATATTGTCACGATTGAAACGATAGCTAAGAGGATGAGCAATTAATCTGGCACTGCTTTCATAGAGTACATCAATCTCAATTAAGCCGTTTTCTTTGAGGGTTTTACCCGTGGAAACCAAATCAACAATTGCCTCTGACATTCCCGTAATTGGTCCCAATTCTACCGAACCAGACAAGGGAACAATCTCTACAGGTAAATCAATACTGTCAAAATGTTCTTTAGCGCAGTTAACAAATTTAGAAGCAACTCGACCGTGGGGCGGTAGTTCAACTGAACGGCGATAAGGGCTACTTTGCGTCACTGCTACCGATAGACGACAATAGCCAAATTCTAAATCGGCTAGATTAGCAACTTCTGGCTGTTTCTCTCGCAAAACATCATAACCAACAATTCCTAATTGCGCTTGACCATACTCTACATATACAGGAACATCCTGCGCTCTAACTAGCAAAGCTCTAGCCGTATCAGTAGGCTCGATAATTTGTAGCTGACGGTTGGACTTATCCAAAAAGTCACTAAAATCTAGACCTAGATTGCGGAATAATTCAATACTATCTTTTAATAATGCGCCCTTGGGTAAGGCAATAGTAATCATAGAATAATTTAAGCAAAAATAATGTTAACAAAATTAAATCACTTTCATAGAATACAGGAGTCAGGAGTCAGGAGTAAAATCTAGGGGCGCAAGCCTTGCGCCCTAAAAGAAGGAAGTCAGAATAAAGTTATTTTCAGATTTTTTACTAAATTTTTGCCTCCAGTCTCTAATAGCCCCCAATTTAGGAGAGAATAATTGAAAGTCTCTCAAATTGGAAGGGATTTAGAGGCTTTGATCTAGCTTACTTTGACTTTTCAGACAACCTGTCAACAGAAAACGACTCTCCATGACCGTAAAATCTTCTCGTTTATCAAATCGCGTTCAAAAGTTATCCAAGCAAATTTCATTTAACTACTTTCATCATCAACCAGGTAGTTTACCAGGAACGATCGCCATTCCCGATCAAGCTAAACCACCTGAAATAAATTTAATTGACTATAATCAAGAAAAACTAGTTCAACAAACTAATATAACCCCAGTAGAATGCGCTGATCATCTCGATAGCGACTCTGTATCCTGGCTCGATATTGCTGGGTTAGGAGATAAATCTACCCTACAATCAATAGGTCAGCTATTTAATTTACATCCCCTAGCTTTAGAAGCTGTCGTCAATGTTCCTCAACGTCCCAAAATCGAAGACTATCAAAATCAATTGGTAATCATTACCCAAATGGCTAATTTGAAACCCAAGGGAGATGGGTTTTGGCTCGAACAAGTTAGTTTGGTCTTGGGTGAAAATTATTTATTGACAATACAGGAAGAACCAGAGAGAGATTGTTTTGACCCCATACGCGATCGCCTCAGTCGTAATCGCGGGGCTATCAGACAGGAAAAAGCCGATTACCTCACTTATTGCCTATGGGATGCTATTATTGACGGCTATTTCCCAGTTATAGAAGCTTATGGCGAAAAAATAGAACATTTAGAAGATGAAGTAATTCAAAAATCGAGCGATCATATATTAGCTAAAATTTATCGAGTTAAACGGGAATTACTGGCTTTGCGCCGTGGTATTTGGTCACAACGAGATGCTTTAAATTCTTTAATTCGGGAAGGTCATCCTCTCGTTAGCAAACACGTACTTCCTTATTTTAAAGACTGTTACGACCATACAGTCCAAATTATTGACACTATTGAAACCTATCGTGAACTTGCTTCAGGACTTATAGATATTTATCTTTCGGCAGTTAACAATAAAATGAACGAAGTGATGAAACTGCTCACAGTAGTTTCTAGTATTTTTATCCCTTTAACTTTTATTGCGGGCATTTATGGGATGAACTTTAATCCCGATGCTTCTCCCTGGAATATGCCAGAGTTGAACTGGTATTGGGGTTATCCTTTTTGTTTGGGAGTCATGGCAGCGATCGCTCTTATTCTTATTACTTATTTTTGGCGACGGGGTTGGTTAAAGTAAACGTTAGATTGTCTAATTCAAATTCAACTTATATTTTTTCCCTGATCCTTTATCCTTCATCTCTCCAAACCTACTCCCATTCAATTGTTCCAGGGGGTTTAGAAGTAATATCGTACACTACGCGATTCACTCCCTTAACTTCGTTGACAATGCGATTAGAAATGGTTTCTAGCAAATCATAGGGAACTCTTGACCAATCTGCTGTCATACCATCTTCACTAGTTATAAAGCGCAGTACTACAGGATGAGCGTAAGTACGTTTATCTCCCATCACGCCCACACTGCGAATAGGTAACAGTACCGCAAACGCCTGCCAGTAGTCATGGTACATACCCTGCTTACTAATTTCATCGCGGACAATAAAATCAGCATCCCGTAGAATATTTAATCTTTCTGCGGTAACTTCGCCGACAATCCGAATCGCTAAACCTGGACCTGGAAAGGGATGACGACGGACAATTTCTTCGGGTAAACCGATCGCACGAGCAACGTTACGCACCTCGTCTTTAAATAGCTTACGCAATGGTTCAACTAATTTGAAACGCAGATCTTTTGGTAAACCACCTACATTATGATGGCTTTTGATTTTTACAGCTACCCTTTCTCCTGTTTTGGGATCGACATTGCTATCGGCAGACTCAATGACATCGGGATAGAGAGTTCCTTGGGCAAGATAGTCAAAAGGGCCGAGCTTTTTGGATTCTTCTTCAAAAACTTTAATAAACTCATGTCCAATACGACGGCGTTTGAGTTCAGGATCGGTTACTCCCTTAACTTGTTCTAAAAAGCGATCGCGCGCCATGACATATTCTACGGGAATATGAAACTTGTCTTTGAAAATTTCTACTAATCTTTCTGGTTCACCTTTACGCATGAACCCTTGATCGATAAACATACAGGTTAATTGTTCACCAATTGCCCGATGCAAAAGAAAAGCTAGAGTCGAAGAGTCCACCCCTCCAGACAAAGCTAATAAAACCCTTTTATCGCCTACCTTGGCTCTAATTTCGCGAATCGATTCTTCAACGAAAACTTCAGTTGTCCAACTTGGTTCGCATTCGCAGATATGGTAAACAAAATTGCGAATTAAAGCGATGCCTCCCTGAGAGTGGACTACTTCGGGGTGAAATTGTACCCCAAAGAGTTTTTGTTCAGGATTGGAAATAGCAGCACAGGCAGTATTTTTGGTATAAGCTAAAACCGAAAATCCTTCAGGTAATTGAATACAAGAATCACCATGACTCATCCACATGGTTGCGCCGTCTTCAACATTAGTAAGCAAATCTGTCGGATCTTCAATAAAGATCTGCGCTTTACCGTATTCTCCTAGCTTAACTTTTTCTACTGTTCCACCCAATTGCTTAACCATTAGCTGCATCCCGTAACATACCCCTAACACAGGGATACCTAAGTTCCAAATTTCAGGATCGCACTTGGGAGCATTGTCGTCATATACAGAATTTGGGCCACCAGAGAGAATAATTCCTTGAGGATCTATTTCACGTAGCTTTTCGGCAGTAGTTCGATAAGACAGTACCTCTGAATAGACTTGCGTTTCTCGAATTCTACGAGCAATTAACTCAGAGTACTGAGAACCGAAATCAAGAATAATAATCTTTTGGCGGTAGTTATCTTTGTCAACTAGAGACTCGGGGGATAAAGTCTCATTCATAGGAGAGATTGATTCTGTCTGAATAGTCACTATAGAAAGTTCGTGTGAGTAATTTAAGTAACAAAATGTGAAGAAACTGAAGTTTTTATACCAGTTTTAATAGGTAAGAGGTTATGATGATGTCGAGTTATGTCTTCTCTAAACGTAAATAGAGAGTTGAATAAATATTCTTCTTACACTAGCATAAGTTAGGTAGCAAAAGAAGAGCATTATTGCTTTTTTTGATAATTTTTCGTTGGCGATCAAATAATACTGAGCCGACACAGATTTTTTTCTCGGTGTATTTGTCAATATATTCTTGAGATTTTAAGTCGATCGCCTGGGTGAGTTCCTGATAAACCAAGTCTACCCAGTTAAAATCAGCTTTGTTATTTGAGTCGATCGCTCGCAGCAAGTTTAAAGCGGAGTCAGTAGTACTACAGTTAAAAATTTGATTAATTTCTGCTGGTGGTAAACCAAGTTTGGCACAGTAAGCAGTTAAAATTTCTAGTCTGCCATCGGCAAGATGATTATGAGTATGGAAAATTCCCCCCGCTAATTTAATTAATTTGCCATGATAGCCAAAGAGTAGGATTGATTTTATTTCTGCTAATCCTGCTGTCACTAACATCGAACCCAACCAATTAGCAGTCTTAACTATTCTTTCAGGAGCGATACCTGCTTTTTGCGCCAAATCCAGACCATTTTCCCCAATACAAAAGACTAGGGAATCAAATAAAACTGCTTTAGCTCGAATTTCAGCTTGATAGGCTTCTAACTGACTGGGAGCAATCAAAGGCTGGACAATACCTGTTGTTCCCAATAAAGATAGCCCTGCAACTACACCAAAAGCCTCATTAGAAGTCCGTTGAGCTAATCTTTGTCCTTCAGGCAAAATGATCGTGACGACGATACTTTCATCAGGATCTAGGAGAGGTTGGAGATTTGCTCTGATTAATTCTTGAGCATAACTATAAATTGCTGCTTGATTTTGATATTGGCTTTGTCTGCCAATTCCTTCCCCTCCCTCAATCCTAATTTGCTCGACTGATGAAGCTTTAGTTAAACTAACCTTTGCCCACACAGGGGTATTACGGGTTAAATCCAAATGATCCCCAGGATCACTCCGAGTAATAGCGATCGCCGAATGCTCATCAATCTTTGCCACTTGTTCTACTGTAATATCAACTATTTGGGCAGGTTTAATTAAATTAACCGTTACAGTATCTTGAATCAAATCTTGCTGGAGATGGCGCCAGGCTGCGATCGCACTAGCACAAGCAAAAACAGGTAAAGTATATCCAGTCGGCATTTTTTGTCTTGGTTTTTTGAAAGTTTAAGGAGTCAGGAGAATATCTACGTTGATTTATTTTGCTGGAATAGGAATTCGACAACTTGATTACGTCCCAACTCTTTTGCCTGATATAACCCTTTATCTGCTGCTGCTACAAGAGCATAGAAACCTAAGCCACCATTTGGAATACAACTAGCTACCCCCAGAGAAAGAGTAACGTACAGATCAACACTGGAGTTGATATGAGGAATTTTGAGAGCTTCGATTTGTAAACGAATCTGCCGTGCTAGGTATTTTGCCCCGCCTGCATCCGTATTGGGTAAAATGACTGCAAATTCTTCGCCTCCATAGCGAGCGACTAAATCCGCAGGACGTTTAATCACTTTGCTAATTGCTTGAGCAACTTCTTGCAAACAGCGATCGCCAGCTTGATGACCATAGGTATCGTTATAGAGTTTAAAGTAGTCAATATCACAAATAATTAAAGACAGAGGGCTTTTTTCTCTGGTTAATCGTCTCCATTCCCCTTCTAAATATTGATCGAATTTACGGCGATTAGCAATTTTAGTTAAACCATCCAATACTGCCAATGCTTCTAGCTCTTGATTGGCTTGTTCTAGATGTTGATAAAGTTGTGATTGCTTAATCGCAATTTCTAGTTGCAGGGCAACTCGTCTTAAAAGCTTAATTTCCTCTAATTGCCAATACCTAGGAGAGAGAAAATGCTCAACACAAAGTAATCCCCAAAGTTTTTTGTCGACAATGATTGGGAGTAATAACCGCGTATAACTTAAAGCAGTTAACTCAGTAATACTGTCATTAGTAATAGTACTAACTGTATGGAGCGAATTATTGATCTGGGCAATAATTTCCCCCTGGGATAATTGATCATAATTATCTAATAATGCCTGATTTGGTAATGTTTCAGGTGTATCAATATCACAACTAAAAGGGAAGCTAACTAATCTAGATTCAAATAATAAACTTAACTGACAATTAATTTTGCCATCTGTTAAGGAAGGATGATCAACAATTTTCGTGATTAAGATCTTTTCTGCTTGTAAAAACTGATTAACCGCTTCGACAGTGGTTTGGATAATGATTTCAAGCTTTAGAGAACTATGAATCTTCTGGGTAATATCTGCTAAAAGACGGTCAGTTTTTGCTTGCTGAATTACTTGTTGTTCAATCTGTTTTCGCTGAGTAATATCCAGACACGAACAAAGAAAGCCTGCAAATTCTCCCTGGGAGTTATATCGGCGCACAGCAGTGTTTAACATCATGCGGTAAGAATTATCAAAGCGTCTTAGACGATATTCAATTTCAAATCCTTGTCCTTTGGTAAGTGCTGATTGATAAACGGCAATACATTGAGGTAAATCTTCTGGATGAATGCGATCGCGCCAATTTTCTTCTAAGCCTGTCTCTAGAGTTTGACCAGTAAAACTTAACCAAGCTTGATTTAAAAAGGTGTAATTTTCATCAGCATCGATCATCCACATTAGAGATGAGGTTGTATCAACTATAGTTTTAAATAACTCCTGGGTATCTTGCAGTTGTGTTTTTAGCTCCAGATTACTTTGCTGGAGTTGTGTCAATTGTTGTTTTTGGAGAACAGAAATAATTGATTTTTCTAATAAGACTGGAGATATTGATTTTCTATTTAAGTAATCTTGGATTTTAAGTTCTGAGGTGGTGTAATCAATCGCTAATTTATTATTTTGAATAACCGTATTTTCTCGATTATTTGCGGTTATCAATATCAGTGGAATATTAGGGTCAATTGCGTAGATTTTCTGAATAATATTTAGATCAGTATTATCACTTAAATCAATGTTAATTATGATGATATCTACGTGTTTTTGCTGTAAATACTTTAATCCTGTTTCTAGCTGTTTACTTGCAACTAATTTAATTTTTTGAGAATCTAAATCTATTTGATCGAAACAATAGCCAATTGATTCTGACGGTTGGCAATTATTTTCTAGTAATAAAACTGTAACAGTTGAATTAATCTGCGACACAGCTATTTTAGATACTTTTCTTCTAAAAACGACGATTTTTATGAAACTTCAATATATTACTCTAGGTTTTGAACAATTACTACAAAATGTTTGCAGATAGTTTTGAAAACCTATTAATACAAAGCCCAAAAACAATAAAATTAATTATTTTTTAATTGTTTCAAAAAAGCTCCAAAACTTTTAACTTTTAACTTTTAACTTTTGACTTTACTTCATTACTTCTGCTTGCTTTTGAGATTGAATTTCTAAATAAACCAACAAAGCATTAATATCGGCTGGATTTACTCCCCCAATGCGACTCGCCTGTCCAATGGTTAGAGGTTTTACCTGGTTGAGTTTTTCTCTGGCTTCCATCCTTAAGGTTTCGACTGTTAGATAGTCTAAATTTTGAGGTAATTTTAGTTTTGTGTGCCGACTAAGCTGTTCAATTTGAGTTTTTTGACGTTTAATATAGCCAGAATACTTAATATCGATTTCTGCCCCTTCTGCTTCAGCACGAGTTAATTCGGGATTATCTAAACCATATTGATTGAGATGAGCATAATGAAACCCTGGACGACGAAGCAAGTCTGCAAGGGTAATCGAACCTTTGATTTTTTGTTGAGTTGCTTGAGCGATCGCCACTCCTACCTCATGTCTTTCTTTAACACGAGTTTCATAGAGTCTTTCTTTTTCGGCTGCTATTTTTGCTTGTTTATCTAAATATAGTTGCCATCTGCGATCATCGATTAAACCAATTTCCCGACCTAAAGGAGTTAGACGGCGATCGGCATTATCTGAACGTAAAATTAATCTGTATTCGGAACGACTAGTTAACATCCGATAGGGTTCACGTAGATCTTTAGTACAGAGATCGTCAATTAGCGTGCCGATGTAACTTTGTTCTCTCGAAAATATTACTTCTGATTCCCCTTTTACAAACCGCACGGCATTAATACCTGCCACTAAACCTTGGGCTGCTGCTTCTTCATAACCAGTAGTGCCATTGATTTGTCCTGCACTAAATAGTCCCTCGATTTTTTTGGTCATCAAAGTTGGGTAACACTGGGTAGCAGGTAAAAAGTCATATTCGACTGCATAAGCAGGACGGAGCATTACACAGTTTTCTAACCCAGGAAGAGTTTTGAGCATTGCTAACTGCAATTTTTCGGGTAATCCTGTCGAAAAACCTTGAATATAAAGTTCTGGGATGTCTCTACCTTCTGGTTCAATAAAAATTTGATGGCTTTCTTTATCGGCAAAGCGGACAATTTTATCTTCAATACTAGGGCAATAACGAGGCCCTTTAGCATCTACCCATCCACCATACACAGGGGACAAGTGTAAATTATCGCGAATAATTTTGTGAGTTTCGGCAGTAGTACGGGTTAAATGACAATTCATTTGCTCCCTTTCTATCCAGGCTGTGGGATCAAAACTAAACCAGCGCGATTCTAGATCAGGCGGTTGAGCTTGCATTTTACTGTAGTCTACAGAGCGTTTATCAACCCTCGCAGGAGTACCTGTTTTAAGTCTGCCTGTTTCAAAACCCAATTTATTCAGAGTTTCAGTTAAGCCGATGGCTGCAAATTCCCCTGAACGTCCTGCTTCCATCGATTTATTGCCAACCCAAATTCTGCCTCCCAAGAAAGTACCTGTGGTTAAAATAACCGCTTTAGCAGCAAAACAACTACCAAAATAGGTTTCAATCCCAATTACCTCATCGTTTTTCCCCAATACTAAATCCGTAACCATGCCTTCGCGGATACTCAAATTCTCTTGATTTTCCACGATTTGCTTCATAACTGCGGCATATTCTCGCTTGTCAGTTTGCGCCCGTAATGCCCAGACCGCAGGGCCACGAGAGGCGTTCAAGACTCGTTTTTGGAGATAAGTGCGATCGCTAACCTTACCAATTTCTCCTCCCAAGGCATCCACTTCATGAGTTAACTGAGATTTAGCAGGGCCGCCCACCGCTGGGTTACAGGGTTGCCAAGCAATTTTATCGAGGTTAAGAGTTAACATCAAAGTACGACAGCCTAATCTCGATGCTGCTAATGCAGCCTCACAGCCAGAGTGTCCACCACCGACGACAACAATATCAAAAGCGTCTTGAAAATCTACGGTCTGAGATACGGTCATTTTATTTAATAGCTCAAGCAGAAATATATAGCAGTCTATCAATATAATTAAATACGGATACTGCTAATTAATTAGGGAACAAATGATTGATTTGAATCTGTAATTCTGTGATTAATTGTAGCGTATATGCTAGTTGGGCCATACCTAGCAACTTGTTAATTAATAATGTCAGATTAGTTTGAGATCTATATCAGCAAACTACGTCAGTAATCAAACAGATAATATACAAATGATGAATTACTAATTTAATTTGGGAATCATAAGCTTGATAGGTCTATTTTAATTATTATGACAATAGCCGTACAACTTAGTCCCAGAGAATTACTGTCTGAGTTAGAAGAATCTCATAGTTCTGGCTGTCTAGAATTAGACGGGGGATTCATTTCTTGGAAAATTTATTTGCGTCAGGGCAATTTACAGTATGTTGATTGTTCTTTACAGTTACTAGATCAGCTACAATACTATTTACACTTTTTAGGCTGGAAACAAGCTATAGCATCTTTAAAAGAGCTACCACCATCTTATATCAAGATCCAATCTTTACCAGAAAATTCTACTCATCAAGATTTTTACACCAAGATTATTTCTTGGCTAGTGGCGGAAAAACATCTAGACCGCTCCCAAGGGTCTGAATTAATTGAATATATCACCAAAGATAGATTACAGTTTTGTCTTTGGCTTGAGCAAGGCATTTCTACTTGGCAGGAGCGAATGCCTCTTCCGCTTTGGATTGACAATCAGTTTGCTCAAATTCCTTGCTTAAAAATCTCAGAGCTTTTAAAGACAGAGGAAAATAGACTTAAAAGATGGCAAACTTGTAGTTCTAATCTACTTTCTGTCCATCAACGTCCTTATTTTGCTCCTGGTTGGGAAGCATCTGGCTTTGCTAATCCTGGTTCTTTAGATCATAAAACTCTCAAAGAGCTAGCCCAATTGTTAATCGGACGTACTAGTATTCGTCAACTGTCCCTGTTGCTCAATAAAGATGAGCTTTACGTAGCACAGATTTTATCTCCGTACATTGAAGAAAAAATAATTTATTTACACCATGCTCAAACTCCTTTAGATAAATTACCTCCTATTCCGCGATCGCGAAAAATTCTTGAGCAGTCATCTGCACCTGTTAGTCAAGGTAAAAAGGAACTAAATACTTCAGATCTTACTAATACTAAACTCTGGAAAATAGTATGTATTGACGATAGTCCCACAATTTTAAGTGAAATTCAACGTTTTCTTGATCAAAAGCAATTTCAAGTAACGGCAATAGACGATCCTGTGCAGGCTGTATCAAAAATTTTCCAAATCAATCCTGATTTGATTTTACTAGATATTACTATGCCCAGAATCAATGGTTATAAACTTTGTGGCTTATTAAGAAGTAGTGGTAATTGTGATCAGACTCCCATAATTATGGTGACAGGAAATACTGGTCTGATTGACAAAGCCAGGGCTAAATTGGCTGGGGCAACAGATTATTTTACTAAACCTTTCACACAGCAAAGATTAAGGGAAATAGTAACAAAATATCTTCAATAATTTGATTATCAATATTTAGCTAAAAAAGCAACTAATTATAGTTAAGAGTCTAATTTATCAATCAATGTTACTCAATTTAACTCACTAAAATCATGAAAACTATCTTAATTGTTGACGATGTTCAATCCGAATTAGATTGGATAGCAAACTATCTAACCAATGCTGGTTATAACATCATTATGGCAAACAATGGGGAAGAAGCGATCGCCAAAACTCTAGCAAATAAACCTGATGCCATTGTCACTGATTGGATGATGCCAGAGATGGGGGGATTAGATGTCTGCCGTAAACTGAGAAAAAATCCTGAAACTGCTGCAATTCCAATTGTTGCTTGCACTGCTAAAGATCGCGACGTTGATCGTATGTGGGCAATGAAACAAGGAGTTAAAGCTTACGTTACCAAGCCTTGTACTCAAGAACAATTAGTTGGCGCACTCCAAGAGGCAATGGGGTAATTAGTTATGACAATATCTAGTCCTGCTTCCAGAATTCAAGCCAATATCAATGAGTTATTTCAGGCAAATTTATCTCCAGGAGATGCTTATATCCGATTTCAACTGACATCAAAGATGACCGCTTTATTGTCAATGAAACAGGTGGAAGAATCGTTGATCATTGCAGCTGAAGAAATCACACCAATGCCTAGTATGCCAGAATCTGTAATTGGCATTATGAATTCACGCGATCGCGTTTTGTGCGTCTTCGATTTAGCTCAATTATTAAACTTAAATTCCTCATTAATCGCCCCTCGACAGTATCAAATTATCGTTTTAGAAGTATCTAAAATTCTCTCCTCTGAACGAAGTTTGCATTTAGGATTGGCAGTCAATCGTCTTCAGGGTGTTATTCGTCTAACTTCAGAAAAATTGCAATTACCTCAAGATTTATCTGCTGGTTTGACTCCCTATGTACGTGGATGCATTTGGGAAAACGAACAACAACTGCTTGTGTTAGATACGAAAGCGATCGCTTATCAAACTCGTAATTCACATTAATACATCTTTGGTTACGTTCAAAAGCTTTTCACTTGGTTTTCAGTTAGAGATTACTACAAAAATAAATCTTACAAACCGCTCTAACTATTGGTCAAATCGTAACGATACTTTTATTCACAAAATTACATTTTTTATAGTTATGAATAAATATTCAGAGAATTCTGAGACAAAAACTGTTGATTCTTGGTGGCAGTATCCAAGACAAATCTGGAATAATATTCCCCTTCGCAATAAAACCACAATTTTGTTGATTACAGTAGCAACAATTCCTGTAATTGCAGTAACCCAGGGAATTGTGCAAATTTCCAAACAGGAATCACTTAAGAATTTAGAAATTTTGTTAGACAAAAATTTAACGTTGCTGGAAGAAGAAATTAACGTTCAAAAACGCAACCTAGAAGCAAATGTTAATACTCTTGCGCTTTCGGTGCAAGCGGCTGAGATCAATTTGGAAGATGCCAATACAGTAGCTGCTAACAGTCAAAAATTGCAGTCTTTTATCGAAGCTGTTAAAGAGCAAAAATCAAATGCTAGCTTTTATTTAATTACAGATGCTCAAGGTAAGACCGTAGCACAATTCATACAGCAAGCAAAAGATGATGCTTCGGACTATCCTTTGCTGCCTACTGAGACGACTTCTTCGGCTGAATTTCAACCAATTTCTCTCACATCGGGGATTTCTTTGGGAGATGTACCGATTATCAATAATGCTCTAGGGTTATCTCGTCCTCTATCTGGCTTTGAGTTATTATCAAGTGATGTCCTCAAACGGATTGGGCTTGATCAACAAGCTAACATTGGAGTGCGATATCAAGATACTGAAGGATTGCCAGAACCTAGCAAACCTTACCCTGAAGACACCTTTGATATTGATGGAGGTAAAGCTGGTTTTGTTTTAATGGCGGTCAAACCCATTAGACTAGGTAATAATCAGGTTGGTACGGCAATTGTCGGTACTTTAGTCAATCGCAACTTTGAAATAGTTGATCGGCTCAAAGAGGTAACGGGGGTGTCTACCGCAACAATATTTGCACAAGACTGGCGCGTCAGTACTAATGTTCCTTATACGGACAATCAAACTAGGGCTATTGGTACACGGGTATCGCGAGTAGTTGCCGATACCGTTTTAAACAAAAAACAAGTTTTTCTAGGAAATGCCAATATTATTGGGATTGAATATGTAACGGGATACAGCCCAATTTACAATCACCTTCAGCAGATTAATGGAGAAGAAACCAAGCCAATAGGCATTGCTTATGTAGGAGAGCCTCAAACTCAAGTAGCCCAGACTCTTAGAAGGATTACACTAGCTGGATATACTGTTGGTGGTGTAGTTTTAATTATAGTAATTACGACTTTAATTTTAGCTCCATCTGATAAATCTCTTACTCGACTGACTGAATTTGCTACTCAGATCGCTTCTGGTAAGCCTGGAGTCCGTCTAGACAATACCAAACGTCAAGATGAGATTGGGATTTTGACTCATAGCCTTAACGAAATGGCAAAGAATATCGATGCCAATATAGAAACCAAGAAACGTGAAGCAGAACAACAACGCCAAGAAAAAGAACAGCTAGAAACAGCAATTTATACCCTCATAGATGAAGTCTCCGATGCCACAGAAGGAGATTTAACTGTTAGAGCCAACTTAGACTCGCTGGAACTAAGTACAGTTGCCGATTTATTTAACGCAATTATTACTAACCTACAAGAGATTGCCGTTGAAGCCAAACATTCAACTAACCAGGTAGGTTCTTCTTTGAAGCAAAATGAAACGGCTATTTTGGCATTAGCAGAGCAAGCTATTGCTGAGGCTCAAGAAACTCGCGATACCTTAGTTTCTGTAGAACAAATGTCGCAATCAATTCGGGAAGTAGCTGAAAACGCTAGTCAAGCAGAAAAAATTGCTGATGATACCTACAACACCATCGTCAATAGTACTGACAATATGAATTTAACCGTAAATAGTATTCTTGAACTGCGGAATACTGTCGGGGAAACAGCTAAGAAAATGAAACGTTTAGGAGAATCCTCTCAGAAAATTTCGCAGGCAGTTTCCTTTATTGAAGAAATTGCTCTTAAAACAAATATACTAGCAATTAATGCCTCTGTTGAAGCAGGACGTGCAGGAGAATATGGTCAAGGTTTTACCATCGTTGCTGAACAAGTGGGTGCTTTGGCAGCACAGTCGGCAACAGCAACTAAGGAAATTGCCAGTATTGTGGCAGCTATTCAAGCCGAGACTCAAGAAGTCAGTCAAGCAATGGAAGCTGGTACAACTCAGGTAGTAGAATCAACTAGACTCGTGGAAGTTACCAAAGAAAGTTTAAGGTTAGTACTAGAAAAATCTCAAACAATTAACCAGTTGATGGAGTCAATCTCTCAAACTACTGTATCTCAAGCACATACTTCGCAAAATGTTACTAACTTGATGCAAAAAATTGCTCAACTATCGGAAACTACTTCTAAATCTTCTAAGGAAGTAGCTCAATCGATTGTTGCCACTGCCCAAGTTGCTCAAAAACTAGAATCTACAGTAGCTCAATTTAAAGTGGCGCAATAATAACCTATAACAACGAAGTCAAAAGTCAAAATTCGGGCGTAATTTGGAGGTTTCCTCCAAATTACGCCCTCAAAAAGTCAAAAGTTTCTACCTACTACTTACTACCTACTACCTAGAACTTAAAAGAAACTTGCTATTTGCTACTTTGATTACCCATTACTCAATTCCTCATACCTGATCATTTATTATGGATACAGAACAGCAAATTCGCCTTAATTTTTTGGATGAGGCTGAAGAATATTTTGATCGCATGGAGTCCAATCTTTTGGGATTGGCTAATAGTATAATTGATCCTCAACAGATCGATATAGTTTTGCGTGCTGCTCACTCGATTAAAGGAGGAGGAGCAATGATGGGCTTTAATGTTTTGAGTCGAGTTGCCCATCGTCTAGAAGATTTTTTTAAGATCTTGCGAGTTCGCTATACTTCCAAACAAATTACGACGGAAGTAGAAACTTTGTTACTTCAAGGTGTTGATTGTCTACGTCAAATTGCTGTTCTCAATCGTCAAGAATTAGAATTTGCCAAAGCTGAGGTAGTTGATAAATCTACCAATACACTTGATGATCGCACTCAACCAATTTTTGAACAACTAAGGCAACATCTAGGAGAATTGGAAGCTGCCGATGAAAATGCTTTGTTAAATCAGGACGAAGATATTGATCCTGCTTTAATTATTTTTGACGAGGGAGTGGATACCGTTTTAGATCGCTTTGCCAATCAATTACCAACATTAAGAATTAGTGAATTGGCTCAAGAATTAACTGCTACTGCTCAAGAATTAATTGGTTTTGGCAGGATGGCGAATCTTGAACCATTTATCCAATTGTGTGAATCGATTCAAACACAGGTGGCAGAGATATCGACAGCAGAGATTAATAATTTAGCAGATCGGGCTTTAGAAACTTGGAGGCGATCGCACGCTTTAGTATTACGGGGAAGTCTTGATAAATTACCCTTTTGTCTAGAAGAGAGTCATAATTTAGCAGTTAATACTTTGGAATTGAGTGGTTTACAAGCTGCTTTTAACTTGGATTCAGAAACAGTAGCCAATCTTCAGCAAGAGGAATCAAACTTCGATCCTTTGGAAATTAATACTTTGGAATTGAGTGGCTTACAGGCTGCTTTTGAGCTAGACAATCAAGAAGAACAAACACATCCAATTCCAACAATAAATGAGCCTCTCCCTGCCTCTTCTCTACAGAAAACTCCATCTGTGGAAAAAATGCTTAGAGTTCCTGTTTCTCAACTAAAACAATTTAATAACCTGTTTGAACAACTAATTTTAGAGCGCAATACACTCAACCTACAATTACAACAATTTCAAAATGTTATTTTCTTACTGAGTCAGCGAATGTCTCAAATGGAAAATTCTAACACTCAATTAAAACAGTGGTATGATCGTGCTTCTGTCGAAGGACTGATTGATAATCAAGAATATTTATTTTCAAATGCATTTAATGCTTCAGCCAGTCAAAATAATCGCGTCGAGCGCACCAATAGTAAGATGATGCAATATCGCTTTGATGCCTTAGAAATGGATCGCTACAGTGATATTCATCTCATCTGTCAAGAACAAATAGAAACTATTGTTCAATTACAAGAAATTGCAATAGACATTGAATTGGGCTTACAAGAAATTAACCAAACAGTTCGGGAATTTAACTATACAACTAAATCCATGCAGGGTAACGTCACCCGTACACAAATGCTACCCTTGGCAGAAATAGTTAAACGTTTTCCTAGAGTCATTCGCGATCTCAACCTTCAGTTTAATAAACAAGTTGAGCTTAAAATAATTGGGGAAAACACCCTCTTAGATCGTTCTGTTATTGAAGCTCTTGGCGATCCCTTAATGCATTTATTACGCAATGCTTTCGATCACGGTATCGAAGATCCCACAACTCGAATTGCTGCTGGTAAACCCTCCACAGGAACTATTACTATACAGGCAAGTAACCAAGGAACTTATACAGTAATTACCCTTAGCGATGATGGCAAAGGAATTTCTCTAGCTAAAATTCGCGATCGCCTTGTTCAAATCGGTCTTCCCCAGCAGGAAGTAATTCAAATCCCAGAAGCAGAACTACTGGATTTTATTTTTGAACCAGGATTTAGCACTGCCGAAAAAGTTACAGAACTTTCAGGTAGAGGAGTAGGAATGGATGTAGTTCGGACTAATCTGGGAGAAATTCGCGGTGATGTTCGAGTTGCTACAGATCCAGGACAGGGGACTACCTTCACTCTGAGAATTCCTTTTACTTTGTCTATCTTAAAAGTAGCGGTTATTGAGCAAGCTGGGATGATTTTTGCTATTCCTGCTAATAGTATTCGAGAGCTTATACCTTTAACAGCCGAACTAATAAAAACTTCCCCAGATAATTATAAATATATACTTTGGAATCAAACCGAACTTCCTTTAATAGAAATAGAAAAAATCCTAGTTTATCGTCGTTCTCACAAAGCTATCAATTTAGCTGGCAATCCTACCATCGATCAAACTATGGTTTTGGTAGTAGGAGACGGGATATTTTCTGCTGCACTGCTAATAAGTCGCTTTTGGCATGAACAAGAATCTACCATTCGCTCCATTGATAGCCCGATTCCTTTACCGCCAGGAGTGATTAGTTCTATGGTTTTCGGTGATGGGAAAGTTATTCCTTTAATTAATCCTATTTTACTAATAGAAGAATCTTTAAATAATAGTGTTGCTAATAATCAATATAGTCAAAATGTAACAGAAACCCATAATATTTCGGCAATCAAAACTATTTTGATAGTAGATGACTCGATTAATGTTCGTCGCTATCTGAGTTTGACTTTAGAGAAAGCAAATTATCAAGTTGAGCAAGCAAAAGATGGTCAAGAAGCAGTCGAGAAGTTGCTAGGTGGACTTTCAGTCTCAGCTGTCATTTGCGATATTGAAATGCCCCGACTAGATGGTTATGGAGTTCTCGAACAGATCAAAGAGCGAGCAGAATTTAAACATCTACCTATTATGATGTTGACTTCTCGTAGTAATGAAAAACATCGCAAACTAGCAATTAATTTGGGGGCTACAGGCTATTTTTCTAAACCTTATAATGAACAGCAATTATTAGAGCAACTAGCGGAATGTTTACACCCTTAAAAGTAAGCCTTTGCTCAGAAAAAAGTTCCATCACTTCCTTGAGCTTCTTCCTTGGGAGATACTCTCAGGGCTGTTCTAGCCAAGTGCAAATATTTATGAAAACTTTTGGCAGATAACTTATGCTCATTGTGAGCAGTTGAATCAGTTGCTAGTTCTAATGCCCCATTCTGGCTGACAGCAGCTTGTTTTAAGTTGCTGTTGAGAGATTCAATTCCATAAAGTGCTAAACCAATTAACAGCCAAAAGCCACAACTCAATACCAAAATGGTCAGGTTAATTGCTAAAATACCCACAATCTGGGCAACTATTTGCTCAACTCGCATCATGGGGACATTTATATACGGAGGTATTTGATTAGCAAATAAACCCGCAGCCAAAGTTCCCCAGATTCCACAACCGAGATGAACAGGAATTGCACCTACAGGATCATCAATGCGCAGTTTTTCTAGTAATTGCTCAAAAAAGATTACCCATAAACTAGCTACTGCACCAATTAGGACAGCAACTCCTAAACTAACGTAAACAGAAGAGGCGGTAATACTGACTAATCCGCCTAAAATACCATTAATTACTAGAGATAAGGTGGCTTTTTGGTAACGCAAGCCTCTAAGAAATAGGATAAAAATACCTCCCGATCCCCCTGCCAACATAGTAGTAACAATGACATGAGGCAGATCAGCAATAGACTTGACAGAACCACCATTGAATCCTAGCCACCCTAACCAGAGAATTAAACAACCTAAAGTAGATAGAGAAAGACTAAAATAACTAAAGGTCTGAGGACGACTAGTAAATTTATTGCCACCAACCTCATCAGGATTATAACCCTGCCATCCTCGACGAGGCCCAATTAAAATTGCGCCGACTAATCCTGCCATTCCACCGACAGAGTGAACCACAGTCGAGCCTGCAAAATCAAGAAAATGAAAGTTGTTAGCTAACCAACCATGGGGATTCCACGCCCAACGACCAGTTAGAGGATAGGCGATCGCCACTAGACAAAAACTAAACCAAAAGAAAGCCCAAAATTTGACTCTTTCTGCCATTGCCCCTGAAACAATAGTGGCAGCCGTACCAGCAAAAACTAGCTGAAAGAAAAATGCTATTAGCCAAGGTTGCTGAGGATACAGTGTTTCTAAACTGTCAAAGCCAGTGTTGATGTTGGCTAACAAAGTTGGAGTAAAAGCCTGAAAGAAAAAGCCAGTTTGCCCAAACCAAGTATTACCATTACCAAACATTACACCAAAGCCTACAAACCAAAAAGCCAAAATAGCAATACAAAAGACAATGAGATTTTTGGCTAATATATTAGTCGAGTTGCGAGTTTGACATAAGCCAGCTTCTAACATGGCAAACCCAGCATTCATAAAAAACACTAGACTGCCTGCGATCGCTAACCAAAGCGTCTTTAAATTTTGTGCTTGGTTAGTATAGCTAGTTTGGGCTATTGCTGGCTCGATGCTCAGAAATAAAATACTGCCAAGGATGAATAAACCCAAATATCGATAATGAGATTTAGTTGCGATCGTCACTTGAATTTTAAGAATGCAATTGTAATATTTTAGTCTTAAAATTTTAGGTTAATCAGGCAAAAATCTACAAACAACCTTAAGACTTGGCTTTAATTTTTAGCAAACCTTGCGGGAATTCTACGTCTTGTAATCTTTGATTCATGAGCAGAGGATGTCACTTTATATTCCTGCAAACAGCGCGGTCGACTGTTCTGTTAATTGTTCTCAACTCAATTTCGCTTGCGCCAAATCATAAGGAAAAGGTCTGGCTACTGGTTGATAATCTCTTGCCTGTGGTTCACCATGACGCAATACCGCGTTAACTAATAAACAATCTTGGGTATCTAATTTTTGTTAGTTAAACTCCACTACCCAAAACAAATAAACTGATTAACGTGCCACTATTCCAGAGACTATGGAGTAACATCGGGGCTAAAAGATTGCGCGATCGCGTGTAAACTACTCCTAAGACTATGCCTAGAGTAGCTAGAGGTAAAACTTCTGATAAACTTAAGTGAGCAATAGCAAAGATCAAGGCACTAATTATAATTGCGCCAGTAACTGAGACATAGCGTGTCAAAGAAGGTAACAAGAAACCCCGAAACATTGTTTCTTCAAAAATGGGCGCAGCAATTGAAGCTGTACTAAAAAAGATTGCCAATGCCACCTGATCCTTTGCCTGTAAAGCTAAAAATAATAAAGGGTTGCTACCTCCTTGTCCCTGCCAGATTTGCTGGTTAATTAGTGATACTAATAAGACTAAAGGTACAGCTACTAAATAGCCACCAATTCCCCAAACAAACCAGTTGCTAGTAAATTTAAATTTAAACCAATCTTGAGGTAAAGGAAAGAAAGTTTTAATCGAAAAATACAGAACGGAAATTCCGCCTACAGCCATTAATAGATATGTTCCCAAAACATACAAAGCTTTGATTCTTAAAGAAGAATTGACAGGATTAACATTAAAAATACCTAAAACTAAAGGTAGGACAAATTGACCAATAAAGAAAAAACCGAAAATTAGAACCTGCCAAGTTATTTCCCAATCCCAAGGTGTTGACCAGGTTTGATTATTATTGGTAGCAATAATTGAATTTTCTTTTTTTAGTAATCTTTGAACAATTAAAAAGATCAATAAAATTACACCACCAATTCCTCCCAAAAAAGGAATAGCACTAATTAAAGCTAATTTTAGAAGTGAGTTGGTAGCTATCTGAATTTCTTGTACTTGTAGGTTTGCTAAATCTTCCGTCAAGTTATGAACTTGATTGAATTTAGCTAAAGCTTGATAACGAAACCAACTATCTAAATTACTAGTAATGGTCGCTAGATTTGTTTCTAAGGGTTGGGAATTTGACTGCCATAAGTGCTTGAGTAGAGTCGCTGTCTGCACATAACTATTGTCAGGATTATTAATACGATTAATTTCCTTGTCCCAAATAGAAATTGCTTTTTCTGGCTTTCCCTGCACCGCAGTTAAAATACCCTGTTTTAAATCCAATTCGTTAATAAACTGCTCTAATTCTGCAATTTGCTGTTTAAGTTGTTTTTTTTGGGCAAGATTTACTGTAGATGGATTTTTGGTGTTAGTAAGATTGATTTCTGAGGCTTCTAACTGCTGTAGCTGGGTAATAAATTTATCCCGACTAACTACCGATTCCTTACGGGCTTTTTGATATTGTTTACTGGCAGCAGCATAAGGATCTTTTCCCACCAAAGAGCTAACGGCACTATTTAAATCAAAATCATCCCTGGGACTAGACTTAAATTCGGCTACATGAAGCATTAAGTTAGTTTGATATAGTTCCAAACGGCTTTGAATTTGAGGTTGAGAAAAACTATCGTTTAAAGAAAAGCCAATTCTGGCGATCGCAAATATAGTTAGCAGAACTAAAATTGCTCGTTTTAAGGTCATCAGTATTGAATTTGTCGCAATATTTAGCTGGATGATTCAGTATTAGAAGCTTGATTGATTGGTTCAGATTGTTGCAAATCACCAGCAGCTTCTAACTTAGCATTCATACTGACAGACTCTTCAATCTTTTGTGCTTCTTTTTTAAATTCATTTTCAAACTCTTTAGAAGCATCTTGAAAACTACGAAGTGTTTTGGCAACGCTGCGACCAATTTCAGGTAGTTTTTTAGGGCCAAATACTAAAAGAGCTACAATCGTAATCAAAGCCATTTCTGGTAAACCAATGCCAAAAATGTTCATTATTTTAATTTCCTGTGGAATAACGACAAGAGTTTTAATAAAAGCTTGATCCCCAAAAAATCGAGGATCAAAGCAATTATGAGTTAATTTAATTAAGAGATTTCTAGTTATACATTTCTATCGACTTAAAGCACCCCAGTCAACATCAATTCCTTCTAGTAATAAGGAAGAATTATAAAGCTGCAAAATAATTAAGAGAAAAACCAGAAATAAAGCCATGAAAACTCCCATTAACACAGTTGTTCCCCAGCCTGGAGCTACTTTACCATATTCAGAATTCAAAGGTTTGAGAAGATTTCCCAAACGTGTTTGCTGTGCCATAGTCCGTTAATTATGTAATATCAAATTTTTCGTAATCTTCTGTAATATTATAAAGGAAGAGTAATCATAATTTATATCTACTTATGGAACCTGCAATAGTTCTTAGCATCAGTATCGGGGCTATATTAGTCGCGATCACAGGATATTCTATTTATACAGCTTTTGGGCCACCATCGGCTGAACTAGGAGATCCTTTTGAAGATCACGAAGACTAAGAAAAGCTCTAAGCTCTAAGCTAAAAATAAATACTGACAAAAATATCAAAAAACATCAGGGGGAATTTATTTACCCCTGAATATTAATGTCAAATTCCGTAAGAAGCTAAAAGCAGCGCCGAAGCGATCTTGTTGGTTTCCAGCAAAGAGCGAATGCGCCAAGAAGCTAAAAGCTTTTAGCTTTTTGATAACCAGTTAATAATTTTCTCATTAACTGCTTGAGGATTTTCATCGTGAGGGCAGTGTCCTGCATTAGGAATAATCTGAAACTGAACATCAGGGTTATTTTCAGTCAAGTCCTGATAAATTTTTGCCCCTGTTAAAGGTGTCCAAGGATCTTTTTCTCCCCAAACTACCAATAAAGGACGTTGGAGATTAATTAACAATTCTGCGGGAGATTGACCTGCGGGGGCAGTTAAAACCGAAGCAAAAACCTGTTGTGCGCCGACATCACAGGAAGGTTGATAAAGCATTTCCACCAATTCATCAGTTACCGCCTGGCGATCGCAATACACTTGATAGAGAGTACGGCGAATTTGACTTTGGCGACGAATATTATTAAAAATCAGTTTACCAGTTACAGGGGAACTAATGAGCTTCGTAAATACTCCCATCACCATACTCAAAACGGGATTAAGATCTCCAGGACGATGATTTAACCCACCTGCACAATTAATTAATATTCCTCCCGCAGTCATCTCGGGATAGTTAGTCACCAGCATTAAGCTAATCAAAGCCCCAATCGAGTTACCAATAAATACCGTTGGTTGGTTAATGTGTTCTGACCAAAAATCTTTGATTTGTGACTCCCATAGTTCGAGAGTGTAGCCTAAAGGAGGTTTGTCCGAACCACCAAAACCTAGTAAATCTAAGGCAAAAACTTGATAACCTGCTGCTGCTAAGACAGGAATATTTTTGCGCCAGTGTCCAATTGATGCCCCAAAGCCATGAATTAGTAATAATGGTTTACCTGTACCTGCAACAGTGTAGCGAATTTTATGTTCTTGCCAATGCCAGTCTAGTTTTGACAGACTATCGTTTTTAGCTAACGATTTTGTAATCACAGTTTCTTATTATGTTTATTGATATACACTCTTTGTTGATCATACAAAAAAGTTAACAATTAATCAGCAAACCTAAATCCAGTCATTAAAACAATTATCAATTATCAATTATCAATTATCAATTAATAAAATTTATCGTTCTTTTATTTGCACTAAACGATTAAAACGATTCATCCCCAAGGAAATAAGCAAGTTGATGGTCAGATAAGCAATCATGATCACGAGCAAAACTTCCACCGACTTACCTGTTTGATTAGCAATAGTGTTGCCGATCGCATAAATATCACTGTAGCCAATCGCGATCGCTAGACTAGAGTTTTTAGCCAAGTTTAAAAATTCACTGGTTAGAGGCGGAATAATTACCCGTAATGCTTGGGGAAAGATAATTAATTGCATCATTGCCGTTGGTTGTAGACCCAAAGCTTGGGCTGCTTCCCATTGTCCTTTGCCTACCGATTGTATACCTGCCCGCACGACTTCAGCAATAAAGGCTGCGGTATAGATACTTAAACCAATTAACAGCGTCGCAAATTCAGGCGAGAGATTGAGTCCACCCTGGAGAGAATTTTGGGTTAACTGAGGCACAACCCAGTCAATACCAAAACCAAAAAGTAAGATAATGGTAATTAAACTTATCCCACACAACCATAACCAGGGTTGAGATGCTTCTCCCTGTTCAATAGCCTGTAATCGCTTAATCCAGGCAATTATAGCAACTAAAAGACAAGCTAATATACAGCCTAACGCCAACCCAGTGCGGATACTGAATGCAAACCAAGGAATATCCAAACCACGATTGGTGAGAAAAAAAAGATTGCCAATTACCAAAGGGCGATCAATTTTGGGGAGTCGCAGAAAAACGGCAAAATACCAAAAAAATAGTTGTAATAACAAGGGAGTATTACGTAGAACTTCCACATAAACCCCTGCTAATTTACGTACCAGCCAATTATTCGATAATTTGCCAATACCGACGGTAATCCCTAAAATAGTGGCAAAAATAATGCCAAAAAACATTACTCGCAAAGAATTTAATAGCCCCACTAAAAGAGCACGGATATAAGGATCGGTAGTATAGTAGGGAATCGGCGGATGGGCAATACTAAAAGAAGCAGAGCGAGACAAAAAATGGAAGCCGAAAGTTAGATTGAGTCGCTCAAGATTATTAACTAAATTGCTGCCTAAAAAAGCGATCGCGCTAATCACAATTGCTAAGATTATTACTTGAATTACAATCTTGATTACACGACTATCTCGCCATAGCCGTATTTTTGGTAGTTTTTGCATAGATATAAGATACCCGACTCTTTATCTACCGATCAGCCTCAAGTGATAAAATATACCAGATTAGTTAATTTGGCTTTGCATAGCTGTGGAATAATTTCAAACAAATTAAGTCCCCAAGTCCCCAAGTCCCCAAGTCGCTCTAAACCATCTCATAATAATGTAATGCCATTAACTTATCTAAAGGGAGGAGAATAAAGTAAACCGCCATCAGTCCAAAGAGCATTCTGACCTCTTTCTAGTTCAAAAGGCTCACCAATATTACGGTCATAAATTTCTTCATAGTTGCCGACGTGTTTAATCACTCTTTTAGCAAAATCGTTAGGCAAGCCCATATCATCTCCCAAATTGCCTTCATCTCCCAAAAAACGTTTAACTTCAGGATCTTGTGATTGGGCAAATTCAGATATATTCTGGGAATTAATTCCTAATTCTTCTGCTTGAATCAGGGTATAAGTTAGCCACTTAACCACATCAAACCACTGAGAATCGCCATCAGCTACTACAGGCCCTAAAGGTTCTTTTGAGAGAACTTCATCAAGAACTTCGTTAGCATCTGGGTTAGCTAAAACAGAACGTCGAGCAGTCAATTGCGAGCGATCGCTGGTCACTGCTTCACAACGTCCCTGTTCATAAGCACCATAAAGAAGATCCACATCTTCAAAGACTACAGGTGCATAATTTAACCCCAATCTCCGCATTTGATCGGCTAAATTTTGTTCATTAGTTGTTCCCGACAAAACACAAACTGATTTCCCATCCAAATCTTCTATTCTGTCGATTTCACTGGCTTGAGTTGCCATCACTCCTTGTCCGTCATAAAAAACTGTGGGAGCGAATTCCATCCCCACGGAAGTATCACGGCTAATAGTCCAAGTAGTATTACGACTAAGCAGATCAACTTCCCCTGATTGCACTGCGGTAAAGCGTTCTTGGGTACTGAGATCACGAAATTCAACTTTACTAGGATTATCAAATAAAGCTGCTGCTACTGCTCGACAAATATCAACATCCATCCCTGAATATTCTCCTTGTTCATTGACAAAGCTGAATCCAGGTAGCTGACCATTAACACCACAAATTAAACGACCTCGACTCATCACTGTAGCTAGACGATTCTGATTAGCAGTTGCCTGTTCTTTAGTTTCTTCAGTGTTTTCGAGAGTATTATTGTTCTTTTTATTGTTATTAGGATCATTGCTGCTAGTACAACCACTACCAATAGTTATTAGCATTAATGCCAACAATAAAAAACTAAATTGCCGTTTAAAAGTTATCCCAACAGACATAATTACTTAGATATTTTTACAATTAATTAGCTAGTTGACCCAATGTGTTTGACTATATAACAAAAAGGCAATAATTTCTGTCAATTATAGATTTATACTTCAGAATTTTTAGCGAAAAGGAGGGCAATACATCAAACCACAATCTGTCCAAAGAGTATTAAGACCTCGGTGAGTAACCGTTCACTCTCCCCCTAATTATCAACGAGATAATAAGAATTTCGTCAATTCTACCGCTCTGCACTAGAACTAAGATTAATCAAGGCACATTCCCAAACTAAACGCGGTTGTACATAACTCAGTAGATATTGACGAGTTTTTTCCCAGAGTTTAATTATCTGTACCTGTTGATTTTCTTGCCAATAGTAGTATTGCAAATAGTCTACTAACCACAGTTGTGTCTGCCCATCTAATTCAGTGGTAATGGTTTGGGCTAACTGGATGCCATCTAAGGGAGTAGCAATAGCTCTGGTTAATTTTACTAGAAGCTGCTCAGGAATAGTTTGTAATCTTTGCCAAGCTGCGATCGCTTTACCTGGGCTTCCTTGAGCGATCGCGATTAGTTCAGGATGCTCTAAAATCTCTTGATAACCATTAATTTGCAATACTTGTGTTAAATTGGCTTCAGACAAAGGATAGAACTGAAGACGCTGACAGCGAGATACCAAAGTACTGAGTAACGAGTCTAAATCAGGAGCAAGCAAAATTAGTGTCGCCTTACCTGGCTCTTCTAAAGTTTTTAATAAAGCATTGGCTGCCGTTTCTGCCATACTTTCAGCAGCTTCGATAACCACAACTTTTCTGGCTGCTTCTAGGAGAGGGCGATTGAGAAACTGAGTGAGATTACGAATCTGTTCGATCCTGATCTTTGGTGGGATTTTAGCAGGTAAACCTTTAGCATAAGCTTCCGAAGCGGTATATAATTCACCTTTGCTTAAATAAGTAGGTTCTACCCATAGTAAATCGGGATGGTTGCCTGATGCTAATTTTCTTTCGATTAGGGGATATTTTTGTGGGGGTACATCAACACTCAATAAAAGCCTAGTAAAAATTTTAGCTGCTATACTGCGCCCAATCCCAGCAGAGCCTAAAAATAAATAAGCTGGAGCGATGCGATTTAATTTTACCGCTTGTTGCAATAACTCAACAGCCTGATCTTGACCCAACAAACCTGAAAAATCTTCATTTCCCATTCTGACAACTATCCTTCTTCCGAATCATCAACCATAGAAGGATCAATCAAGGTAATATCATAAGGATCATCGGGGGGAATAGTGGGAAAGATATCGTACTCACGATATTGATAAACTGCTTCTACTTGAGGCCCAAAAATTACTTTATCTCCAGGTTGAAGATCATGAAATCTCACTTTTTTGCCATTAATCAATAATCCATTAACACTTGTTCTCCCTTCAGTGTCACCATCAATAATCCGATAGTAATTATGATCTTCTTCTCGCCTTTTAATTAGGGTGGCATGATGACGAGATACAAATTGAGATTGCAGCACAATATTGCATTTTAAATCTCTCCCCAGAGAATAAGTTTCATCCTGGAGACGAATTTCTCGATGTCCTTTGCCATCGGTAACAATTAGGATATGTTCTTCTCTATGTATTACAGGTTTTACAGTCATGAGAGCCAAAGGGAAGTCATTTCATTGATCATTTATCATGTATCATTTACCAACGATGTTTATTGTTTAATGCTCAAATTTAATAAGAGAGAATTAGTAACTACAATTAGAGAGCTAGATGCCATTGCTACGGCTGCTAAAATAGGCGATAACAGTAAACCAGATTGAGGTAATAAAATTCCTGCTGCTATGGGAATAGCAATAACATTGTAAGCTAAAGCCCAGATCAGATTTTGTTTAATTTTATTGACTGTCGCTCGACTGAGTTTGATAGCTTTAAGAATATCTCCCAATTGATTTTGCATTAATACTATCTCAGCAGTTGCGATCGCCACATCAGTACTGCCTTGAAGGGATATTCCGACATCTGCCTGTGCTAAAGCAGGGGCATCATTAATTCCATCGCCAATCATGGCTACTATTTTACCTTGCTGTTGGAGAGATTTAATTACTTGGGCTTTATCTGCTGGTTTTACTTCTGAAAATACCTGCGTGATCTTGAGTTCATCGGCGATCGCTTGGGCGACTTCTGGGCGATCGCCTGTAAGTAAGCCAATTTCTAATCCCAGCTCTTGTAATTGTGCTACGGTTTGGGCAGCATCAGGGCGTATACTGTCTTCTATCGCTATTAAACCTTGTAATATATCTGCAAAAGCTAAATAAATTACGGTTTTACCAGATTTAGCTAATAATTCTCCTTGTAAGCGATACTCGTGGCTGATAATAATATCTTGTTGGCTCAACCAGTTTTGATTACCTAAATAGACTCTTTTACCTGCTACCTCGGCTGAGATCCCCTGTCCTAAAACGCTCTGAAAATTAGTAGTTGCTGGTAAAGATAAATCTTGTTGTTGTGCTGCTTGGATAACTGCTTGGGCTAGGGGATGATTACTACCGCTTTCGACTGCTGCTGCTAGTTGCAATAATTCCTCGGTTGCTATGTCTGCTAAAGGAATACATTCGGTAACTTGTGGTGTACCAGCAGTGAGTGTTCCTGTTTTATCAAAAATAATGGTATCTAAGTGTTGAACTCGCTCTAAAATATCGCCACCTTTAATTAAAATCCCTGTTTCTGCACCGATGCTAGTACCAACCAAAATAGCAGTGGGAGTAGCTAAACCAAGAGCGCAAGGACAAGCAATTACTAATACCGCGATCGCCAGTTTTAAACTAAGTAATAAAGGCGAAGTTGTTACTACCGTCTCCTCCATAAACATGGACATCGAGTGGGAAGTAGTGAGCAAGACAGAATCCCAGATGTTTGTGCCAATAAAATACCAAAAACAAAAAGTGAGCAGAGCGATCGCTATTACTCCATAGGCAAAATAACCTGCAATACTGTCTGCCAGCTTTTGTACAGGGGCTTTGCGAGTTTGAGCATCTTCTACTAAAGCGATAATCTTTGCTAAAGCAGTATCTTGACCAATCCCAGTCACTTCTAGGGTAATTACTCCCGACTGATTGATTGTACCTGCTCGCACTAAATCAGCAATTGTTTTCGCTACTGCTACAGATTCTCCTGTTAACATTGATTCGTCTACAGTGGTTTCTCCAGCTACAATTTTGCCATCTACGGGAATTTTTTCGCCTGGTAAGACTCTTAGCCATTCTCCTGGTTTAACTTGTTCAACGGGAATTTCAATCGTCTGAGTCTGCTCTTGTTTGCCAATTAAACGAGCAATTGGGGGTTGTAGTGAGACAAGTTTAGCTAAAGCATTAGAGGCGCGATTTCTGGCTCTAGCTTCGAGAGTACGCCCTAATAAAATAAAACCCAACAGCATTACAGGTTCATCAAAAAAACATTCCCAACCCAACTGAGGAAAAAATAGAGCAGCACAGCTAGCTAAATAAGCACTACTAGTTCCCAACCCGACTAGGGTATTCATGTTAGGCATTCCCTGAACTAGACTGCGCCAGCCATCCACTAAAAGCGATCGCCCTGGGATCAATAAAGCCAGAGTCGCTAACCCGAAATGAATCCAAATATTACTCAGTATAGGTATATAAGGGAAACCTAAATGATGCAAATGACCAATACTTGAAAATAATAGAAGTATGACTGCCGTAACTAATTGCCAAACTTGCTGTTGAGCTTCGCGTTGACGTTTGGCTTGATTTTCTTGGGCGATTTGATAAATACTGCGATCGCTCTGACGTAGTTGTGTGGGAAAACCCGTCTGAGTTAAATTAGCTGCCAAGGTTTCTGGATTAAGAGTTTGAGCCTCGTATTCTACTACTGCTACTTCAGTAATCAAGTTAACGCAAGCAGACACTACTCCTGTATTCTGTTCTAGTTGTTTTTCGACAGCTTTCACACAACCTGCACATTTCATTCCAGTTACATCTAAAGCAACGGTTTTTAATTCAGATTGAGGAGCATAATTTATTTTAGTTCTTTCTTGATTGAGGGGAGAGGGAGCAGACTTAACCATAAACTGAGTATCTTTAAGATTTTCTATTTTATCTTTCTTTCAAAAGAAGACCCTCGCTAAAAGCGACGGGACGGGGCGTTTAAAGTGCTGAACTAAATTCAGCACACAGCCCCTCATAAATTTTGAACAGGGTTTAACAATATAAAAGTACTTTTAGATATGTTTTTACAATGAATATTGTATTTTTGTAAAATATGTAGTCAGATAGAAACATTGGCCTGAGCATAGAGGTCGAAAATGCTTAATCTTACTTACAACTACAAACTACAACCA
>CAYMWC010000031.1:0-32994 GCA_964393695.1 uncultured Pleurocapsa sp.
CGCGCCAACGCATGAAAGGCTGAGAGTTGATGTTCTCATCGTCTTTTGTGAAGTCTAAACCACCACGGAGAACTTCATAAACTGCACGACCGTAGTTTTTAGCAGATAAACCTAGTTTGGGCTTAATAGTACAACCTAGTAAAGGACGACCATATTTGTTTAATAAGTCTCTCTCTACAGTAATACCGTGAGGAGGTCCTTGGAAAGTTTTGAGCAAAGCTACAGGAAAACGTATGTCCTCTAGACGTAATGCACGTAGAGCTTTGAAACCAAAAACGTTACCTACTAAAGAAGTAAGAATATTAGTTACAGAACCTTCTTCAAACAAATCCATAGGATAAGCGACAAAACAGAAATACTGATTGTCTTCTCCAGGAACAGGTTCAACTTCATAACAACGACCTTTGTAGCGGTCTAAGTCAGTTAAACCATCTGTCCAAACTGTTGTCCAAGTACCAGTAGAGGACTCAGCAGCTACAGCAGCAGCACACTCTTCAGCAGGAACACCAGGCTGAGGAGTCATACGGAAACAAGCTAATAAATCTGTGTCTTTGGGAGTGTAGTCTGGAGTGTAATAGGTAAGGCGATAATCTTGTACGCCAGCTTTAAACCCCGCAGTTGTCGTAGTTGCCATCTTTGGTCATTCCTCCATAATTAAAACGCTTAATTTTTACTTTCATATAGAGTCACTGGTCTAACAGACTCTATTACCGTTAAAAAAATCAGTAGAAAGATATCTTTGCGGTCTTTAAAAAAATTGTTGCTCTAATCTAAATAGCAGAATCAGCTATTTTATTTGGCAATTTCTTATCTTAATACCATAGCATGAATGTTAATCTTTTATTCATTATTTTGCCTTAGTTTTGATTTAATTATTTTGTGCAAAATATTAATTAAACTAATGAATTTTGCTCTCTACTATGTCAACATTAAGAATTGTTAATGTCATAAAAATAACATTAATTCAATTGATCGGAATTTTTCTTTTTGTAACTACATCCAAGTTTTATTTTTAAGTATTTATACTTAATTATGACTTGTGAGTAATTTTGCTATTTTTAACTTAATAAACTTTAGCCTAAGTGTATTGTAGAGATACTATTAAACAATTAATCTTTGTAGATATAAATATTTCATTGGGTTAAAAATTGGCTTAAATTAAAGTACATTTCAAAACTTTGGGCTAGATTTTATTCAACAAACAATACAATTATTCAAGCATTAAAGAGCAAAAAAAAATTTGTCATTAATTGAAAATTGTAATACTCAGATGCTCCGAATAATTATCTTGCTCAAGTTACTATTTGAAGTTTTCAGAATTATCAGCTTGGCTTTTCTTATGGGGAAATAGAGTTACTAATAATTCATTGATATAAACTTGTCCGACAACGGGAACTTTTTCAGTTTCTCTTGTTGGTTCAACTGATGTTTCAATTTTTTCCACTTGGGGACTGGAAACAGAATTTTGTTCTTCTGGAGAATTTCGCGTTACCTTGGGTTGAGGTGGAGTCGTAGAATTATTCTTCCTGCTAGTTTTTTGACTATGATGAGCGTGATTTGGCGTGTGAATATCAGCTTGGCTATTTTGTTGATTCTGAGCTAAATTTATTTGGCGTGAAAGATCACCAATAATTGAGCCAGGTTCAATTACAGTCATTGCTGACACATTGGCTTGGAATACTGTAGTTGAAGTACCAATACAAGCATGATTACCAATTTTACTTGTTCCAATTATTAAAACTCCCGCCCCCAGAATAGCACCGTGATCTATTTCAATTGAACCCTGGCAGGCATTAATAATGACTCCCATGCCAATGCAGACATCGGCACCAATAACAATACGGTTATTAGGGGCAGCTTGTAAAATCACTCCTGGTGCTAAAGAAGCCGTAGGATGAATTTCAACGTCACCACTAATCCGTATATCTTTATTCAAAACAGGTTGCGGGGGTGGTAGGTAAATCATTGGGGGTAGTGTTTTAATAATGGGCGCAGGAACAATTGTTGAAGTAATTTTGTGGTCATGTCATAAAATGTTAAGCAACTGTTCCCTTGTCCGATTGAGAAGGACGCAACCTCTAGAAGGCTATTGTTTTGTCAAAATTATCAAGAAGGGTAATGGGAATAGTGGAGTGTTTGGAGTAGTCTACTCTTCTACCTCTCTACTTCACTACTTCACCACTTCCCTGCCTACCTCAACCCATCAATTCAAACTTGACAGACCTCTATTTTAAGGACGTTGAATAATTGTTTCGGATACTCTCTTTTTGTTTTTAGGATCAATTCCCAGCAGGCGCACATATTCACCCCTGTGTTCAGCTAGACAGACTTCTAACAAAGCCACGACATCTAACTCATGACGACTATCTATAGGAGAGCAGCTTTTCCAAGATTTAGTTTTAAATCTTCTGTGATCGGCGTGTTCCGTGCCAATTTTATAACCAGCAGCCAGTAAAGAGCGTACTTCTTGAATCGCTTCATCGCTTAAATGACGTTTGCTAAATTCGTTATAGCTAGGTGGGCGATTGTCGCTGTGTTGATTACCGCTAGTATAATCAGCTACAAAATATCCTTTTTGATTGTTGCTATTGCCGTTACCGTTGCTTCTAGCTGAAGAATTTTCTCCAGGTCTTTGGATAATAGTTTCAGCAACTCGGCGTTTAGCTTGAGGATCGATGCCTAACATGCGAACATATTCACCTGAATGTTCTGCTAAACAATCTTCTAAAGCAACAATTACTTCCGATTCACGGCTACTCTCGATAGGAGCGCAACTCTGCCAAGATTTGGTTTTGAACCTTCTTTGATCGGCATGTTCTGTGCCAATTTTGAAGCCAGCAGCGAGTAAGGAACGAATTTCTTGAATAATTTTAGCACCCAAGCGACCAACACCACTAGTACTGCTGTAATTACTGTTGCCGTTACTATTATTGTAGTTAGAATTGGAATAGTTTTTGGTAGACTGAGTAGGTGCGTCTCCAGGACGTTGAACAATCACTTGTGCTATTCTTCTTTTAGCATCGGCATCAACACCAATCACTTGAATGTATTCGTCTGGATATTCCGCCATCGCTTGCTCAATGGCACTAAACACTTTATTAGTACCACCATCTATTTGACCAACTGTTAACCAAGATTTAGTTCTAAAACGACGTTGGCTAGCGCGTTCAATCCCAATACTGCAACCTTGAGCTACTAAGCTATTGATCTGTTGAGCAACATCTCCATCAAGACTACCCTGAGTAACATTACTGTAGCCAGAATGCTTTCTATCGCTACGATTTCTGCCATTAGTGTGGGTGACAACACTTTTAATTGTTCCTTCTCCTGGAATATCTCCAGGTCGTTGAATTACTACTTCTGCAACTCGCTTCTTGGCTTGGGGATTAACTCCGATTAATCTAACGTATTCCCCTTGGTATTCGCGCAGCATCGATTCTAACTGAGCTATGATCTGGTTTTCTTTGCGGCTGTCAATTTGACTACCAGTTAACCAGGACTTAGTTTTAAAACGGCGTTGGTTAGCGTGTTCAGTGCTGATAATGCAACCTTGCGCCAAAAGCGATCGCACTTGGGTTCTAATATCTGAACTTAAACTCATATTCCCTACTGAATTTATATAATCGTTCTCATTATGGACATCGGCAGTCAGATTGGTGTTTGTCTGCTCTGATTCGTGGGCATTGTAAAATTTAGGATTGACACAGGCCTCATCATCGGCACAACGATAACCAGCCAAAAGTGCCTCGTTAATTTCGACAACATGGTTAGCAAAAGAGCGATCGCTATCTATGACATCTGGTAAGCGTTCCGCTTGTTGCTGATTGACGATCATTGCCCCTGATGGTACATATTTGCCTGGAGGAATTTCCACATCTTGAATGAGAGCGTGCATCATAATAACGCAACCATCCCCTACTTTGGCATTAAATACCGTTGAGCGAAAACCAATAAAACATTCATCACCAATATAAGCTGGACCATGAATCAGTGCCATGTGGGTAATACAAGTATTACTGCCAATCCAGACAGAATACTCATTACCATCGTCACCAACTACCCGACCCTTTTCTAGACCGTGAATTACTACGCCATCCTGAATGTTACTATTAGGTCCAATATAGAAAGGTGTTCCCTCGTCCGCTCGGATAGAACTACCAGGCGCAATAAAAACATTTGCTCCTACCCTCACATCTCCAATTAATCTGGAAAACGAATGGACGTAAGCACTTTTATCTACTTGTGGTGTTGCCAAATTATTTGACCACGGAGTCGGGGGAGCCGCTTTAGTGCGGGCTACCATTGTCTCAATTCCTCCTAAACTAATTTAACCATCTTTGTTATTAATTGAATTAGGCTATATTGTCATCTATTGATGTTAGGTATACCTTTGACTTTAAAGTTCTACGACAAACGCTCTACCTCTTTTTTGCTATAAAGGGCAATACGTTCTAGGTTGACTGTATCAATAATGCCAACGATAGTAGCATCTAGTGGTTTAGATTCTTGACCAGCCTCAATACGAGCGGCACTACCTCGACTAACCAAAACCCATTCACTCAAACCAGCACCAATTAAATCTCCTGCTACTTCATATTTGGGTAATAGTTGACCTTGCTCATCAATATACTGAACTAGAAGCAACTTAATGCCTCTCATGCTGGGAACCTTGTGAGTGCTAACTACCGTGCCACGAACTTGGGCTATTTGCATACCATACTGCCTAGATTAACTTAGATGAATTTATGGTCTTCTCAAAGGACGAGGATTAACGCTTTCACGAAACTGCTCTACCGCTTCGGTGTAGCGAATGGGTAAAACATATTCTAAGTTTTCGTGAGGACGAGCAATTATATGAGTAGAAAGAACTTGTCCACCATTGACTCGACTAACGTTTTCTGTTCCTGCTGATACTGAAGCCTGTACTTCTGATACATCACCACGGACGATTACAGTTACACGACCTGTGCCAATTTTTTCGTATCCTACTAAGGTGACACGAGCTGCTTTGACCATGGCATCTGCTGCTTCTACTACCGCAGGGAAACCAAGGGTTTCAATCATTCCGACTGCAATTGACATAATTTTTACTCCTGAATTATTGTTTGGCGATCCTTGAGGGTGGGCGTAAGCCTAATCCTTATGGGCTACGAATAAGGCTCATCACCTTTTTTTTTAATGACTTAAATTTTTTAAGTTGAAACTGGTCTAATAATTTCTACTCAAAAGAAAATTAATAAGTACGGAATTGTTCTACTTCTTCGGTATAACGAATAGGCAGAACATATTCTAAGTTTTCGTGAGGACGAGCAATTATATGAGTAGAAAGAACTTGCCCACCATTGACTCTGGTCACGCTTTCTGTTCCTGCTGCTACTGAAGCTTGTACTTCTGATACATCACCACGGACGATTACGGTTACACGACCTGTGCCAATTTTTTCGTATCCTACTAAGGTGACACGAGCTGCTTTGACCATGGCATCTGCTGCTTCTACTACCGCAGGGAAACCAAGGGTTTCAATCATTCCGACTGCAATTGACATAATTTTTACTCCTTATACAACTGGCGATCGCCAGTTACGTTTAATTAATTAACTGTTTTTTTGGATTGAGACTGAAAAATCTAATTTCTTTCTCTTCCAACCAAGATATGAGTCACATGGGTAGCTAGCAACCTATGACACAATTGCCATTTGTCATTGTTTCACTTTATCAGCTTTATATGCTTTTCCACGTTTTACTGTGGTCAATAAACCGATCTTCCAGGCTCACATTAAAATATGAGTTTTATTATTTTTTCTGGGGTTATATTTTAGGGGAAGCTCGCGCTGCCTTGACAAAAATTACAAAGTCAGAAAAACACGGGAGTGGCTAATTTATCTACCCATAATCAAGCATAAATAACCGTGAGTACTTTGACAACATAAAACATGATTATATTTTTTAATTTGATTGTTAATAATAATTAATACTTGAGCGAAAAAATCTCCCTTTAAGACAGTAGCACGACAAATGATTAGCAATATATATACTTTTTATAATTTATTTATAATGTTTACTAGATGTAGATTTTAATAAGATATATTGATGTAGTGTGGCGTTCTTTTGTCCTGGTTTTTGGATTGTCAGACTGCCTCAAATCTCGCTGTAAGAGTTGATGATACTTAGCTAAAGCTAATTGGGAAGTAAGTAGTCCTGTTCTCAAAAGTTTGAACGGCAGTGGTTAGTCAAGATAATTAGTACTAGTAGACTTGAAAATCTAATCTAAGACCAAATTTAACTAAAAAGGCATAGTTATAAATGCTTAATCAAGTTATTTAATCTGGCAGCAGTTACCTACAAAAATGAAGATATTGTAGACAAAATTCGAGTCAATCTCCATTTTATTGACTGTTTTTAAGCTGGTAATGACATTATTCAACCTACGCCAGCAAAATTTAATTAAATGGTATTTAAGGGCAGAATAGCTGATAAGATTAAGTTTCAAGAAAAATAGTAAATCTAAAAGTTGGCAGAACTAAAAAATTAGCTGACTTACTAAAATACGCGATAACTATAAATTTTGGTATTGTAAATTTCTAAACAGTTTTGATGACTGACTTTTTATTAGAAAAATCCTGGATTATACCTATCTATAGCCTGATGGGAGCGATTGTGACTCTCCCTTGGTCTTTGGGTATTATTCGCCAGACGGGACCGCGTCCAGCAGCGTATCTCAATATCTTGATGACATTGCTGGCATTTATCCATAGTTCAATTATCTTTAATCTCGTTTGGGCGAGAGAAGCACAACAATTTGTTTTTCACTGGTTACAAGTTGCCGATCTAGATTTAACCTTATCGATTGAGTTGTCTCCAGTAAGTTTTGGTGCAATGGAGCTAGTTACAGGGATTAGCCTGCTTACACAGATTTATGCTCTAGGCTACATGGAAAAAGATTGGTCTTTGGCGCGTTTTTTTGCCTTGATGGGGTTTTTTGAAGCAGCTTTAGTAGGTTTAGCTCTCAGTGATTCTCTGCTCTTGAGTTACTGTTTATTAGAAGCTTTAACTCTCTCAACTTATCTTTTAGTTGGCTTTTGGTATGCTCAACCTTTAGTAGTAACCGCAGCCAGAGATGCTTTTTTAACTAAAAGGGTAGGAGACATTATCTTATTGATGGGTATAGTAGCTCTTTCCAATTATGGTGAGGGGTTAAACTTTTCGCAGTTAAAAACTTGGGTAGAGGGAAACGAGCTTAATCCGACAGTAGCTGCTTTGTTGGGTTTGGCTTTAATTGCTGGTCCAATTGGAAAATGCGCTCAATTTCCTTTAAATCTTTGGTTAGATGAGGCGATGGAAGGGCCTAATCCCGCAGGCATTATGCGTAACTCGGTAGTGGTTTCGGCTGGGGCTTATGTACTAATCAAACTAGAGCCAGCAACGACTCTCTCACCAATTTCTGCCTACGCCCTGATCATTGTGGGTGCGGTTACAGCTATTGGTACTTCCTTAATAGCGATCGCCCAGATTGATATTAAGCGAGCTTTATCTCACTCTACTAGTGCTTATTTAGGTTTGGTATTTATTGCCGTCGGTCTGAGACAAGTAGATATAGCTTTCTTGTTGTTATTTAGTCATGCGATCGCCAAAGCTTTGTTGTTTATGAGTGCAGGTTCAGTTATTTTAACCACTAATAATCAAAATGTGACGGAAATGGGGGGATTAGGCTCAAGAATGCCTGCTACTAGTTTGTCTTTTCTAGTCGGCTCAGCAGGGCTAATAGCATTCGCTCCTTTGGGGATGTTCTGGACTTATCAACACTGGTTTAGTGGCTCTTGGAATGTTGATTGGTGGTTATTACTGTTGGTGATGTTTGTTAACACTTTTTCGGCAATTAACCTTACCAGATTATTTCGAGTTATTTTTCTGGGTAAACCCCAAGTAAAAACCCGTCGCGCCCCTGAAGTTCCTTGGCAGATGGCAGTACCAATGGTTTCTTTGATGGTGGTAACATTAATTACTACTTTTGCCCCGATACAATGGTCTTTGTGGTTAAGTCCTAACGCTCCTCTATCTTTAGAGCAACCAGAATTGATTAATCAATATGCGACTCCTTTGTTAATCTTCTCAGGTGCTTTGGGTTGTGCCATTGGATTGAGCATCAGGATACGTAAAGCCTGGGCAAGATCTAGCAACATTGCAGTCCGATTTGTGCAAGATTTCTTAGCTTATGATTTTTATATCGATAAGCTTTATGAAATTACTGTCATAGCAGCAGTTGCTAAATTAGCTAAAACTACCGCCTGGATAGATCGTTATGTAGTTGATGGTGCAGTTAATCTAGTTAGTTTAGCCACAATTTTTAGCAGTAACGCTTTAAAATACAATGTTTCTGGACAATCGCAATTTTATATTGCCACAATGCTAATTGCCATTGGATTCTTGCTGTGGTCAATGCTCAATGGTCAATGGTCAATGGTCACAAATTATTGGTCATCGATCCTGTAATCGCAATCCAGGTAAAATCCCAATTTTTAAAATAATTTTTTCACCAGATTTTATTTAATCTCGCAAGATAATCAAGCATCATGCTCAGTGCCTTAATTCTCATTCCTTTTCTGAGTGCAGCTATAATCGGTTTAACCCCTTTAGCTAGTAAGAATCCTCGCAATCTCGCAATTATTACAGCAGTGAGTGTTTTAGCTATTAATATCATTCTGAGTTTTCAGTTTGATTTTCAACACGAAGGCTTTCAGTTTACAGAAGATATTCCTTGGATTGAATGGATTGGTTTGAACTACCATCTAGGAATTGACGGTCTTTCTTTTCCTCTAGTATTGCTCAATAGTCTTTTAACTCTAATTGCTATTGTGATTACCAATCCCAAGATTCAAAGACCAAACTTATATTACGCCATGCTCTTGCTTTTAAGTGGTGGAGCAGCAGGAGCATTTTTAGCTCAAGATTTACTCTTGTTTTTCTTGTTTTATGAGTTGGAAATTGTACCTCTGTATTTTTTGATTGCCATCTGGGGGGGTGAAAGACGGGGCTATGCTGCCATGAAGTTTTTACTTTATACTGCCTTATCAGGTATTTTGGTCTTAGCTTCTTTCTTAGGTTTGGTGTGGTTAACTGGCGAAAATACTTTCGATTATCTGGTACTGCGATCGCATACTCTACCTTTAGGTAGTCAGTTATTATTACTTGCACCATTGCTGATTGGTATCTTTATTAAAATTCCGATTTTTCCTTTTCACACCTGGCTACCCGATGCCCACGTCGAAGCATCTACGCCTATTTCGGTTTTATTAGCAGGAGTATTATTAAAACTAGGTACTTATGCCTTGTTACGTTTTGCCGTTGGTTTATTTCTGGAAGGTTGGGTTTATTTAGCCCCTTGGTTAGCTATTTTAGCCAGTATTAGTGCTTTGTATGGAGCTTCTTGTGCGATCGCCCAAAAGGATATGAAGAAAGTGGTCGCCTATTCTTCAATTGCTCACATGGCTTATATTTTGCTGGCAGCAACCGCTACTACTCGTCTCAGCATGACCGCAGCCGTCTTTCAAATGGTTAGCCACGGATTGATCTCTGCCTTTCTCTTTTTACTAGTAGGCATGGTTTACAAAAAAACAGGCTCACGAGATGTAGATTATTTAAGAGGTTTACTTAACCCCGAAAGAGGACTACCTGTGACTGGAGGCTTCATGATTCTGGGCGTTATGGCAAGTTCAGGACTACCTGGAATGGTGGGTTTTATCTCAGAATTTTTGGTATTTAGAGGTAGTTTTCCCATTTTTCCGATACCAACTCTGTTGTGTTTAGTAGGAACTGGTTTAACGGCGGTTTACTTTTTATTAGTAATCAACAAGGTATTCTTTGGTCGCCTCACTGAAGGTCTAGTTCAACTACCACCTGTGAAATGGAAAGAACACGCCCCAGCTTTTGTCCTATTGCTCTTGATTGTTGCCTTTGGTCTGAAACCAGATTGGGTAACTCACTGGAGCGAAGTACAGGCGATCGCCCTGCTAACAGGTGGCTAGTACCGCTACGCGGAAGTCAGAAGTCAGAAGTCAGAAGTCAGAAGTCAGAAGTTTTTGATTTTCTTGCTATCTGCTACTTTATCCAAATGTTAAATTAATTTTGCCTAGGTACTTAATTATGGTTAGCAGTGCGGTTAAACGTTCAAAATCAACATTAATAGACGAATATATCGCCAGACTAGAAAAAGGCGATGCTCTTCTCGATGATTCTCCCCAAAATCTCATGGAAGTTGTTGGTATTCTCAAAAGCTATGGGGTGGTTTTAGATGCCTATTCGATTAATTTATGTTACATAGCTAATACACAGTTTTTAAAGCTATTTCCCTTTTTTAAATACTTTAACGGCGAAGTCAATCCCAACAAAATTGCTAAGTTTATCTGGCACGATCGCATTAATTACGAATATGCCGAATATTGTATGAAGACAATGTTTTGGCATGGTGGTGGTGGCTTAGATGCTTATCTTGATACTCCTGAGTTTGCTGCCACTACGGAAAAACTCATTCGAGCCTATTTTAAATACAATCCTTTTATGTTGGCTCTACACTCAGCCTTCAAAGATTTTTTGCCTGAGCAAATGCGTCAAATGTCATACTACAGTGCTTTAGGTCAATTTTGGCGAGTGATGAGCGATATTTTTATTAACTTATCCGATAGTTATGATCGCGGTGAGATTAAATGCATTCCTGACGTAGTTAAATTTATCCTCGATGGTTTAGTGGCGGATGCTGCTCGACCAATTACTTACACAGTTAAGGTGCGTGAGCAAGCATACGAGATTCTCCCTAAATCAGCAGGTTTGACTTTTTTAGCTGATACTGCTGTACCTTATGTAGAAGCTGTTTTCTTTCGAGGAACTCCTTTTACAGGTACAGTATCTTACAATGCTCAGGCTTATGACATCTCTTATGATCCAGGAATGTTTAATTACGGGGCATTATACGCCGATCCCTTACCCATTGGTGGAGCGGGAATTCCACCCACATTATTGATGCAAGATATGCGTCATTTTTTACCTGATTATCTACATCAGTTTTATCGTCATCACAGTATTCGCGGTGAAGGGGATATCCGCATTCAGATTTGCGAAAGTTTCCAGAAATCAATGTTTTGTGTGACAACTGCTGCCGTTCAAGGATTAGCTCCTCATCCTTTAAATACTGATGATCCTGAAGAAAAAGCAGCTAACCGTAAATATCTTACAGGCTGGCTCAATCGGATTTTAGAGTCTCAAATAACTAAAATCAATAGCAAAATTCTTAAATAAGATATCTTAGGTGATTTTAAGTAGTTGATCGACAAGTTTGACAGTACAATGAGATAATTTTTGCATAGCTGTTTATAAAAAAAATCTTAAGTTATTTACCACAATAGACTTTTTATAGCATCAGCAACTTTTAGTACACAAATAAACATAATCCTATATCAATGACAAAGACAGCATGGGTTTTCCCAGGACAAGGTTCTCAAGTAGTAGGAATGGGAGTAGATTTACAAGCTCTTCCTACTGCCAAATCTAAATTAGAGATAGCAGAAAAAGTATTAGGTTGGTCGGTACTAGACATTTGCCAAGGAGATGAATCAACCTTAGCTCGTACTCTCTATACTCAACCTTGTCTATATGTTATTGAATCAATTTTGGTAGACCTATTGACAGAGAGAATTGACTTACCGCAGTTAGTAGCAGGTCATAGTTTAGGTGAATACGTAGCTTTATACGCAGCAGGGGTTTTTGACTTTGAATCGGGACTAAGATTGGTCAAAAAAAGAGCGGAATTAATGGATAGTGCTGCTGGGGGACAAATGGCTGCATTGATGAAATTTGATCGCTCTGAACTAGCGACAGCTTTAGAAAAAACACCCAATGTAGTTCTGGCAAACGATAATAGTGAACAACAGGTAGTAATATCAGGTACTCCAGAAGCTGTAAAAGCAATATTAGCACAAGTAAAAGTTAAACGAGTCACGACACTTAATGTCTCAGGCGCTTTTCATTCTCCTCTAATGCAATCAGCTTCAGAACAATTTTTAACCATTTTAGATTCAGTAAGCTTTAGTGACGCGAAAATACCAGTCATATCAAACGTTGAACCAATCGCTACTATTAACCAAGAAGAATTAAAACGTAGATTGGCACAACAAATGACAGGTTCAGTACGCTGGCGAGAAATTATGCTGCAATTTTCTCAGTCAAACATAACCAACGTGATTGAAGTTGGGCCAGGCAAGGCTTTGTGTGGTCTTATCAAGCGCACTTGTAACGAAATTGCTTTAGAAAATATTGGCACATTAGAACAATTAGATGCCAAAACACTAGTTTTAAGTTCTTAGTACCGCTATGGGGAAGTCAGAAGTCAGAAGAATTGGGGACTTGGGGACTTGGAGACTGGGGGAAATTTTGTTAAGCGTATCTCTTTGTCACCTTGTCATACTAAATCCGATTGACAAAATATACCTTTATTAATCTTGTAAAAGTAGTTGTAACTCTTCTGACTTCTGACTTCTGACTTCTGACTTACATCACCTTAAAGTGACCTATGAGAACAGGATTTAGTATCACCTCGTCTCCCCGTCAACCTCAATAGACAAATTAAATACTTGACAGCTTACTTCCTATTTCCTATTTCCTATTTCCTATTTCCTATTCCCTATTCCCTATGACAAAAATTACAGTCTCTTGAATCAAATAGGATTGCTATACTTACTTACTATCTGCCAACACTTATAAATTCCGACAATAAAAATTCCTTCGGCAAAGATTTTTATCATATCTTCTAAAACACCAAGTATTTGTCTAATGACTCGTCCCTGGGCAGGATCTTCTATGAATAATGACGTGAAATAATCGTTATTACTCACTAAATCAAAAATTATCATCACTACTGTTAAGATGAACCCAATTTTAAAAAATCGGAAAGAGGGTTTATATACTTGAATTGTCTGCCATTTCTTGGCAATGTAAGCTAAGAAGAGCAAGGCATATCCACCCACAATGATGTCATCAGCAAAATCAGTGAAATTAGTTTCTTGAAGCTGAAAAAAACTATGCAACCATAAATCAATTTTTTCATGAATTTCTAAGCCATCATCCAAAGCTAAAAAAAACAAACCAATGCTGATAATCAGCCAGAACAGTCCGCTTTTAGCTGTTTGAGAATTACGAGTTGCTCTTTCGCACCCAAAAATTTTCCCTGCCAAAATAGCTGCAATCAACAATTGGAGACAAGATACATAAGTAATAAATCCTTCTTCTTCAAAATGAAGTCCAGGAGATTCTTCCATAGCGATCGCGCTTCCTAAAGCGAGAGTTACAGTCAAACTTTCGAGGAAAAGTGTTTTGTATAGTACCTGTTGAGTTTTGTTATTATCCGTATTCTTTAACTGATTTTGCTTCATTTAAGATCGGGTTAATTGCAGTTACTTCTCAGATTAATACTGTAATCCGTAGCTTCTTGGTAGCAATTGTAAAACATTAAACAATCAAATTAAAGCTCATAATTTACTAAATACCGATTTTTAGAGACAATATGTGAACTAGATTAAGCAATAAATATTGTTTAGGGGAGAAGATGCAGAGTGATTGAGGTAGAAAGGACATTCAATTGTTCGCCAGCCAATTCTCAAGATTACTATTGGCGATATTGGGCAACCGTACCAATCTATCCTTATAGTAAACGGCGCACCATTCGACAAGAGGTGGTCAAAGATACTATTTGGACTTTTGAGCAACTCCAAGGGATTTTTTATGTGGTTGTCCCAATTCGGATGACTGTAGTTAGACTGGAAGCTGGTGGCTTGTTAGTATATGCCCCTGTTGCCCCTACTCCCGAATGTGTTCGCCTCGTGCAAGAATTAGTCGAGCAGTATGGAGATGTTCAATATATTATCCTGCCGACAATTTCAGGTTTAGAACATAAGACTTTCGTTGGCCCTTTTGCGCGTAAATTTCCCCAAGCAACAGTATTTGTTGCTCCTCAGCAGTGGAGTTTCCCTGTTAATTTACCCTTAAGTTGGCTGGGGTTTCCTACCAAACGAACTCAGGTTTTACCTTTAGATAGTAGTCAAACACCTTTTGCTGCTGAATTTGATTATGCTATTTTAGGCGACATTGATCTGAGACTGGGGCATTTTGAAGAGGTTGCTTTTTTTCACAAGCGATCGCAAACTTTATTGGTTACGGATACGGTTGTTTCTATTCCTGCTCAACCACCCAAGATTATTGAACAAGATCTTTATCCTTTATTGTTTCATGCCAGAGATAGTGCAGTTGAGCCGATTATTGATACCCAAGGCAACCGTCAGCGTGGCTGGAAAAGGATTTGCTTATTTGCGATGTATTTTCGCTCAAGTGTCTTAGAAGTACCGAGTCTGGGCAAAATTCTTGTAGATGCTTGGCGATCGCCTGATAAATCTTCTCAAGCCTACTGGGGATTATACCCTTTTCAATGGCAGACCAACTGGGAAGAATGTTTTGAAATTTTACGTGGCGATGGTCGTTTATTGGTAGCACCGATTTTACAGACTTTAATTCTCAACCGCGCCCCTGAAGAAACTTTACGCTGGGCAGATGCGATCGCTCGTTGGCAGTTTACTCGCCTCATTTCCTGTCATTTTGACTCACCGATCAACACCACTCCCCAGGAATTTCGTCAGGCATTTGCTTTTTTAGAAGCAGATAAACATAATCATCAGATTCAGAAATTACCAACAGCCGATTTGCAAACTCTAAAAAACATTGATGCTTTCTTATCGAAGTCTGGTCTTGTGCCTGCACCCAAAATATAACGACATTGAAAAAATTATCTAAGAAGCTGCCACTGATACAGGCATTTATGGAGATCATTTGCGGGTTTTATTAATTACTTGGCAACAACATCTGGAGTTAACAAGTGCTTACAAGCAACTTATTAATACTCTTAAACTAGTAATTTTAAATTCTCTTGCTGCTTATCAATTAGAAAGTATGGATTTTAAAGTTCAAAGTTGAAAATATGCAGCTTAAGTACTTAATAGCTTACTATATCTAACATTTGCGCCGAGTTTTTGTACTATAAAATACATTTTTGGGGAATGTCTTCTGATAGCATTTTTTTGAGAATAATTCCAGAGTAAAATAATAGTTTATTTTGCCCTAATATATTGGTTAACAACCAAAAACAACATTATAAAATTTAATAAAATCTGATCTAGTGGAAAACTTAGCAAACCACTATCTATTCAATGGCATTTTATCCTGGTCAATAGATAAAGAGTTACTACAAGGCAACAACACGATTTGTGTTGCCCAGAAAGAGTTAGCTAAAGAAGAACAACTACTTCAAGCTCTGAGAGATAGTGAAATAAGGTATGCCCTAGCTACCAAAATAACGAATGATGGTCTTTGGGAATGGAATTTGAATTCCAATCAAGTTTATTATTCACCTCGCTGGAAAGCAATGGTGGGTTGTCATAATGAAGAGATTAAAAACAATCCTATAGAGTGGCTGGTTAGAGTTCACGCCACAGATATTCCCAGCTTAAGACGTAACTTATCAGCCTGTTGGCAGGGAGAGATTACTCAATTTGAAATGGAATATTCTCTGTTACATCAAGATGGAGAATACCGTTCAATGTACTGTAAATGTCTTGCTGTTAGTAATGATCAGGGAGTAGTACAGCGTCTAGTTGGCTCGCAGACTGATATTACTGAACGTAAACAAATAGAAGCCAGACTTAATTACGAAGCGGTTCATGATCGACTAACTAAGCTACCTAATCGCCAGCTATTTATTCAAAAACTTAAAGAATTATCGCAATTCCAACTACATTCAGAATACCTATTTGGTGTCTTGTGTTTAGATTTAGATTGCTTTCAAAAGGTTAATCATAATTTTGGTCACTTAATTGGCGATCGCTTGCTGGTAGAAATTGTCCAGCGACTTAAATCTTGTTTACGTAGTCAAGATCTAATTGCTAGGTTGGGGGGTGATGAATTTGCGATTTTACTAGTTGACTGTCAGCAGACAAATTACCCGTCAGAAGTAGCCAGCTTAATTCAACAGGAGTTTTCTTTACCAATCAAAGTTGGGGATTATTCAATCTTGATTACTACTAGTATTGGTATTGCTTGCTTATCTGATATAAACAATTACCCAGAGAGCAATCTTGGTAATCAAGACCAGCAAAATACTGATACTACTATTGCTACTATTGATTTAATTAAATTGTTGCAGAATGCTGAAATTGCCATGCATCAGGCTAAAACTCAAGGTAAAGCCTGTAATGTAGTTTTTGAGTCGGCGGTGTATCTCCAAAATCTGAAAAATTGCAAGTCAGAAAACGATCTTAGAGAAGCAATTGAGCAAGATCAGTTTGAATTACACTATCAACCAATTGTCCAACTTGATAATCGACAATTAGTTGGTTTTGAAGCCTTAATCCGTTGGCAACATCCCATTCGAGGTACTATTTTTCCTGCTGATTTTATTCCCTTAGCAGAAACTACAGGACTAATTATGCCCATTGGTTGGTGGGTTTTGCGTTCAGCTTGTCAACAACTGGCTCGTTGGCAACAAGAATATCCTCGAACTGGCTCAATATTTATTAGCGTTAATATTACTGCCAAACAGTTTTCTCAACCTTATGCGGGAGATATTATTGCCCAAATTTTACAAACCACTGGTTTAAATCCTCATTGTCTGAAGCTAGAAATTACAGAAAGCGAAATTATCAAAAATGTAGATTTGGTTCTCTCGACGGTAGGAAAATTAAAAACTTTGGGAGTGCAACTATCGATGGATGATTTCGGTACTGGCTATTCTTCTTTGAGTTATTTACATTGTCTACCTGTAGATACCCTCAAAATTGATCGTTCTTTTATCCAAAATCTAGAAAGCGATCGCCATCAATTAGAATTAGTCAGAACAATTATCAAGCTGGCAGAGGTTTTTAATTTAGACATCATTGCCGAAGGTATTGAAAGGGAACAACAGTGCCTTCAACTGCTAGATTTGCAGTGTAAATATGGACAAGGATATCTATTCTCTAAATCATTATCCTCCACTCAAGCTGCTAGTTTATTGATATAATTATTAATTATTGTTTTTTAGCTTTTAGCAGGTAGCTACTTCTTCCTTATTTCTACTAACAGCTAAAAGCTAAAAGCTTATTAATCAGAACTATTGTTAAACCAGCGATAGCCAATATATAAAATCAAACCAACAATGGCAATGCTGAGTAGACTACTAACTACGTGTACTATCGCGCCTAAAATCGAAAAACCTAACCACACTGTACTAATGGCTACCGCAGCCTTGCCCACTTTCGGTAAACTATTAAACCAAGCCCGACTCGAATTAATCCAGCTTTGTAGTTGAGGAGAAGGATTAATTTCAAATTGGGGAAAAGCTGCTTTCTGGTTAGATTCCGAGGAATTAGCAGCCGTTTTCTGATTGATTTGTGCTTCCATTTCCTCTAATTTCTTTTTAAGATCGCGTTCTGAAAAACTCATAGCTGTTCAACTTTTGCTTGAAGTAATTGCTCCTTCCTTTTAGAGTAGCAAAGAAACATAGTTAAAGACCGAATTAAATGTTAATAGTAATGACGGACAAGATCAGGAGACGAGCTTGATGTTAGAAGCAATTTTATTCGATTTAGATGGTACTTTAGCCGATACAGATTCAATTCACTTTGCTGTTTGGCAAGACATCTTGGTGAGATTCGATCTCGACATTGATCGTACTTTTTATCAAAAAAGAATTTCTGGCAGAACTAATTCCAAGATAATTCAAGATATTATTCCCCAACTTTCTTTAGAAGATGCTTGGAAACTAGCCACTGAAAAAGAAGAGACCTACCGACGCACCGTTAATTCTCTCTTACCAACTCCTGGATTAGATAAATTAATTAACTTTACAGAACAACTAGCCATTAAACGTGCAGTTGTCACCAATGGACCCGAAGACAATGCAACTTATATGCTCAAAATTTTGCGTCTGAAGGATACCTTTCCGACAGTGATTACGGCAAAAGAAGCTCCTCCAGGTAAACCCCATCCTGCTCCTTATAAATTAGCTGTAAGTCGTTTAGGAGTAACTAGTCAAAATGCGATCGCTTTTGAAGATTCGGCTGCGGGTATTCATTCCGCAGTTGGTGCAGGTATTTATACCATCGGCGTAACTTCTACTTATGATTCCAAAACTCTCCTGGATGCAGGTGCTAGCATGACTATTAAAGATTTTAATAATCAGGCTCTATGGGAATTACTACACAGTCAAACCAAAGCTAATAATCTCTAGTATTATGCTACTTTAGACTCCTGACTCCTATATTCTGACTCCCCATTCAGGCTCAATATATTGTTACTAGCAACTTAGCTTAGTATTATCAACAGTTTCACGCTTTAAATCAGCAACGTTAAAATATAAAAAATAGAGAAGAATTAACGGAAGAATATGAGTTCTTTATTAGGTATTTTTTTCGGTGCAGTGATTATGCTGGGGATTAGCGGCTTAAGGCTTGACCAAGAATACAAACGGGGTGTTCTTTTTCGTCTCGGTCGCTACCATAGTACAAAAGGGCCAGGAGTTTATTGGGTTTTGCCTGGAATTGACCAAAAAACTCAAGTTGATATTCGTACCAAAACTGTTGATATTGATCCACAGGAAACAGTTACCGCCGATAGCGTCACTATTAAGGTTAATGCCGTTCTTTTTTATCGCATCATCAATCCTGCCAAAGCAATTAATCAAGTAGAAAATTACAATATAGCCGTCTATCAAGCAGCTATGACTACTTTACGCAATGTTGTGGGACAAAACATTTTGGACGACGTGCTGCAAAATCGAGACAAAATTAACTTCAAAGTGCAAGAAATTGTCGATGAAATTACCGAACCTTGGGGAGTAGAAATTAAACGAGTCGAAATTAAAGATGTCGAAATTCCTCAATCGATGCAAAGAGCAATGGCACAAGAAGCCGAAGCAGTCAGAGAAAAACGCGCTCGGATCATTAAAGCCTCTGCTGAACAAGAAGCCTCGATTAAGTTAGCTGAAGCTGCACAAAAAATTTCTGACAATCCTATTGCACTGGAATTACGAAGATTACAAATGTTAACCGAAATCGGTGCACAAAATAATACCAGTACATTAGTAATGATGCCCTCAGAATTTATAACATTAGCTCGTGACCTCAAAGATTCCCTAAAACCTAAAAATCAACACAATTCAACACAACCTTTGAATTTTCCTCTTGATTTTTCTTCACAAACTAAAGTTGAAGACAGCGAAAACAATTTGGAAGGTTAAGTTAGAGATCACAAATGTAAAATTAATTCAGCAGACGTACTTAAGCTGATTCTGGTTTGCGATAGGAAGCTGGGTGTAGAATCAACTCAGCAGTAGAACGTTTTTCCACCATTTCCTCAGTGATGGTACATTTACCAACATCTTTACGAGAAGGAATTTCATACATCACATCCAGCATTAATTCTTCAACAATACCCCGTAATGCTCTTGCGCCAGTTTTGCGTCGATAAGCTTCTTTTGCTAAGGCTTTGATTGCACCATCGGTAAATTCCAACTCGATGTTATCCATTCCTAGTAGTTTTTGGTATTGCTTGACAATGGCATTGCGTGGTTCAGTCAGTATTTGCACCAACGCAGCTTCATCTAGAGGTTCTAAAGCTGCGGTTACAGGAATTCTACCCACAAACTCAGGAATCATGCCAAATTTTACCAAATCATCTAATTCCAAATGCTGCAAAATATCGGCAGTACGTTTTTCTTTGAACGAGGAATTCTCGCTTTTTTGAATAAAGCCAATAGATTTTTTACCTAAGCGACGCTCTACTACTTTATCTAAACCAACAAATGCACCACCACAAATAAATAAAATATTTTTAGTATCAATTTGAATACAGTCTTGATAAGGATGTTTTCTACCGCCTTGAGGTGGAACATTAGCTACTGTTCCTTCCAGCATTTTTAAGAGTGCTTGTTGTACCCCCTCCCCTGACACATCACGGGTAATGGAAGCATTTTCGCTTTTGCGGGCAATTTTATCAATTTCGTCTATGTAAATAATTCCTCTTTGAGCTTCTTCAACATCTAAATCCGCCACCTGCAACAAACGGAGTAAAATGTTTTCTACGTCTTCCCCAACATAACCTGCTTCTGTGAGAGTCGTAGCATCAGCAACAGCAAAAGGGACTTGTAGAACTGTGGCTAAGGTTTGAGCTAGGAGAGTTTTACCACAACCTGTTGGCCCAATTAACAAAACATTAGATTTTTGTAACTCAACAGGATCTTCCGTATCTTGCGCTTTATCTACTAAACTAAGACGCTTGTAGTGGTTATATACTCCAACGGACAGAACTTTTTTGGCTTCTTCTTGACCAATAACGTGTTCATCTAAACACTTTTTAATTTCTATGGGTTTAGGTATATCACCGAAAGAAATACCCCCCGTTTTAGCAGTTTTTCTTCTAGACGGTTTGGCGTCAGGGTGATTCGGTACAGCAGGGGAAGATACTACCGCTCCCTCTTCAATCAACTCCTCATCTAAAATTTCGTTACACAATTCAACACATTCATCACAAATATATACCCCAGGGCCAGCAATAAGCTTTCTGACCTGCTCTTGGGATTTTCCGCAAAACGAACACTTTAGATGAGAGTCGTATTTAGACATATATACCTCGTACTAGTGGAGTATTTTTAGGTAGTAGGTGACGATAGTGCTGTTTCCGACTTATTGATAACTCGATCAATTAAGCCATATTCCATAGCTTCTTCTGAAGACATGTAGAAATCTCTTTCAGTATCGGCAGCTATCTTATCAAAAGGTTGACTAGTATGTCCTGCAATCAGTTCATTAAGTCTTTGTTTAATATAAAGAATTTCTCTAGCTTGGATCTCAATATCTGTAGCTTGCCCCTGCGCTCCTCCTAAAGGTTGGTGAATCATAATGCGAGAACTTGGTAATGCCATCCGCTTTCCTTTTGTACCACCACATAGCAAAAAAGCTCCCATACTAGCAGCAATTCCATAACAAATTGTTACAACATCTGGTTGTATTTGTTGCATGGTATCGTATATTGCCAGGCCTGAATACACGGAACCCCCAGGAGAGTTGATATAGATCTGAATATCTTTTTCGGAGTCTTCTGCTTCTAAATACAATAACTGAGCCACAATCGAATCGGCAACTTTGTCATCGATTGGTGTACCCAAGAAAATAATACGCTCTCGCAAAAGACGGGAATAGATATCAAAGGCTCGTTCTCCAATCCCTGACTGTTCTACCACCATTGGGACTACATTACCAACGGTTTGAGTGGGCGTAGTTTGGAGGAAACCTCCAAACGTTGACCGCCCAGTGATTTCACTAGATTGTACATTGGAACTGTTTTGACTAACCAGAAAGCGGTAAGGCGAAAGCGATCTTAGCATAGATTTTTGCCAAAAGTTTGGTAACTAATTCTACTAATGTATGTATTTTATGTATTGTTAATTAACTTTGCATAGTTATGCGCAGTTGGGAGATTTAACTCTTATTCTCATTATGCCTTAATTAAATTAATCATTAGGGTAGATACTAAAGAGACTGAATATTTACCTTCAGCCTCTAATTCTCCAAATTTCCCTTTACTCAGAGTCAGTAACTACTTCGGCTTCCACCGTTTCTACTTCTTCTTCTATATCTTCAGTATCCGTTTCTGCTTCTGCTTCTGCTTCAGATAATGAACCTTCAGGAACAAGTTCTACCTGAACCTGGTCACGCAACCACTTATAAGTATTTTCACTTAATAAATCTTCTGTAACCATAGCTTGTAAACGGTCTTCGTCAACTTCTTGACCTGTTAATTGTGGACGAATTTCTGCTATTTTGGCATTGATCGCAGTTTGATCAGGTTCTAGACCTTGTTGTTTAGCAATTTCCTTGATAATTAAAGTTTTCTTAAGATTTTCTAGTGCTTCTGGACGAGCATTGTCCCGCAACATGGGAATGTTATCAGAATTAAATAGCTGTCTAACATCTAAACCCATCTGTTGCATTTGCATCAGGGTTTTGGTTAAAACATTAGTCACTTCTTCCTGAATTAAAGATTCGGGTAAATCAATGGTATTTTGCTCAATTAAAGCAAGTGCGATCGCTGAATTGATGTTATTATTGGTTTGGTTTTCTGCCCGTTCTTGAAACTGCTTAACTAAAGATTCTCGATAAGCATCCATCGTTTCAAATTCTTCGTTGCTGACTTCTTGAGCAAAGTCGTCATCTAAATCGGGTAATTCTTTGGTTTTTAATTCATTTAAAGTGATGCTAAACACTGCTGGTTTACCAGCTAAATCTTCTTGTGGATAATCTTCAGGAAAAGTGACAGCTACTTCTTTGGTTTCTTCTGGTTTCATCCCTACTATGCCTTCAACCATACCAGGAATTAATTTTCCTTCTGTTAGCTCTACCTGAAAATTAGTTGCACTTCCACCTTCGATTTCTTTACCTTCTTCTCCTTCTGCCGTCAGTGTGCCTTTAAAATCTACAAAAGCAATATCTCCCATTTCCGCAGCCCGATCTTCAACAGGTACTAAATCAGCTTTTTGTAAGCGACGTTGTTCAATAAAATCGTCTACTTTTTCTGGTTGATATAGTATCTCTTCCGCTTTGACGCTTAGGTTAGTGTAATCAGCAAGTTCGATTGTCGGTGGTACGTCTACAGCCACAGAAAAAGTAATTGCATCCCCTGGATTATACTGCCCTAATAATTCTTCAAAATCAGAACGTAAATTGGGTTGACCTAAAGCTTCAATTGCCTCTTGCTCAATTGCTGCTTGTAAAGATTTTTGAATTAATTCTTCCAAAGCTGCGGCTTTGATCCGTTCCCTACCAATTCTTTGTAATAGCACTTGACGTGGTACTTTTCCTTTGCGAAACCCAGGAATATTGCTGGAACGGGAAAGGTTTTGTACCATTTTTTCATAGGCATTGCGAGACGCTTCGGGGGCAATTTCTATATTTAAGCCTAACTGACTTTCGGGAAGTCTCTCCTGGGTTACTTTCATTTCCTGTTTTTATCTCAAAACTACTTAGTTAATTGTATTTTGGCTCGTGCTAGGGATTCACTTTCACTTAAAGTTAAGTTAAAACTTGCAATACTTATGGGTACTTCCCAAGTAAGATTAGCCGTTGAGACTCTAATCCATGTTTGATTAAAATTATCTCTAACAATTTTTCCCTATTAACCAATAGTCATAATAATATATCTATCCCAACAGCTACATTTTTTCTGCTTATGACTGATTTTCTCAACTTGAAATGTTCATACTTGAAACATTATGATAGGATTAACCGATATTTACATTATTTACATTTAATCTAGGCGATCGCTAGCTACCTTTTTGCTAAACCATCACTATATTATTAAGATTAATTTCAGTAATTATATATTTACTCTTTAAGAGTACACGATACATACAAAAAAGTTTAAATTCGTCAGTTTATTCAAAAATTATGCCAAATATTAAAGTTATGGAGGTCAGATTAATTGTCTAAAGATGTCAATGTCGCAATTTTGGGCGCAACTGGAGCGGTAGGTCAGGAATTATTAGCACTGCTTGCTGAGCGAAACTTTCCAATTAAGGAGTTGAGGTTATTAGCTTCACCTCGTTCTGCTGGTAGTAAAATTAAGTTTAAAGACCAAGAAATAACTGTAGCAGCCGTTAGTGAGCAAGCTTTTGAGGGAATTGACTTGGTTTTGGCTTCCGCAGGTGGCTCTACCTCCAAAACTTGGGCAAGCCAAGCTGTAGCAGCAGGAGCAGTTGTGATTGATAACTCCAGTGCCTTTCGACTCGAGGAGAATGTGCCTTTAGTAGTACCAGAAATAAATCCTGAAGCTGCTGCTAAACATCAAGGCATTATTGCTAATCCCAACTGTACTACGATTTTAATGGGAGTAGCTATATATCCTTTACATCAAGTACAGCCAATTAAACGGGTAGTGGTTGCCACTTATCAATCTGCTTCAGGTGCAGGAGCTAGGGCAATGGCAGAAGCCCAAACCCAGGCAAGAGACATTTTAGATGGTAAACAACCGCAAGCGGAAATTTTACCATATCCTATTGCTTTTAATTTATTTCCTCATAATTCCCCTCTAAATGCTCAGGGATACTGCGAAGAGGAAATGAAAATGGTTAACGAGACGCGAAAAATTTTTAATGCCCCCGAATTAAAAGTAACTGCTACCTGTGTTCGAGTGCCGATTCTACGCGCTCATTCTGAAGCAATAAATCTCGAATTTGACCAACCTTTTGACGTACAACAAGCCAGAGAATTAATTGCTGCTGCCCCAGGAGTAAAGTTAGTAGAGGATTGGCAAAGTAATTATTTCCCCATGCCCATGGATGCCACAGGGCAAGATCCTGTACTAGTTGGCAGAATTCGGCAGGATATTTCTCATAACTGTGGTTTAGAACTATGGTTATGTGGCGATCAAATTCGCAAAGGGGCAGCTCTCAATGCCATTCAAATAGCCGAATTGCTATTGGAAAAAAATCTGCTAAATGTATCAAGTTCAGCAGTTAGTGTGTAATTATTGCTTTAATTACCTCTAAATAAAAAATCAGTAATTAAATTAATTATTTGTCTAGAAAATTAATGAGTGGGGAACCCTTTGGTAGAGTAATTACGGCAATGGTAACGCCCTTTGCTGACGATGGCAGCGTCAATTATGAGGTTGCGGAAAAACTGGCGGTACATTTAGTGGAAAATGGTAGTGACGGCTTAGTATTATGCGGGACTACAGGAGAGTCCCCTACTTTGAGTTGGTCAGAAGAATATGAGCTATTTAAAGTAGTCAAACAGGCTGTGGGTAGTAAAGCTAAAATTCTGGCTGGTACTGGTTCTAACTCAACCTCAGAAGCGATCGCAGCTACCACCAAAGCTGCTAAACTAAATTTAGATGGTTCGTTACAGGTAGTTCCATACTACAATAAGCCACCCCAAGCAGGACTATATCAACATTTTAAGGCGATCGCCGAAGCCTGTCCCGATCTTCCCATAATGTTGTATAATGTCCCAGGACGCACTAGTTGCAACCTAGAGCCAGATACAGTTGCTAATCTCGCTAAAATTAACAATATAGTAGCGATTAAAGAAGCTAGTGGCAATTTAGAGCAAGCCTGCCAGATAAGATGTTTAACTGACCCTGATTTTGCCATCTATTCGGGAGAAGACGCTCTTACCTTACCTTTACTAACCGTGGGTAGTGTTGGGGTGGTTAGTGTAGCTTCCCACTTAGTAGGAAAACAAATGCAGTCTATGATTGAGGCATTTGTTAAAGGTGATAATCTCCAGGCAACTGCCATACAAATGCAATTATTTTCTTTATTTAAAGCTTTATTTATGACAACCAATCCCATTCCTGTAAAAACCGCGTTAAATCTACAAGGATGGAATGTAGGGAAGTTGCGACCCCCTTTATGTGAGCTACAATTAGATTTACTAGAATATTTAAAAGCAGTTTTAAACCAACTAGATTTAGTTTGAGCTTGTGAGATTACAGGCTATGATCAAAATCTGCTGGTGGAATCAGATATTTGATTACTCTTAGCTGGCTTAAGTCAAAAGTTAGCTCTTATTAAGCCAAATTAGGCTAAAACATAGTTGTAATTTATTAATCAGCTTATTAACATAAATAGTTATTAAAGGCAATAATTAAAATATAAGTATTAATAAATCTAGCTAAATAACCAGAAGGAAATCAGTTTTTCACAACTTAGAACCCACTTCACAGCCCAAAAATCTAAGCATAATTTACAGTTTTTATTGAACCAAATAAATAAAACGAGAAAAGAGCAAATAGCTAAAATACAGTAAAACCAAATGAACAAAATAATCAAAAAAGCAAACCAAGCAACCGTAAAAATTATTCCCTTAGGTGGATTACACGAAATTGGCAAAAATACCTGTGTTTTTGAATATGAAGACGAGCTTATTCTGCTAGATGCAGGGTTGGGTTTTCCTTCCGATCAAATGCACGGAATTAATATTGTTTTGCCTGATATGACTTACTTGCGAGAAAATGCTCACCGCATCAAAGGCATGATTGTTACTCACGGTCATGAAGATCATATAGGAGGCATAGCCTATCACCTAAAGCAGTTTGATATTCCTGTGATTTATGGGCCTCGGCTAGCAATGTCTTTATTGGGAGATAAACTCGAAGAAGCAGGAGTCAGCGATCGCACTACTCTTAAAAGTGTTATGCCGAGAGAAACTGTTCAAATTGGCAAACATTTTTCTGCCCAGTTTATTCGCAACACCCACTCCATTGCCGATAGTTTTAGTGTGGCAATTCATACCCCCATTGGTGTAATTATCCATACAGGCGACTTTAAATTTGATCATACCCCTGTAGACGGGGAGCATTATGACCTCCAAAAACTCGCAGAATACGGAGAACAAGGTGTACTTTGTTTATTGAGTGATTCGACTAACGCCGAAGTGCCAGGACATACACCCTCAGAGCGTTCAGTCTATCCCAATCTAGATCGCATTTTTGGTCAAGCTGAAGGTAGGTTGATGGTAACAACTTTCTCCTCTTCAGTACATCGAGTCAATATGGTTCTCGACTTAGCCCAGAAACACGGTCGGAAAGTTGCAGTAGTAGGGCGTTCAATGCTCAATGTGATCGCTCATGCACGTAAATTAGGATATATTCAATGTCGCGATGACTTATTTGAACCCTTGCGCTCAATCAATCGTTTACCAGACAATCAAGTTTTAATCCTGACTACTGGCTCACAAGGAGAAACTTTAGCAGCGATGACTCGGATCTCCAACGGCGAACATCGACAAATTACAGTTAAACAAGGAGATACCATTATCTTTTCTGCTAATCCCATTCCTGGTAATACCATTGCTGTAGTTAATACTATTGACCGTTTGATGATGCAGGGAGCGAAGGTAATTTATGGTCGTAGTCAAGGAATTCACGTTTCAGGTCATGGTGCGCGGGAAGATCATAAGCTAATGCTCAATCTAACCAGACCTAAATTCTTTGTACCTGTTCACGGTGAGCATCGAATGCTAGTAGAACACGCAGGGATGGCGCAAGCGATGGGTATTCCTGAAGAAAATATTGTGATCATTAAAAATGGCAGTATTATCGAGCTTACCGCCAATAGTATTGGTGTCAATGGCGAAGTGACCTCTGGTATTGAACTAGTAGATCGGGCTGGTATTGTCCAAGATAATGTAATGGCAGAAAGACAGCAATTAGCAGCAGAAGGATTAGTTACGGTGGCAGCAGCGATCGATTGGTCTGGTAATCTAGTAGCATCTCCTGCTTTACATTTACAAGGAGTAGTAACGTCAGTCGAAAAATCCTTATTACAACAACTGATAGTTAGAACTATCGAAAGAATTTTAAGCGATCGCTGGAATTACTTTAGCCAAAGTAACAATGGTGAGACGGAGGTTAACTGGACAGAAGTGCGTTTAGAAATTGAAAGTGGATTACAGCGTTTAATCAATCGAGAATTACGTAGTCGTCCATTAGTGACATTTTTATTGCAAACTCCCGAAAAGCCAGTGACTAGAATGACTAGAAGAAGAAAACGTTCTACTGATACTTCTAGTGATACTCCTGCTGCACCTGTTATTTCTCGTCGCTCTTAATCAGGAACTTCCCCTGTCTACTTAGCTCTCGATAGGGGTTTCCTAGATCTCGGCTCAATTCCAAGACGGTTTTATAATAATTAACTTTAGAGAGCAAGCCCTAAATATTCTCTTCTTCTTCGCAAATAGTTAATTCAGAAGGTTGCGAACACTGCTCTAATTCTATATGTATCCCCTGGGCATTTTCTGCCATCAAATCTTCAATATAGCCACCTTGTGAAGCTCTGGCTACTAAAGGATTATCAAAAGGGCCAAAATAATAAGTACACTTAGGCACTTTAGTGGTGATTCGCAACCAGTAAGGTGACTCTTCCTTTTTTTTCAACCCAAGTAAACTAAAAAATTTTGTGGCTAAAGACATAACAAACCTTAATTTTTAATCAATTTTAGTCATAGGTTTATTCTGTGACTATGGAAATAGTTTCCAGCCACAAGTTGCAAAAATTGAGTATCAGCATAAATAGCAATTAAAGATAACAATTATCAAATCTCTGAGCTACACTTCACTCTTTCGTCAACATTTTTTAATTAAAATTATCAATTTATTTATTATATAGCCATACGTAAAAACGTTAGGACATTTTTGAAATACTAGTTTCTAGTTTCTAGTTTCTAGTTTCTAGTTTCTAGTTTCTAGTTTCTAGTTTTTTGGCTACTTGCTACTTGAAAAAACCCATTACCCACATTGTCCCCCGAAGCGCGGGATAAATCCCCTTGTCCCCATTCGGGGATAAATGGGATTACCCATTACCCATTACCTATTACTTAGTAGAATGATCAGTAATTCTCGCTACTAAGCCATAACAGTTAGAAGCAGTTTTTAACTGTCCTAACTGTCCTAACTGTCCTAACTGTTTACTAATTTAACCATCCTTTAAGACGACGGGCGACTTGAGGGCGACGAAGTTTTCGCATCGCTTTACTTTGAATTTGCCGTACTCTTTCGCGGGAAAGGCTAAACATTCCGCCTACTTCCTCTAGAGTGTAGGGTTGACTGGTAGATAGCCCATAACGTAAACAAATTACATCTTTTTCGCGCTGAGTTAAAACATCATCTAAAACATCCGTAATTTCCTGGCGCATCATGGTTTCATTCATTCGCTCTTCAGGAAGCTGTAACTCGCTATCTTCAAGTAAATCAACTAACTCAGTATCCTCTGCTTTCCCCACACGATGATTTAGAGATAAAGATTGGCGACGCAATTCTAATAATTGACGCAACTGGGAAGGTGATATTCTTAATTCTTCAGCTAGCTCTACTTCGCTAGGATTACGCTGTAATTGTTGCTTGAGGTTACGTTGAGCTTTTTTAAGTTTATTAAGTTTTTCAACAATGTGAATTGGTAGGCGAATTGTGCGGGCATCATTAGCAATAGTGCGGGTAATTGCTTGACGAATCCACCAATAAGCATAAGTAGAGAATTTATAACCTTTGTTAGGATCAAACTTTTCTGTGGCTCTATTTAAGCCGATCGCACCTTCTTGAATTAAGTCTAGAAAAGGAACTCCCCGATTTAAATAACGTTTGGCAATTGAGACTACTAACCGCAAGTTAGAACGAATCATCTTACGCTTGGCTACTTTGCCACGATATAAGAGTAGATCTAATTGACGTTCTGATTCTAAGCCCATAGCTGTTGCTAATTCAGCTTTAGTTGGTGGTTGTTGTCTCTGAGCAATTAGTTTTTGTCGCTTGGTTTCTACCTGCAACATTAATTTGACATCGTTAGCTAAAACTATTTCTTCCTCTGCGGTTAAAAGAGGATAACGAGCCATTTCTTTGAAAAAAGCACCAATATTATCTTCTAGGGGAAGTTTGCGCCGACTAGCAGTATCAAAACTATCTTGATCTTGATCAGAATATTCTGCTTCAACTAATTTGAAATCTTCATTCTCAGTGAGGGAAATGTCTACGTGGTAACTATCACTTCCTGTTAATTTTACTGTAGTCATTGGCTTCCTTCCTATTTTTAAAAAAGTATTCTGAATGTTGGGAAAAATATAATTAGTTTTGACTAATGAAAGTAGTTGATATTTGCTTTACTTATGTTGATTATTAATGACTGGTAAATTAGCTGCAATCGTTGAGAAAAGTAGTAAGGGATGTAAACTTTAGTTAAAATTTAATTTTGTTTATTTTTCAAGTTAATGCTTTAATAATTAAAGTCTCATATTTTTGTATTTTTACTGCAAAAGTATATCTTTTCTTAATATTTTTTTGCTTATAAAAAGTATAAGTTCAAGACTTGAAACTTTCAAAGTAAAGCTTGAATATATTAGTTTTAGACCATTTTTTTGTGTTTGCTTGTCAGATTACCAATAGCTGGTTTAAAAATTTTATCTTAGAAATAACTGCTTAATATTTTTTCACAAAACCTCGATAAAAAATGTAATTTGATTTACTTAAAATTGAAATGTGTGATGAAGTGTTGACTTACATACTCTTTTTGTGGCGAGTTAGCAGCTTAGGAGCTTAAATAAATCATAGTCATACTTAAAAAGTTTTAATGTTATAAATTACACAGTTAATTAATTTAAAATTCTCACTTCCGCCTTAAAATTAAAATATTATATTATTGAATGTTAACTGATACTGTTAAAAATTTGTCTCAGCTAAGTTACGACCAATTATCTTTCTCCCCAGTCAATACTCAGACTCATCATATAGTTGCCGAACCCCAAAGCCATTATCAAATTGGCTCTCAACAATGGGTTATGGTTTTGGTAGATTGTCCTGGGATACAGGGTTTATACACTTACGGTCTACCTGAAGATTTAGAAGTGGGTTCAGGAGATATTGTTAGTGTACCTTTTGGAATGCAGGTAATAGGAGGAATTGCAGTTCGCTTACTGAATTCTCCGCCAGTCGATTTAGATATCAGTCGAATTCGCCCGATTGAAGATATAATTACTTCAGGATTTTTCTCTGATACTTATTGGCAGTTGTTGGAGAAGATTGCCGACTACTATGGTACAGATTTAATCGAGACAATTCGAGTAGCACTACCTCCAGGATTGTTAGGGCGATCGCAACGTCGAATTAAATTAAATACTACAGCTATTCCTCCTGGTGCAGAAGCATTTTGTAGCCCCGTTGCAGGACAGATTCTCAAACTACTCAAGCAGCAAAAAGACGGTGACTATAGCGTTAACTATCTAAAAAATCAAATCAAAGGTGCGAATCGAGGTATTCGTGAACTGAATAAAAGAGGTTGGATTGAAAATTATCTTGAACCACCCAAGCGCGCCAAACCGAAATTAAAAACTGCCGTTACTTTAGTGGCAGAAGACTTTTTAAACGATCTGACATCGAGACAAAGAGAAATCTTACAGTTATTAAAAAATGAGGGTGGAGAAGGATGGCTGACAGAATTTATTGATTCATGTAAAACTACTTCAAAGACAGTCAAAAAACTTGAAGAACTAGGCTACGTAGTTCTTGATGAACGAGAAATACTCCGTAAAGAACAAGGAGTGGCACAAACAGCCGATCGCCCTAAAGAACTAAACAAAGCCCAAGCGGATGCTTTAACAGTAATTAATGCTCAACAAAATTATGCTCAGATTCTCCTACATGGGATAACAGGTTCAGGCAAAACTGAAGTTTATCTGCAAGCGATCGCGCCAATTTTAGCCCAGGGAAAATCCGCTTTAGTTTTAGTACCTGAAATTGGTTTAACCCCGCAATTAACTGATCGTTTTCGCGCTCGTTTTGGAACACAAGTATGCGTTTATCACAGTCAACTCTCTGATGGAGAACGTTACGACACCTGGCGACAAACTATTCAAGGAGAACCCCAAGTAGTGATCGGCACGCGATCAGCTATCTTTGCACCTCTGCCAAATTTAGGCTTAATTGTCCTAGATGAAGAACATGACTCTAGTTTTAAACAAGATCGCCCCGCACCTACTTATCACGCTCGTTTAGTTGCTCAATGGCGCGCAGAGTTAGCTAATTGCCCTTTGATTTTAGGTTCAGCTACTCCATCTTTAGAGAGTTGGGTAGCAGTAGGGGCGCAAGGCTTGCGCCCAGTAGAGGGAGAATTGAGTGAGCAATCAACAATTAACCATCAACCATCAACAATCTATCTATCCCTACCAGAAAGAATTGGTTCTCGTCCTTTACCCCAGGTAGAAATAGTTGATCTCCGTCAAGAATTAAATCGAGGTAATCGTTCTATTTTTAGCTTATCTTTGCAAAAAGCGATCGCCGAAATGCAATCACAAGGGCAGCAGGGGATTTTATTTATTCCCAGACGGGGACACAGTACTTTTGTCTCTTGTCGCAGTTGTGGTTACGTAATGGAATGTCCAGATTGTGATGTCTCTCTTTCCTATCACTATGCCCATGAAGGCGCAGCCAAACTTTTGCGTTGTCACTATTGCAACCATACTCGTGTTCAGCCAAACAATTGTCCTGAATGTGGTTCGCCCTATCTGAAGTTTTTTGGGAGTGGGACACAAAAAGTTACCCAGGAATTAGCCAAGTTATTTCCTGACTTACGGACAATTAGGTTTGATAGCGATACAACTAGAAATAAAGGCGCACATCGCCAGTTAATCGATCGCTTTACTAATCAAGAGGCAGATATTTTAATTGGGACTCAAATGCTCACCAAAGGACTGGATATTGCAGGAGTTACAGTAGTCGGGATCGTTGCTGCTGATGGATTATTGCATCGAAGTGATTATCGAGCAGCCGAGAGAGCATTCCAAACCTTAACCCAGGTAGCAGGTAGAGCAGGTAGAGGAGATATCCCAGGCAAAGTAATTGTACAAACCTATTCTCCAGAACATCCTGTAATTCAAGCAGTTAAAACCCATGATTATCATAGCTTTAGTACTACGGAATTAAGCCAAAGAGCCGAATTAAACTATCCTCCTTATGGCAATTTAATTTTAATTAAACTCAGTAGTACTGATCCTCAAGCAGTAGAACAAGCTGCTATGGCTTTATGCGATTGCTTGGGTGATATATTAAGTTCAGAATACACAATTCTAGGCCCTGCACCAGCTAATATTATGCGAGTTGCTCGTCGTTATCGTTGGCAAATTCTCTTAAAGTTTTCCACAGAAGCTAAAGACAATTTACCCGATTTCTCCAACTTGCGATCATATTTACCTCCATCCGTCAGCATGACCATTGATGTCGATCCGATTAATATGGACTAATCAGTCATCAGTCATCAGGGGTAATGGGTAATAGGTAGTGGGTAAAATTTAAAGGCTAAGAGCTAAAAGCTAACAGCTAACAGCTTAAAAACAGTAATCAGTAATCAGTAATCAGTAATCAGTAATCAGTAATCAGTAATCAGTAA